>JAEXHR010000353.1 GCA_023449855.1 Pseudomonadota bacterium | reverse complement strand
CCGGCGCATCGGTGCCGGCATCGGGCGCCAGTGCGGCGATGCCGGCACCGGTAGTCGCGCCGGCCTGATCGGGCTCGGCATACAGGTTCTTGCCGATCCGGACGACGGCCGGAGGATAGTTCGGCGTGGTCTTGGCGCCCTGCCCCGCATTGAGGTCGGCATTGGACGACCACATGGTGATGTCGCCACCCTTCACCGTAAACAGCCGGCTCTGGTTGAGCAGGAAATCGCCGTCGGTGAAGGTGTTGATAGTGCCTCCACGCAACGTGATTACGCCCTCATATCCCGTCGGGATAGCATCGATCGGCAGGATGAGCCCACCGATCTGAGCTCGCTCATGCTGATATAAAGTGTAACCGGCATAATTGCGCCGCGCGGCCTGCTGTGCGGTGCTGACAACGGAGCCGGCAAGCACGCGGCCACCAGGGCCGAGGATATTGATATTGCCGCCTCTCACCGTCTCGATTGCCGCGAGCCGCAAGTCGAGATCGCCAGTATCAACAGTAGCGCCGTTGTTGGTGCCACCTTCCAGCCCGTTCGCTGGATAGCCGAGCCCGGCCGGGAACAGCGTGTTTACGGCGCTATAGCCGCGCGAATACTTCAAATAGGACGGTCCGTCCTTGACCGCCGCTGCACGCAGCTCAGTGAAATAGACGTCGTTGATCAGGAACAGCCGCTGCCGCAATGACGGCAAGGACACGAAAGCCTCATAGGCTTGCTGGTCGCTCACCTTGGTCGTGCCGAACCTTGCTTGCAGGACGTCGCTCGCATTGTTCTGCATCCAGGCGACCAGCTTATCGCCATAGTTGCCCTGGGCATGGCGCATGGAACCCGGCGCGAGATAGGCGTCGCGCAGTGCACCGTAGTCCGCACCTTTGCCCACGCCAAACAGCACCGTGATATTCGCCCCCTGTTCCGGCAGATAGGGATTCCAGTCGTTGCCGATGGTGACGATACCCTCGCCGAATGTCAGAGGCCCGGTATCAATCTTGTTGCCGTTTCGATCGGGGATCCAGGTTCTAACAACGGCCGAATTGAGGAAGGGTCCCATGTCGCGGCCGGCCTCGACCATCAGATCGCCCGGTCCACCAAGAATGAAACTGTTGCCGAGCAGCACGGGCTTGGCCAGCGTGCCGCCCTCCGCGGCCGCCAGTTTCGATGTGGCGATGAGATCGCGACCGGCGACGATGCGGGTGAGATCCTTCGCCGCAAGGTTCTGGCCGAAGAACATCATGTTGACGATGTCGCGCTGCGCATGGATACGCGCCTGCTTCGGCAGGAACAGCCTGACGCCGCTGTCGGCGGTGCCGATATCGCTACCGGCATAGAGATAGACCGGGTTCGGATCCGCGACGTGAGTTCCGGCAGCCGTATGCAGCTTCTCGAGTTGCCCTTCCGGCGTGTTGGAGAACACGGCGGGAAAGGAATATCCATAGTTCGCATTCACGCCGATGACAGTCGAGCTGGCGGCAAGGTTGGCGCCACCGAGAGTGAAGAGACCCGGCAATTCATTGGGGTCGTTGTCGAGCATCGCGATGCTGGTCGGCGCAATGTTGCCGCCGGCGAGAAGGCTGAGCTGCCCATTGGCGGTCGGCACCATCAGAATGCCGTAAGGTGCGCCATAGTTATACGCCGCAGGTGCCAGCCCCCAATTGGGGGTGTTCCCCGGCGGCGCGTAGCCGGGCGGGACGGCATAGGTCCGCAGGTTGGCATTGCCGATCAGCGAGGCAACGGTCAACGTTCCCGGATAGATCGCGCTGACGCTGCTGGCGCTGTTGGTGATGGTGATCGATCCGTTGGCAACCAGGTTGATCGCGCTGGCATCGGAATAGAACCCGTCGAGCTGCTTGATGCCCTGGACGGTGATGTCACCGCGCGCGGCGAGATCGACGACAGCGTCGTCGACTCGGATCAGCGTTTCGCTGTCCTGCACCGTGGGCACTGTGACGGTCCTCGGATTGTTGGCGGGATCGCGATATGTGACGGAGCGGTACTCCACGATCACCGGTAAACTGCCGATGCGCCCGCCCGCGGACAGTCGCGCCGTCCCGCTGGCGGCATCGATGCGCGCGGCGAGAATGTCGCCGCCGGCGCGGAACGCGACGTTGCCGCCCCCCGAGGTCACCAGAACACGGGTGGCCGCTTCCCCCAACGGTGTCGCCACCGCAGTGACCAACGACGTGTCCGCCACTGCCTGGATATCGGAGACCGAACCGCCGGCTTCGATCAGAATGCTGCCGCCACCGAGCGCACCGACGCCCGCACGGAACAATTGCGGATTGATCGTCGCACCAAGGGTGTCCTGGGTCGCGGAGTTGATACGCCACGGCTGATCATTGGAGGCAGAAATCAAATCAGTGTTTGTCGATCCGATCCACGGCCGTATGGCATTCTCTCCGTTGGCGGCCACGGCGAAGGCCAGAGATAGATCGCGGCGGCCAAGCACGCTGCCTTGCGCGGAAATCTGAACATTACCTCCTCCGGTGAGTTGCAACGCATCCGCGAGCACAACACCGACGATCCCCGTTCCAGCACCCGAACCGACACCATATCGGTAATCCGGCGGCGCACTGAAGATCGACCCGCTCGGCGTCCGTACCCCTATAGTCACCGGCTTCCCTGTAACAGGGTCGGGCAACACTTCGGAAGCGGGTGACGTCGGATGACCGACGGTGTAAACCGCCGCTCCACCCAATTGACCAGATGCGTTCCTGTCGTTGCTGGAGCGCGGCAGGGACGGCGCCGAGACGATATTGCCCAATGCGTTGATGTAAGTGATCGCGCTGCCGCCGGTCAGGTCCACATTGCCGGCCGCCGCCAGGCGGATGCTACCGGTACCGGTGCGCACCACGGTCTGCGGCAGCAGATTGATAGTGACGTTGCCTGCGCTGCCGCCACCGCCGAATCCGGAGGGATTCTGCTGCAGGTAACGCGCGAACAGCGAAACCGACATCGTCACTTCATTCCAGTTCGCGTTGCTCCAGATCAGGGCATGCGCGTTGGGGTCGGCAGCGAGCGTCGCATCGATAAAATTCTGGAGGCTGGCAGGGACAAAGCTCGCGTAAGGCAACGAGATGGCGGCATCATCGGAGATGCCGGGAAACTTGCTCCTGAGAAAATCCTCGAATCCGGCTTGGCCGGCCGTGAAGGAGCCGGTGGCAGAATAGTTCGCGTCGTAGAGTTCAACGGTGAAACTGCCGCCAACACTTGCGGCCGGAACCGTCATGGCTGTGGGCTGTGCGATATCGACGATCAGGTTTCCGGTCCTGGCCGCAGCGATCCGCAGGGGATCAGCGCTCGTCGTGGCGGCTCCCGCCGCCAGCCGGTAGTCGGAAGAAGCGACGATCCGCCCGCCCGGCAGCAGCGGGAATACCACCGCGCTGGCCAAAGGATCGCCAGCTCCGCCTACACCTGTTCCCAGCGCTGCCGGAGAGTTTCCGCTTGCATTGAACGGGATCGCAACCGCCAGCCGTCCGCTCGAGCCGCCGGACGAGGCCGTCAGCTCATCGATAAACTTAAGGCTATAGTCGATGCTGTTGATGTGTTGATACCAATAAGTGCCGTACGGATCGAACTCACTGACAAATGACGTCCAGTCGATCAGACCGGACCCGTCCCCGCCCTGGAGGATTCCGTTCGTCACAAGTTGAAGAACGAAGCTGCTGGACTTGGCGTTCAGATAGGACTGATAGGTCGCGTCGTACTGGTCGCGGAACTGGAAGAAGCCGTCGGTGAGGCTGCCCTTGAGCTGAAGGTTGCCGCCCGCGCGCAGAGAGACCAGCGGCGCCGCATTGGTCGCTCTGCCGCCGACGCGGTAGAGCATCGTGGTGTAATCCGCCAGTAGCGCCGCTTCACTGCCGACCTTGACATAGGCCTGGCCTGTCGTCGCATCGACATCCATCAGTCCGGCGGCTCTGGCCGAACTCACATCGACCGTGCCAGCGCCGAGATTCCAGTTGGACGCAAGCGTGATGTTGCCGTCATGCTTCAATTCGACGCCGGGGCGTGCAGCGAAGTTCACTTGCGAAGCCAACCCACCAAGATTGCCGTAAGCGGCCGAGACATCGAAGCCTTGCACGAATTCGATGACCGTGCCTGCGCCCTTGTCACCGAGGAAATTGAGACCGGCAACAGTAGCGCGGGTGCCGTCGGGATTGGCAGTGTCAAGGCCGGTACGAAGATCCAGCGTGATCGTGTCTGTCGCGAGGTTGCGTGTGACGCCGGTGTAGAGACCGCTGGCTACGACCGTGGCCAGATCCCAGCGCTTGACCCCCTCGAGCTCGACCGCGCGCGCACCGCTCACGCTGGCGGACGAAGCTACATTAACGTTCATCGTATTGCCGTTCACCACCGGTGCGCGGAACCGCACGATGCCACCCTGGTCGCCTTCGACATAAGCATAGTTGACGACACCGCCGCGCATGATGCGGACCAACCGATTGCCTGGACGACTGGCGGACGCGTCGATCATGGCGCCTGCCGCCACGGTGATCGCACCGCTGGTGCCGGAGACGCTGCCATCCGTATTGATGGTCGATGCGACGAAGTCTGTGCCGAGCGTGATGTCGCCGGCGGTCGCCTTGCGGGTATCGTTGCTCGCATAGCCGCTTGCATGGCTGTCGAGCTTCGCACCGCTAAGCAACTTCACACCACTCTTGCCGTACAGGGCGATATCGCCGCCGCTAATGCCGGACGTATCGATGGTGCCGCCGATGGCGACGAAGCCACCATCGGCGGTGAGATTCACGGAGCCCGATTTCAACACTTGCCCGGCATCAAGGACGATGTCCCCACTGCGGGTGCGAATGTCGAGGCCCCCGGTAAAGCCATTGGCAATGGCGCGCGCGTTCATGCCGACCAGATCGACCGCTCCGCTGGTGTCCACTGCAAATCGGCCGCCCTGCCCGTTGGCACCGCCTTTGCCGCTCAGCACCGCTGTCCCCCAGTCGATCGCGCCATTGGCGGCCGAGAGCTTGAGGGTGCCGCCGTTTCCAACGCCGCCGCCGACAGACAAAGTGGCATCGCCGAGTGCGATGCCGCCGGTGCCGAGCGCGGCGAGCGACAGTGTTCCACCCGGCGCCGATGCGGTTTGCGGATCGGCCGCGTCGCCGAAGGTCTTGTCATAGCCCGGCGCTTCGAGCACGGCGCCGTTCGACAGCGCGAGATTGCCAGCCGATTTGACGGCGAGTGCGCCAGCGGTCGCGCGCAGATGCGTGCCGGCGATCGAGACGCCATTGCCTTCGATGGTGAGCGAAGAGCCTGGAATGCCGGCAAGCTTCGCGGGATCGAGCGCCGCCGTCCCCGCATTCGTAATATTGACCGTGCCGGCGCTTCGCAGCGTCATGCCGGTCGATGATGTCGAGACCGTGCCGGGCTGCGTCCTGTCGCCGATATAGGGCGTCACGATCACCAGATTGGCCGTACCGACATCGAGAACGCCATTCGTCCCGGCCGAGAACATGCCGTTCACGGCCGTGAGGCTGACGCTGCCGAAACCGGAGGCCGCGATGGCACCACTGCCGATCGCGAATTCGTCGGCCGTGATCGCGAGCGCGCCGCTGCCGGCTGTCGCGGTGCCCGCAGCGCCGGCATTGCCGAGCTGCAGGCGCGAGGCATTGATCGTGACGGTGCCGCCTTCCCGCGACAGCAGCGTCGCCGCATCGAAGGTCGTATCGCCGAAACTGTAGTCGCCATTGTCGAAGCCGATCGAGGTCTGCGACCGCAAAGTGAGGCGATTCCCCTGGGACAGGATGGCCTGCAATTGCGGCGTGATCACCACGACGCCGGCGGCGGCGCTGCCGCTGGTGAAGGCGAGCGCGCCTGCGCCAAAGGCGATGTCCTTGCCGCGCAGAACCGCATCGCCGGCGACGCCGGCATTGTGCGACGTGTCGAGGCCGATAGCATCACCCTGCAAGATCGCATTGCCTAGCGCGATCGTGGCGGCGAGCCCGGCCGGGCTGCCCGGATTGCTGCTCGATACCGGCGTCCGCAGCCGCTGCACCACGCGTTGCGGTCCGTTGGCGACGCGGACCAGCGCCCCGATCGCGCTCTGGGCGGGGTTCGTATAGACGGTCTGGTTGGTGCTGTTGGTGCTGCTGCTCAACTGTCCATCGATGATATAGGCGCCGCTGCGCCTGTCGTTCATTGCGCCGGTGGCGATGATCGTTGCGCCGTCATTCAGCGTGAGCGTCGATGCAACGTTGCCGCTGATGCCGTCATCGACAGCGAGCACGATTTCCGGAGCCATCAGAGGATGAGCCGCGTCGTTGGCGACCAGGATCGAATTGCTGGTCAGCGCGAGACTGGTGGTGCCGTCGGCATTGTCGCTGCGGATGCCACCGATAAGCAGGCTCTCGGCATTGAGCCGGTTCAGCCCTGCCGCGGTGAGCTGAATCGCGCCGTTGACCGGTGCGCCGGCAAGCGTCGACAGTATCTCAATCTTGCTGCCGCTGATATCGACCTGTGACCCGCGTCCGCCCGGAGCGGCGGCGGTCAAGACAGTTGCATCGATGGTCATGGCGATGAGCGGGTTCAGTACAAGACGGCCGGAATCGAGACCGACTTGCGGAACGACGATGCCTTTTTTCGTCGCCTCCTTCTTTGCGTAGTCATTGCCGGATGTGAGCGCGATGTTCGAATAAGACCGAATGACGGCCTGCGACTGCACGCTGAACAGCCGGATCTGAGACTGCGATGTCCCCGCGAGCACATCGCCATAGTATCCTGACGTCAGCAGCGATCCGTCTGCCTGGGCGATAGAAAAGCCCGATGTCACGTTCTTCGCGCCGGTCTGTTCGACCACGCGCATGCCGCCTGGCAACATCGCATATTGCGCTGGCAGCAGCGTGTACCATCCTGCCACGAGACCGCTACCGCCGGCGAGGTAGACGCGCCTGCCGACGCCGCCAGCGGCGCTCAGGCTGGCATAGTTGGCCGAATAGATCGGATCGTAGGCTGCGGCCGGAGCAGCAGAAAGACCGGGCACGATGGCATAAACTTGCCGGCCATCCGGATATTGATAGCCGACGCCATTAATCCTGTTGGCGCTGTATTGATCGGAATTGAACTGGCTGAGGACATCGCGCGAGCCGCCGGTGCCGGGGACGAATTCATAGGCATAGACATCGCCGCCGCCAGTAATATCGACGGTAGCGCCCGCAGCCATGGTGATCGTGCCTGCGCTGAGATTCAACAGCTTGCTGGGCGGCGCGGTCAGCGGATCGTTACCGGTCGGGGCGAAGTACCATTCCATCGTATCGATGGTGGTGCCATAGGGGATCGACAGACCGCCCGCGGAAACCGAAGTGACGCTGCCATCGGCCAGCACCACCGTTCTGGTCGCCGGCGCGCGCGACGTGGCGGCGTTGCTGCCCAGCGTGAGGCTGCCGAACGGCACGCGCAGGACGCCGCCCTGCACGATATTAGCCGCCTGCACGAGCAGATTGCCGCCGGCCGAATAGGGCGTTGCTGGCGTGACGCCGCTGCTGCGACCGAAGGTGACGGTCCCGTTCGCCGCCGCCGAGGTGATGGCGAAGCTCGTGCCTGTGGTCGGATAGATCTGGTCTGCGATCATGGTGAGATCGCCATTGACTGCTATCCCGCCGCGCAAAGTCGGCGTGCTGGCCGTTCCGCCGAGAACAGAGACCGTATAGGGCACAGCGCCGATCAGACGGATATCGCCGCTGGCCTCGAAGGTTGCGCGGGACACCGAGCGATCGAACAAGGCCATGCCGGTGATATCGATCTGACGTCCGCGGAAAGTGACCGTGCCGGTACCGGGCGTGCCTGACGTCACAGGATCGGCTACGTCGATAGAATTTTGCAGACCGATATAGGGCGCGGCTATGGTCAGCGCGCCGCCTGCGGAAATGACTGGCGAAAGAATCGCGGCGGTGGCGTTCGCGATGCCGTCATACGGCTTCGGCTGCAGGAAGAACGCCCGATCCATCGCGATGGCAACATCGCCCCGGGAGGCGATGTTGCCAGTAGCAATGAAAGTGTCGAAGCCGGATCGCGCAAGCATGTCGGCAGAAACCGCATTTGCGAGCGGCGTTGCCGGATCATGCTGCATGAAGACCGGGTTAAGGATCTGCAGCGTCCCGCCCTGCCCCTGCGCGCTGCCACTATCCGCTCGGATGATGGCGCCGGTGAGCGTGGCGCCCGCACCGGCCAGCAGCGCACCGCCATCACTCCAGACCGGCGAGGCGACATGGCCGCCCCGGCTCCACGGACCGTTCTCGATGGACCGGACGTCGAACGCGCCCGATGCGCCGGACAGATCGATCACTGCACCGGGCCGGGCAACGATCGCCCCTTTTGTGCGGAACGGCGAAGACAGCGCCGTACCGAGCGCCTGGCTCGGCAATGCCGCCAGCGTGCCGCCCCCGACGATGGTGCCTGTCGTGATGGGCGTGCGGCCATCGACCGCGCGCGGGTTGAGCATCACGGCGCCGGACAAGTCCGTCACGCTGCCCGATGCGAGAACGATCCCGTCGCCTTGATCGAGAAGGCCGAGCTTGTAGATCGCGCGGCCCTTGATCGGTCCACGGGAGATCGAGAAATTGCCCGCGAGATCCTGGTTGCTGATCGGCTGGCCACTAGCGGTCGTGTAGCGGCTGGCGGCATTCGGATCGATGGTGCCGTCGGCATTGACGCTGAAGACATCCGCAAGGGACCGAATGCCCACGGGCTCGTTCTGGCCCGGGACACCAGACGCATAGAGCCGCGGCAAGATGAGTTCCTGCGTGATGGTGCCACCCGGGATACGGATCGAACCTTCATTCAGGAGGCCACCGACTGTGAGCGAGGACCCCGCTGCGCCGGTGACGCGACCACCTGCCGCTACGTGAAGTTCGATCGCGCCACCAAGCCTCAGATTGACGGGGCGCTGATCGAAAGCGTCAACCGGCACCGAAGCCGACACGATCTTGTTGATGTCCCCGCCACTGTCCAGCCCCTTTAGTGCCTTGAGCTGATCCGCGGTCAACAGATTCGAAAGCGTGGACTGAACCAGCGCCAGGTTCTGCCCCGCCCCGACGGTCACCGTCTGCACGGCCAGCAGCGCATTGTATCCGCCCACGCCATTGGTGAACGTGCTCCGAGACAGATCGGTCTTGTACGAAGTGATATTGTAGTTGGCGAAGCCTGCGGTTGAGAAGAAATCGATGGGGAGCACGGTCCCTGTCTTCGCTTCGCCGGTGCCAAACGAGAACTCCGGCGTGGTGAGGGTAAAGGTGCCACCGCCTCCGAAACCGTGAGCCTGGAGCGACGCCGGGTCGATCACGATCCGGGCGTTAATCCGCTCCGGGTTGATCGGCATGAACGGCTCATCTCGATCGTCAGTCGAGGTAATGCGAAGTCCGGATAGTTTGGTCGGATAATAGAAGGCATCGCTGGTCAAAGTGAGGTTGCCACCCTTGGCGCCGAAATCGATGCCCCCCTTCCGATCTATACGTCCGCCGCCGGAAAGATTCAGGCTGGCGCCCGGATTGATCAGGATGCTGCCGGACGTATCGACAACACTGACAGCTGGCCTTCCGCCCGTGGGAATGTTGCCGTTGGCATCGAGGTATTTGAACGACGACAATGCGGTCATCGAAATGGAGCCGCCGTTCAGCCACGCGCTGCCCTGCAGATAATCCGCCGGTGCGGTGAAGTCGTTGACCCAGCGACCGGCCACCGAAAGACCGCCATTGATGATGATGTCGGTTCCAACAAGATTGATCTTGCCGCCAGGCGCAGTGATGTTGCCGTTGACTTCGACACGACCGCTCAGCTCGACGACGCCGCCCGGATTGAGCGTGAGATTGGCATCCGGGCGAACCAAGATATTGCCGACCAGCGAGACTTGGCCGAAACCGGATTTCGACAGGTAGTCATCAGTCAGTACCATCGTCGCGGTGCGGCTGGCAGGAAACACCGGCCCCGGCCCGTTCGTCCGGCCCGGCGCCGGTGTGGGCGCAACATAGTTTCCGCTATCAGGCGCGATCGTACCGCGTGTCCACCCCGCGTCGAGATTGTCGATAGCCACCGGCGCGACGTGAGAGATGGTGACATCTGACATGCCGCCCACGATCAGCGCGCCGCCGGCCGGCAATTGGTTGTTCGATGCCTGCACCGGCCGCAAATCGCCAGCGAAGGTCGATTTTCCGCTGCCCGTCTTCGATTCGATGCGCTGGCGTTCGCCAGGATAGACTTGGGATTTGATCGTGGACTCAAGGATGAGTGCGGCCGCGTTCGCCATCAGCACGCCGGCATCACGGCCTTCGTCATGGGCCGGAATGAAGCTCTGACCATTGCCTCGGTCGAAAATGCTGGACCAGACCTCCGTGAGGCGAGGATCGATCTGCCCCTGAACCCGGTGCTGGCGCGTGAAGCCGCCGTTATAGATACCGACATAGACCGCGTTAGGATCGGCGTCGCCGATATCGACGATGCGCCCGGATTGGTCGATCAGCCGTGTGGTGCGAATGCTGCCGGCCGCATAGCTCGCCCAGCCACCCGAGGTGTCGATAACCGAGCCCCGCATGAGATAGATTCTCGGCATGTTGTAAGGCTGCGGCACGTTCGACGCAGCATTCACCACCGGACCGAAAGTCACGGTACCGCCTTTGGTCATCAACCGGTCGGCATTGAGGCCAACCAGTTGATAATAGGCAGTGGCGTCGATCAGCGGCGAGCCGATCCAGGCGACGCCATCGGAGCGCACGCCGGAGCGACGCGGATCGAGATAGATGGTGGCGCCGTTGAGAAAACCGTCGCGATAGAGCGGACTGTCGCGCAGTTCGTTCTTCTTGGCCGGATCGATCACGATCTGCACCTGACCGATCGGCACATCGACATTCGTGAGGCCGGCGACATTGATCTCGGCACCGGCATTGATCAGGATACTCTGATTAAGAGGCGAACTAGCATCGCCGTTCGGCTTGGTTGCGCCGAATTGCACATTTGCGCTGGGTGCCAGCAAGACGGCACCAGACTGCATCTCGATCAGATTTGCCTTTTCGCCGATCTTGATCGCCGACGGCTTAAAAGCGCCCACGCTGGTCGGGCTTTGCGGGATAGTCTCGCCGCCTTTGTCCGGGAGGATTGCGAGCAGCGAACGGCTCCCGAAACGGATATCTGCACCATCGATGGTGATCGAGCCATTGCGCGATACGCTGGTCGTCGATGACAGGATGCCGTCATTATAGACGGCACCTCCGATCGGAACATCGGGGCTCCAGGTCGAGCTGAGAAGCGTGATATTACCGCGGTCGGCCTGTATCAGGCCGGTCGCTTGATTCCAGACGTAGTATCGCGAAGCGCTGCTTCCCACAGTCACAGCGGGGACCAGGCCACGGATATTGGGGTCAGGTGCGGCAGCGAGACTGCCATTCGGCGGCGGCGCGTTGTCGCCGGCCGCCCCGGTCGAGGGCGTAAGATAGATAGACGTGCCGGTGGCGGCGAGAATGACCTGTCCGGTGGGCGCGGAAATCGACCCGGCATTGCTCACATTTGGCGCAGCCAGCAGCGCAAGGCCGCCATCGCGCGTCGTGATGGACGCACCGGCAGCGACGCTGATCGCTCCGCGATTTTCGCCCGCAGCGACCACCGCGGAAAAGCTTTGTTGCGGAGCGGTCTGACCGGCGGCATAGGTGAGCAGGCCATTCAGAAGAAAATTGTCGTTGCGCCACGCAATGTCTGTGGGCGTTGCAGTCCCGTTGGACCCTTGCCGGGCAGCCTGGGGTCCAACATCGAGCGTGCTGGCGATCAGGCTGCCGACATTGATTTGAGCGCCGGCGCCAAAGATGATGCCGTTTGGATTGATCACCAGAACGGTACCGTCGCTCTTGATCGTGCCTAGAATCCTGCTCGGCGCGAGGCTCGGATCAATCACCCGGTTGAGTGCGATCCAATCGCGTTGGCCCCTCTGATCGAAGTTCAGATCGGTCTTCTCACCGACGTTGAAGGTGCTCCATGTGAGCACAGCATTTTTTTGCGTCTGCGCGATATCGACCTTGGTGCGGTCGCCCTGCACCGTCTCGGTGGGGGCACCGGCGCCCACCCAGAACGCACCTGCCCCGGTCGCGCGGTCAAGGCCGCCGGTTCGCAAGCCGTTGGCAACTCCGCTCGCGCCGCCGCCAGCCGCTGCGGCATTACGTGCCGCATCCTGCATCTGTTGCAACGAACGTATTGCATTGCCGGCCCCGTTCAGCGCGCTCTGTGCCCGCTGTGCGGCTTGCGCCGCTGCGGCGGCTGCCGATTGCGATGCGCCGATCGCGACTTGTGATGGAGATGCTCCAGATCCCCCTCCTAACGATCGTGCGCTGGCGTCCAATGTCGCCAGGCACAAGGAGACGACGCTAACACCGGTCAGCAGCGCCACATGACGTATATTGCGACGAGTTGTATCGATGGCGGACAAGGCTGGACCATAGGCGGACATCAAGCAGTTCCTTCGAGCGACCATGCCGAAGGCTGCAGTCAGATGCTGCCGCCAGGCAATCGGAGAGGTCTCACTGCTAAGACGTCATCCCGAAGAGGTGGTGTGCACGCTTGGTGGCGACTTTTGACGAATATTTTCGGTGAAACATTCAGCTCAGCAGCACCACACCGCCAGGCAAATGCCGGAGCTTGGCGTCAAAAGCGCGCTCCAGCTGCCTCAGGACCTGATTCATCTCGTCAATCCGGAAGCGGCCACTGAGCCTTCTGTTGCTTAGAGGCGAGTCGAGCAGAATGATGCGACCGGGCCGATAGCGGTTGATTTCGTCGATCGCTTCGGGGACCGGGGTATCGCGAAAAGCGACGATGCCCCGCTGCCAATCCGAGGCGACCTCGCGATCGACGGTGAAAATCTTGCCCAAACCGGCCATGTTGTACTGAACACGTTGGCCAGCCTGCAAAGCCGCCGCCTCGATTCCGCGCTGGATTTTGACCGCGCCTTCGAGGCAGGTCACGCAAACCGACGGGTCTTCCCCATTTGCTGCATATCGAACATCGAACAGACCGGACGTCGCAGCCGCCGTCCCCTCTCCGGCCACCACGACGAGCGACCGCGGCGCATGCACGGGGGCGGCAAAAGATGCCTCTCCGGAAATCAATTCGATGCGCTGCTCACCAAATTCCGCTCGACGGATCGCCAGGCTGGTCTGGGTATTCAAGTTGACCGCGACATCGCCATCAAGCGTAACCTTGCGCTGCTCCCCGGTCGCAGTCCGGTAGTCGGCATTCAACTCGTAAACGGACGGCCAAAGCCCCAATGGCGGATGAGTAGCGCCATAGGCCGTCGCCGCAGCGGCGATCGCCGCCACCCCGCTCGTCAACACGATGCGGCGGCTCACAACACGGCGTTGTCTTCCGAAGGCGTCGAGCTGTCCCAGGATGTCGCCGGCAGGCCCGAAAGCGTCCTCGCCGGCAGCGCCAATCTTGCTCCAGATCCGCTGGGTCCTGACAAAAGCAGCATCGTGCTGGGGACTGCGTTCGCGCCAGCGCTCGAGTGCCACAAGATCTTCCGGCGTCATCTCGTTCGAGACGAGCTTTCGGACCCAGGTGACGGCCTCTCTTGCCACCATATCGAGATCGGTATTTCCCGTAGTCATCTCAGCTATGCGCCCTTTGCCGCCGTACCCAAAGGCTGACGGACCACAATGAGCAAATGTACGATGGTCGCGGCATTCTCATCTGTAAGACGTTTCTCCGATCGCTCCCGTGCACGCTCAATCGTCCAATTCCTTGTAGCGCGCGACGCAATGTTCAAGCGCAAGCTGAAGCTCTTTTGCCACCAGACGCAGCGAAATGCCCATGCGGTCTGCGATCTCCTGGCGCGACACATTGCCGAACCGCGCCGCCATGAACACCATTCGCCGGCGCGGTGGAAGTTCATTTACAATCGTCTTGAAATGATCCAATTCCGAACGTGCCAGTACAATTCTTTCGGGCGTCGGCATATCGTCGGCGATTTCAAGCAACCTTTCGATCTCGACGACGGACGTAGGCCGCCGCAGCTCCGTCCGACGGCGGTCAATTGCGACGTTCAGCGCCATGCGGAAAAGGTAACTGCGCGGGCGTTCGACGGCCGCGATGGATTCGGCATGCGCCAGGCGAAGCCAGGTATCCTGCATCGCATCATCGGCAAGGTCATTCGAGCCCAGGCGTTTGGTCAGACGGGCCTTCAGGTCATCGTAGCGTTCAAGGAACTGACGACGGAGACTGGCCAATGCATGATCGGTCATCGTCCGATTCCAAGCGATCCGGGAGTGGCGCTTATGCTGTCACAGACGGTCATTCCCGACTCTTCCGGTACAATCAACAGCAAGACCGGCGACAGAAAATCAGCTGGAGGAGGCTCATTGACCCGGGCATTGCGAAGCGCTGCATCAAACTTGTGATCAAGCTCGACACCACCTGTCGAGCCGATACGTACCGCTTTCGCGACCGTACCGTCCGACGCAATCCAGATCATAACGACGACCCGATAGTATCCCGGGCGCGCATCGCGCGAAGCGCAGAGCGACGCAAGAACGCCAAGCTGCGTCAGGCCATAGTAACGCCAATGCTGCTGTGACCGTTCTTTCCGGTCCGCCCGCAAGGCGCTCTTGGGGGCAGGCAACAACACAAACTGTTTTTTGTCGATAAACTCCGGAATCAGACCCGAGGTCGACAGGAGCCGATTCAACGCCTCGTCCGGTGAAAATGAGCCAACGACATCGCTCGACAGCTTCCCGTCGGTCAAACTTGCGTCATACAGCGCCTCGCGGCCGGTCAAATCTCCGTAGCGGCTCAGGGCGCTATTAAGTGACTGGGCGGGAATATGAAATACGACCGAGCTCGCAATCTTTGTTTCTGCCGCACAAGGATCGGTCGACGCAATAAGGCCGACGATCGCCAACCCGTGTGCCCAGGCGAACCAGCGCCGCACGTCAAATGAGGCTGCGGCTCTCGCATATTGCGTGCTGAATTCGACCTGCGCCCTTTGAGGCATTCTCGCCATCCGCGATGAACTTTACGGGGAGAACACCGAAGATATCCAAGTATCGCGGTATCCTCATCGAAAGTCCCGATGCCCTCTCGCAAGTCGATGCCCCGCGGGAATGATAGTAGTGCCATGCTACAGTTTGACGACAGCAACATGCGGAGCGCGTCGGCGGGCGGCCAGATACGGCGCGCTGGTCGATCGCGGAGCATCAAGCCAGCGACGAGAAATTATCGATGAATGTCAGAGACATATGTGAATGAGCCGCGGCGCTTGGGGGGCAATCGAAACGCTGTTTCATGACCCGCTCGCCTGTCACCGACCGGCGAGCGCTTTCCTTTCCGTCTCCGCCAACACCCGCATCTCCGTCTCGTTCAGTTCGCCGACGCCGACCACCTGAAACGCGCTGTCGTGGTTGTAGCTGCGCTCGGTGCGCTGCGACCGCTTCTCGTCCTCGTCCGACGGCTTCGGCGCCTCGCCGCCGCCATAGCCGAGCACTTCGACGATGATCACCGATGGCTGCGCGTTGCCCGCCCCCTGGTTCGGCGTCGCGGTCTGCTGAGACGCAGCCGTCGCATTCGAAGTCGAGAGCGCCGCGCTGATGCTCGGCGCCTGTACGGTGGGAATACCCGTGCTGGTCCCCTGCACCTGGATGTTCGCGGCGTTCAGAATCTGCAGCGCGGCCAGGTTGACGTTGCCGGAGACGCGGATGCCCGCCTCGCCCGCATCGATGGTGCCGAGTGGCGCGATCAGATCAATATCGCCGGGCGGCACTTCCGGCAGCGGATTGAGCGTCGCAATGCCGGCGCCGGAAGAGGTTGCGTCCGGAGACAACTCGACGGCGCCATATATGTCATAGCGACGCTTCGGCGGCGTATAGACGGTCGTGGTCTTCGATCCGCGGCCAGCATTGATGTCGCCCTCCGCAGACCAGCCGAGAATGCTGCCGCCATAGGTCGTCATGATGCGGGAGAGGCCGAGCAAAAGACTGCGCTGGGAGTAAAGCTGGATATCGCCCCTCCCCTGGGTGACAAGACCAGCTTTGTCGGTTGGCACGAGGCTCTCGACGCCGACCACGATCTGCCCGCCGGGTGCCATCATCTGAATGTCACCGCCCGACTCCGTGCGGACCGCGCCGTCGCGTGTCTTGACGATCTCCTGTTTGGTGACCGGATCCTTTTCACCATCCGTATAGTTGCCGCTGAACATCGTGATGTCACCGCTCCGCGCGATCCGGTTGCCTGCAGCATCGCTGTCGGGAAACAGCGTCGCGATTGCCTGGCGTCCGCGCAGATAGCTGCCGTAACGCGGGCTGCTCGCATTATTGTATTCGCGGCCGCCTTCTTTGAGTTCGGTGAAATACACCTCGCGCAGAAAAATGTTTCGCTGCTCCGGCGCCAGCGTGTCGAAATAGGCACGTGCCTCCGCATCGGTACCAGCGAAACCGTAACGCTCCCTGAGCCAGGATATGAGGTCCTTCTCATAGGTCTTGACGACCTTGCCGGACTGGTCGGCCAGCGGCGTGCCGCTGACAGCAAGGTTGGCCGGATCGAGATAGCGCGCGGCGAATGCATTGTAGTCCGGACCGGACGCACCGACACCGGCGAGCATGGCGACGCTCGCGCCGGGGCGCTTGTCACCGGTGATCGAACCGATGCTGGTGATGGCGCCCCTGTCACCTTGATACAGATTGCGGCCCGCGGAGATTTCAACCGCGCCGGGGCCGGCGATATCGAAATTGGCATAGATGATGTCGCGGCCGGCCGAAATCACCGACACGTCGTTCGGGTTGCTGTGCACGATCAGATCGCCGCGCGACTTGCTGCCGAGATAATAGCTTGCCTCGATCGCGCCCGGCGCGAGGCCGGCGCCGACGATGTCGCGGCCGGCGCGCACCATCAGCGGTCCGGAACCGCTATACCACGTACGAGCGCCTCCCATATTCGTGATGATCTCGCCCGTCACGAGACCGACGACATCCCCCGTGAGCGCATAGAAGCGGACCGGATCGGCATCCGCCGCGCGGCCCACCGGCGTCGCCGAGCTGTTCGGACCGAAGAAGAAATAGGACAGCGCAACCGCATTGCCGTTGCTATCGACGGTGCCCGTGGCAGAGCCGTTGGTAAACCGATAGACCGGCTTTCCGTTCACATTATCGCTCTGGGCGCTCATGAAGGCTGGATTGAACGGCGTCGGCGCAACGCCGCCCGCGCCGGACAGCGTGAATCCGTATTGGCCGCCGAAGATCGTCGTGCCCGCCATCATTTCCAGCGTGCCGTGTTGCGATGGCGCGAGAGTCACGAGCGGATACGCATTTTCGCTGCGATTGAAATTGAGGTACTGGGGCAGCGCATTCTGGCCGTAATAGATGCTGCCGCCAAGCGCAGCGGCCCTCAATGTCGGCGGATAGAGATAGCTGCCGTCGAGCAGGCTTTGGTCGGTTTGCAGATTGCGATCCTGATTGAACATCCGCTCTGCCGCGGAGGTGGACGGCGTGAGGTTGCCGCCGGCCGAGATCAGGTTGATCGCGGTGTGTTCGGTCCACAGCGAGAACCAGCTCTGGCCGCCGCCATCATAAACGCCACCGCCGGCCTTGTAGGGCGAGTCGCTCAGGAGTATCGAGCGGCCGGGGTCGCCCGCGCCGCCGAGCACGAGATCGCCGCGGGTCTGCACCGTCATGGTCGCGTCGCCGGGCACCAATGTGATGCCGGAGCGCGCTTCGGAGGACGGCGCGATGAACAGATCGAGGCCGCGCGGATCGTACGGATAGACAAAGCCGCCATAGGCGAGCTTGAGGCCGCCGATCGCCTGGGCGGACAGATGCAGGTCGCCGCGCAGGTCGATCAGCGAACCCGTCAACGCGTGCCGCTCGTTGTAGCCCGCCATCAGGGAGAGCTGCGGATTGAGCGCACCGGCGATCCGCATGTCGATATCGCCGCCGCCGGTGAGTGTCAGCGATCCATCGGCGCCGACACGGCCTGTGCTGCCAACAGCCACCACCAGCCCCTGGCTGCGATGCAGACCCGCATCGGTAACGCCTTGGCTGCCGCGCAACGCGATCGCGCCCGCCTCGCCGCCGACACGGATCGCCACATTGCCGCCGCCGAGCGCGCCGATGCCGGTGAAGCCGACGAGATCGGCCAGCTTCGTCGGATTCGCATCATGCGCATTCGCGACATAGGCGCCGAAATTGATCCACCACGCCGTCGGAATCGCTTCGTCCACCGCCGTGCTGCCAGTGCCCTGACGCCACAGCCAGTTGCCGGTGAGCACGCTCGATGGGGTGTCCTGCTTGGACACGCCGTAGATGTCGCCCATCAGATTGCGGCCGGCGGCGATCAACACATTGCCGCCCTGCTCGGGATACCAGGCCTGATAGAGATTTGTCGCGCTGGCATAGTCGCCCGACGACGGACCGAGCAGCGTGCCATCCGCCATTGTGCCACGCGGCCGGTTATAGGCAGGATCGACCGTCGTGGCGGTTCCGGCGGTATAGATGCCGTAGAGCGAGTCCATGCGGATATCGCCGGCGGCGCTGAGTGCGAGATTGCCGGTGCCGGTACGCACCACGCTGAAAGATGGCCCGGCATGCACCGTGGTTGGCGGCATGCTGATGAGCCCGAGATTGAGCTTGCTCGGATCGCCGAAGTCGGGGTCTCCCGTGATGTCGCTCCACGTATAGTTCGCATCGCCATAAAGGGTCGCGAGTTGCTTCCGTGTCAGATAGAGCAACTGGCTGCTATCGCTGACGCCGGATGGAAGGCCATTGAGCAGCACGACCACGTCCACACCCTGTCTGGTCAATCCGAGCTCGATATGACCGGTCGATATGTTCCAGAAATTGGGAGACAAGCCGTAGGCATCGACGAAATCCTGCCACGTCATACCTGGAGCGAGTAGCTCGATGATCTCCGCTTGCGACTTTCCGACCAAATCGTTGACGCTTAGGTGTGGATAATCGAAGCCGAGCGCCGCCCAAAGCGCTGCGGCACCCGCCTCGCTGAGGTTGATAAAAGTGCCGCCAGAACCGGTACGCGAGGCATAATGCGTATCCGCTAGCACGATATTGCCCTTGCCGAGCGTGTTACGCGCACGCACATCCGCCGAACCAAGATCGGCGCCAGCCGTGAACTGCATGTCCCATGACGTTGCTCCGGCACCGAGCATCGGCGCAACTGCCCAGTTCGTCCCCTGTCGGCCACCAACGGGCGCACGCAACTGAATGCTCGTGCCACCCGGCAGCTTCACATCGGTCATCGACGGGATCAGCGAACCCGCGGCGAGTGCGAGCGAGGCCGTGACTGTCATGTTCGCCGGCAGTGGCACTCCCTTCGGCCATGTCATTGCCTCGAAGAAAGCTGAGCTGCGCAATACGGTTCCGGCACCGAGTTGCATGCCCGCTTGGAGTGTCACTGCACTCGACAGCACCGTACCGGCCGCGTAAGCCACCGTCCCGTTCGCGTTGTAGATGGTGGCGTCAACGACGGTTCCGGCACCGAGCGAGAGCGATCCACTGAGCGTCGCGCGAACCGGCAACACCGTCCCCGCCGGAACAGCCATAGGTGTGAACGGCTGGTCGGGGTATTGTGGGGTCGGGATGCCGAACTTTCCGGTCAAGTCGTAGTTGAGCACCGCGCCCTGCTTGAAGATGGTATCTGCTTCGAGCGTGATCGCGATCGGCAGCGTGAGATCGCCGCCATAGGCGAGCACGCCCTGATCGAGAATCCAGCCATTGTCGCCGGTCGTGGCCGGCGGCGGTGCGAAACCGTCATTGACGGAGCCGCGGATGTTGAGATTGCCGCTGGCGCGGAAATTGATCGCGCCAGGCTCGCCATAGCCGCGTGACGGCGCATTTGCATTCGGCCCGTAGCGATAGCCGGACAGGTCGAGATCGCCGGCAATGGTGAGGTCGCCGTTCGGATTATCGACGCTGACCTTGCTGACGATATCTACGCCAGGCCGCAGTCGCGCGTTACCGAGGCGCGCGAGACGTGCGCTCAGATCGGTATTGAGCCGCGCAGCATCAATGAAGTCCTTGTTGTGCGGATCAATGCCGCCGATGAAGACTCCGTTCTGATCCGTATATCCTTCGAGATAAGCTTGGGTAATCTCCTGCGGCTTGTGACCGGTGACATCGGGTACGGCAGCGAGTGGCGCGTCGTCATAAGTTCGGTAACCGTAGACCGCAACGGTCCGCGCTCCCAAGATCGATGGCGTTCCGATGACAGCGAGCGCCACATCATTTGCGCCGTTGCCCGCTCCGTCGATGCCGCCCTGCCCGCCTGCGCCGCCGACGCGTGGTGCGTTGAGCGCGAGCGTACCGCGGGCAACGCCGTCGTTCTGGTACCGGCCCGGGCCAGTCGCAACATCGGTGCCGGCGCGCAGATCAACTGCCGCATTGCCGGTCAGCGTAAGCGTGCCGGTCCGCGCGGTGAGTTCAACGCTGGCGCGGTTCGATGCATCGATAATAAGGCCGTAGCTGTCGAAGCGCATGCCTGTGGCGTGCGCGTCGAGCAGACCATTGATGACGAGATCGTTCATGGCCGCGAGGCGGATCGCACCGACCTGCGTGCCGCTGGCGTCGATGGTGCCGTTCACCGTGAGGCTGCCGCCATCGACGACGATCTCGACATTGCGCGCCTTGACCTCGCTGCCGACGACGAGATTGCCCTGCTTGACCTGGAAGCGGCGGGCGCCGAACATGTCGCCGGCGTTCAGCCGCGCATTGAGGCCTGCGAAATCGGCGATCGTCTGCGCCTGCACGGTGAATTCGGCCGCGTCGTAAGGCACCAGCGTGCCGCTGGCATCGTATCGACCGGAAGCGCCGCCGCGGATGGCACCGTTGAGTGCCACCTGTCCCGCGCCGCTGCCCATCGCCGTCACCGTCGCCGTGCCGCCGCGATTGTTCCGCGCCGACAGATCGATGACCGAGCCTACATCCTGGCGGATATTGCCGGCGCTGCTCGAGAGGACGAGATCGCCGCCCCAGCTATATTTGGTGACGTCGAACATCGCGACCGAGCGACCCGACAGGTCGATGCGCGAGCCCGAGCCCAGCACAATATCGCCGGTCGCGGTGACGGCGAGCCGTCCTGAAGGCAGCACAACGCTGCTGTCGATCGTGACATTGGTGCCCTTAAGCGCCAGCGTTCCGCCGAGCTGATCGAACTGTGCGGCAGCAGCTCCGGTTCCGACAATACGGATATCGCCACCGGCGGTGATCGTATTGATCGAGCCAGCCGCACCGGTGACCAACGGCGCCGCCACGGTGAGGTTACCGCCGGTGTATTGATAGCCCTCACCGGTCACATAGGCGCCGCGGCGATGATAAATGTCGAGCGTGCTCTTGTTGTTGGCCGTAACATATTCGCTCGCCGAGATGTTCACATCGGTGAAGCCCAGCGCGATGCGTTTGTCGGCGACCTGGTTATTGGGTTGGCTGTTCGGGCCGTAGCCCAGCACGACACGATTGGCCGCGATGTTCAGCCGACTATCGCCGAGCAGATCGACGATCGGTGCAGCCGGTGCGTCGGCAAGGCCGGTCCACACGAATTCGCCGGCACGGATGGTGGCGACGTCGCCGCTGGCGCCATAGCCATAGATCGCCGGCGTGCCGAAGACGAGACGGCCGACCTTGGACGCATCGAGATCGACGGTGCCGTAGACGTTCACCGAATCGCGCGCATTGAGTACGAGGGTTTCGAGCGCGGGGGCGCCGATCGCCCGGTTACCCGCGAGCAGACTCGCGAGAACCGTCTGGTTGAGCGCCAGCCCCGGCGCGAGACGGCCCGCTGCAGCCGCGGCAGCGAGCGCCGCATCGTCGCCGAGATTGATGCCGGACATCGCCAGCACGAGATTGCGCGTCCCGTAGACCACGTTGCTCGCAATGGAGAAGGAGCCGGCGGTGGCCGCTGCGATGGTGCCTTCGGAGACAAGCGTCGTCGTCCTGGCGCAGTCCACAGTGACGCAGCTGCCAATCGACATCACAACCCGGTCGGAGTTGTTGATCGGCTTCAGCTCGGCTTGCATCAGATTGATGAAGCCGTTCGATACGATCAGGACGCCATTGCCGACGAAGACATAGCCGTCGCGCGAGTCGTAGCTGCCACGGCCGCGGCCGATGGTGCTGATCGATGCGCCCTCCTCGATGGTCAGACGTCCGGCTGTTTCAGCAAAATATCCCTTGCTCCCCAGGATGACTTCCGCCGCCGAGAGATGCGCGCCGCTGCGCAGAACGGTGTCAATGCCGTCAGATTCAATGAAGGCGCGACGCCCGTCCTGACCGTAGCTGACGCCGATTGTGGCATTGATGACCAGACGCGGCGCATCGAGCTTGTTGATTTCGTCCGCATATACCGATGACCCGCGCGGAGCCGGTGTAGCGCTCGTACCGGCGGCCATGATTTCGCTGACACCGCGCAGCTGCACGGTGCCATCATAACCGCCCGATCCTTGCTTTGCGCCGATACGCAGATCGCCATCGAAGACGAAAGCCGACCGGTTGTCACCGCTGCGCATATCGCCGAGCTGGATGTCGAGTTTGAGTGCATCGACGGTCATCGCCGCGCGCGGCACGCCGACGCGTAC
>JAEXHR010000321.1 GCA_023449855.1 Pseudomonadota bacterium | reverse complement strand
CAGCGCATCCTCGGCAATCACGGCGTGGACATCATGGCCGCCGGCAAGCGCCCGGGCGACCACGAATATCAAGGCCAGACCCTGCATATCTCGGCCAAGAACATCATCGATACGACCGCGCCCTATGAGCTGGTGTCGAAGATGCGCGCCTCGTTCTGGGTGATTGCGCCGCTGGTGGCGCGCATGCATGAGGCCAGGGTGTCGCTACCCGGCGGCTGTGCCATCGGCACGCGCCCGGTGGACCTGCTCAACATGGCGCTGGAAAAGCTCGGCGCCGAACTCTCCATCGATGGCGGCTATGTGGTGGTGAAGGCCCCAGGTGGCCTCAAGGGCGCCGAGATCGATTTCCCGAAGGTCACCGTGTCCGGCACCCATGTGGCGCTCATGGCTGCGACCCTCGCCAAGGGCACGACGGTCATTACGAACGCGGCCTGCGAGCCTGAAATCGCCGATGTCGCCGACTGCCTCAACAAGATGGGCGCGAAGATCACCGGCGCCGGCACCACGCGCATCGTGATCGAGGGCGTCGCCAAGCTTCATGGCGCCCGTCACACCGTGCTGCCGGATCGGATCGAGGCCGGCACCTATGCCATGGCGGTGGCGATGACCGGCGGCGACGTGCAGCTTGAAGGCGCGCGGCCGGAATTGCTGCAGTCGGCGCTCGACGTTCTCGTCGAGGCCGGCGCGACCGTGACGCCGAACAATGAAGGTATCCGTATTGCCCGCAACGGCGCCGGCATCGCGTCGGTGAATGTCGAGACGGCGCCGTTTCCCGGCTTCCCGACCGATCTGCAGGCGCAATTGATGGCGCTGATGACCATGGCGAAGGGGTCGTCGCGCATCACCGAGACCATCTTCGAAAACCGCTTCATGCATGTGCAGGAACTGGCCCGTTTCGGCGCCCGCATCCATCTCGACGGCGAAACCGCGACCGTCGACGGCATCGCCAAGCTCCGCGGTGCGCCTGTCATGGCGACCGACCTGCGTGCCTCCGTGTCGCTGGTGATCGCGGCGCTTGCCGCCGAAGGCGAGACCATGGTGAACCGCATCTATCATCTCGATCGCGGGTTCGAGCGGCTGGAAGAGAAGCTGTCGGCCTGCGGCGCGCAGATCGAGCGCATCAGCGGCTAATCTGCCTGCTGTGTCCCGGACGCGATGCAGCGTTCTTCACGCTGCTTCGCAGAGCCGGGACCGTCACAGAGGAAGGCGTTCGTAACGGTCCCGGCTCTGCAGCGCACCGCTACGCGCTGCACTGCGTCCGGGACAAGAGGTGGGGAAACATCGTGACGGGGCGACGCAAACTCATAGCCATGGATGCGGACGACCTCGCGGTGATCTCCGCCCATGTGCAGGACGCCGAGGTCGCTGTCAGCGATATCGTTTGGCGTCCCGGCGAGAAGCGTCTCGTCATCGGCATGAACCGGCTGGACTGGGATCAGACCATCGCAGGCGATGTGACGCCGCGCCGACTGATCTCGGCACTGCGCTTCGATCGGGTGCTGGCCTGCAAGTCCCGCGACATCGATCTTGGTGATCAAAACGTCGCGCTGAAACTGCTGGGCATCGAGTTCAATGAGAACCAGCCGCCGGGCGGCAGCGCCCTGCTGCTGTTCGATGGCCGCGGTGCCTTGCGGCTGGATGTCGAATGCCTCGAATGCGAACTCGCCGATCTGGGGCCGGATGAGCTGGGCGGGGAGGCGGAAGCCGGGCTGGAAGCGTGACGTCGCGACCTTGACGCCATCCACCACCCGCGCCATTGAGCAGGGGAGCCCGCTTTCAGGCTTCGCCGGGATACCAAAATGCCACTTCGCCTCGATGCCGCCAGCGCCGATTTCGCTCAGCAATTCAAAGCCTTCCTCGCCATGAAGCGCGAGGTTGCCGCCGATATCGAGGCGGCGACGCGCGCCATTGTCGAGGACGTTGCGGCGCGCGGCGATGCGGCGCTTCTCGAGGCCACCCGCAAATTCGACAAGCTCGATCTTACCGCCTCCGGATTGCGGGTGACGCCGGCGGAAATCGATGCCGCCGTGACGGCTTGCGATCCGGAAACCGTCGATGCGCTGCGCTTCGCGCGTGATCGCATCGAGCTGTTCCACAAGCGGCAGATGCCGAAGGACGAGCGCTTTACCGATGCGGCCGGCGTCGAGCTGGGCTGGCGCTGGAGCGCCATCGAGGCCGTCGGGCTCTATGTGCCCGGCGGCACGGCCGCCTATCCGTCGTCGGTGCTGATGAATGCCGTGCCGGCCAAGGTCGCCGGCGTTGATCGCGTGGTGATGGTCGTGCCGTCGCCGTCAGGCAAGCTCAATCCGCTGGTGCTGGCCGCCGCGCAGCTCGGCGGCGTTTCCGAAATCTATCGCGTCGGCGGTGCGCAGGCGGTGGCCGCGCTGGCCTACGGCACCGACACCCTTGCTCCGGTGGCGAAGATCGTCGGCCCCGGCAACGCCTATGTGGCCGCCGCCAAGCGGCAGGTATTCGGCCGCGTCGGCATCGACATGATTGCCGGCCCCTCGGAAGTGCTGGTCGTCGCCGACGACACGGCGAATGCCGACTGGATCGCGGCCGATCTGCTGGCGCAGGCGGAGCACGACGCCAATGCGCAATCGATCCTGATCACCGACAGCAAGCGGTTGGCGGACGATGTCGTTCTCGCTGTGGAAGCGCAGCTCACCACGCTGCCGCGTGCTGAGATCGCCCGTGCCTCTTGGGAGGATTTCGGCGCCATCATTCTGGTCGACCGGCTCGATGCAGCGGTGCCGCTCGCCAACGCCATCGCAGCGGAACATCTCGAAGTGATGACGTCCGATCCGGATGCCTTTGCGGCCAAGATTCGCAATGCGGGCGCCATCTTCCTCGGCGGCCATACGCCGGAGGCCATCGGCGATTATGTCGGCGGCTCCAACCACGTATTGCCCACAGCGCGGTCCGCCCGGTTCTCCTCGGGCCTCGGCGTGCTTGACTTCATGAAGCGAACGTCGATCCTGAAGTGCGGGCCGGATCAGCTGCGAGCGCTGGGACCGGCTGCGATGACGCTAGGCAAGGCCGAAGGTCTGGATGCCCACGCAAGGTCGGTTGGATTACGTCTCAATTTGCAATGACTGATTCCCCCGCAGCCGAGAACGACACCAACAATCGCATCGTGGCGGTGACGCTCGATGAGGAGTCGATCGGCCGTTCCGGGCCGGATATCGAGCATGAGCGCGCGATCGCGATCTACGACCTGATCGAGGAAAACCTGTTCGCACCGGAAGGCGCGATCGTCGGCCCCTACACGCTGCATATCGGCATCACCGGCAGCCGCCTGATGTTCGACATCCGCAAGGAAGACGGCACGCCCGTCGTCGCGCATCTGCTGTCGCTGACGCCGTTCCGCCGGATCGTGAAAGACTATTTCATGATCTGCGACAGCTATTATCAGGCGATCCGCACGGCGACGCCGGACAAGATCGAGGCCATCGATATGGGCCGCCGCGGCATTCATGACGAAGGCTCGCGCACGCTGCAGGAGCGCCTCAAGGGCAAGGTCCGCGTCGATTTCGAGACATCGCGGCGGCTGTTTACGCTCATCTCCGTATTGCATTGGAAAGGCTGAGCGTTGTCGGCGCCGCCACGTCCGCGAACGCCGCAAGCCGTTTTGTTCGCCTGTGGCCAGAACAGCGTGCGCTCACCGATGGCCGCGAGCCTGCTGCAGCAGATGTTTCCGCACACGCTCTATGTCCGCTCCGCCGGCGTGAAGAAGGGCGAACTCGATCCGTTCGTCGTCGCCGTGATGGCCGAGATGGGGCAGGATCTCTCGAAGCATCGGCCCATGACCTTTGAGGAGCTCGAGGACTGGGAGGGGATGAATTTCGATCTCATCATCACGCTGTCGCCTGAAGCGCATCACAAGGCGCTGGATCTGACGCGGACCATGGCAGCGGATGTGGAGTATTGGCCCACGGTGGATCCCACCGACACCCAGGGCAACCGCGAGCAGAAGCTCGCCGCTTATCGCGATGTGATGGACGGGCTGCTGCTGCGAATACGGAAGCGCTTCGCGAAGGGCGGCGCGGCGAGCGGGTAATTGCTGCCGGCGGTTGCCGCATCACGCCCCTTCCGATAGGTTCCGGCCGCAATTTCAGGATCATAGCCTCGCATGCTCGGCCGTCCCAAATTCGTTCTCGCTTCCGGTTCGCCCCGCCGTGTCAGCCTGCTCAATCAGGCCGGCATCGAGCCCGATGCACTGCGTCCGGCCGATGTGGACGAGACTCCGAAGCGCGGGGAACTGCCACGCGCCTGCGCCAATCGTCTGGCCCGCGCCAAGGCCGAGGCGGCCTTGAAATCGGTGCAGCTCGACGATGAACTGCGCGGCGCCTTCATCCTCGCCGCCGATACGGTAGTGGCCGTTGGCCGCCGCATCCTGCCCAAGGCGGAACTGGTGGACGAGGCCTCGCAGTGTCTGCGGCTGCTGTCCGGCCGCAATCACCGCGTCTACACCTCGATCTGCCTGGTCACTCCGAGAGAAGGTTTCCGCCAGCGCCTGGTCGAGACCCGCGTCCGCTTCAAGCGATTGAATGAAGAGGACATCGACACCTATATCGGTTCCGGTGAATGGCGCGGCAAAGCCGGTGGCTATGCGATCCAGGGTATTGCCGGCTCCTTCGTGGTCAAGATGGTGGGCTCCTACACCAGTGTGGTCGGCCTGCCGCTCTATGAAACCGTCTCGCTGCTTGGTGGCGAGGGTTTCCCGATCCGTTTCGGCTGGTTGAATGCAAGCTAAGACCCACCCCACCCCACGGCCCGCAAAGCCTTGCCCGATCTGCGGCGAGCCCTCGGTGGCGGCCTCGAATCCGTTCTGCTCGGAGCGTTGCCGCGACGTCGATCTCAATCGCTGGCTGTCCGGCAATTATGCGATTCCGGGCCGTCCGACCGATGACGAGGACGGCGAATAGGCCGGTTATCCAGGTGGCAGTCATGGCCCGCCGCTTGGCCTTGTTTTGACGACGAAATTCTCTCTGTAAAATCGCTGTCATGCGGGTGGACAGCGCCGATTTGCCTGACTATAAACCGGCGCTCCCTCGGTTCGCCGGGGGCGGCGCCCAGGTAGCTCAGTTGGTAGAGCATGCGACTGAAAATCGCAGTGTCGGTGGTTCGATCCCGCCCCTGGGCACCATCGGCTCCCCAGGTTGCTGGTGGCCAGCAACGAATTTCAGCAAAATCATGAGCTTATTTGTCGTCGGTTTTGAGCCGGACGACCTGATGCCGACGCGCTTGCCGAGATCCAGGCCAGGAGCCTCTCTCGGAGCTGGCAACCGTGTTCGGTCGATCCCGCTATCTCAGCCGCGCAACGAGCATGGCGACGAAGGCAGTGACTTTGGCGGGCCGGTAGCGGGCCGTGGGATAGACGACATGAACACCGCCTGCCGGAAGCTCCCAGTCCGCCAGGACTTTTACCAGCTTGCCGGAAGCCAAGGCTTCCTCGACCACGAAATCCGGGAGCACCGAGTAGCCGCCACCGGCGAGCGTTGCCGCCAAAACGGCCGGGGTCGCATTGATCGTAAGCAGGGGCCGCGTTCGCACTGTGTGGCGTTCGACGTCGCGTCTCGCGAAATGCCAGACAAGCGGTTCTTTCAACGCACCATTGGCAACAAAGGGCGCCGAAGCGAGGTCTTCAGGCTCCGAAAGCGGAAACTGCGCTGCCATCTCCGGCACGGCGACGAGATATTGCAGGAATGATCCCACCCTTCTTGCCTGCAGGCTGGAATCGTCGAGCCAACCAACGCGGATCGACAGGTCGATCTGATTGGCCAACAGATCAATCCGGGCATCGGACAGAACGAGATCGATCTGGCAGGCGGGGTAGCTCCGCGTGAACGCTGCTGCGAGGGGAGCGACGGCGGAGGCGCCGAAGTCGTTCGGGGCGGCAATCCGGAGCAATCCCCTGGGTTCCGCGTTGGACTGCGTGATCTCGCCGATGGCGTCCTCGGCTTCGCGCAGGATCATCACGCTACGGGAATGGAGCAAGCGGCCCGCTTCGGTCGGCTCCACACTTCGCGTCGTCCGCATCAGCAATGTGGTCCGGAGTTCCTCCTCCAGTCTCGCCACCTGCTGGCTGACGACCGTCTTCGTAATGCCGAGCCGTTCGGCTGCCCGCGTGAAAGAGCCCGCATCCACCACGGCCGCGAAATAAGCGAGCCGGTTCAGGTTGACCGCTTCCAAAGCCTGGGTCCTCATATTGTAAGTCTATGGCATACAGATTGTCATGATACGCGTTATTTATCAAACAATGGCAGCGGCTATCTTGGCGCAACATCGTCAGGAGGCGCGCTGGTATGCGGATTACATATCTTTTCGACCCGCTTTGCGGGTGGTGCTACGGCGCCGGTCCCGCTCTGGAGCGCCTCGCGCTATGGGATGGTCTTGTCGTGGATCTTGCCCCCACCGGACTGTTCGCTGGCGAGGGTGCGCGTCCGATGGATGCGTCCTTTGCCAGCTATGCCTGGCAGAACGACCAGCGCATCGCCCGCCTGACCGGACAGCCTTTCTCGGAAGCCTATCGAAGTCGCATCCTGGGTGACGCAAATCGAATGTTCGATTCCGCCCCGGGAACGCTTGGCGTCATAGCCGCTGGGCTCAACGATCCGGCGCTCGAGCTGCCCGCCCTCAAGGCGCTGCAGTACGGCCGTTACGTCGAAGGCCGCGACAATTCGGATCGCTCGGTTGTCGCCGACATTCTGGCCGAGAGGGGCTGGGCGGATGCGGCCGATCGTGTCCGAACGCCGGATGAAGATCTACTTGCAGCCTATCGTCGCCGGATCGACGCGGCGCGGTCCGACATGGCCCGCTTCGGCGCCAATGGCGTGCCGGCAATCGTGATCGGAGAAGGCACGAAGCGACGTCTGCTGCCCGGCGGGGCGTTGTTCGGCGACTTCGACACGCTGATACGCGAGCTCCAAGCCGCGTGAATTGTAGAAAGCGCACCCTGAAAACATCCAGGGCACTGCAATTTGGAAATGGAGACTGCCATGCTGACCAGGAGAAACCTCATGAAGACGTCACTCGCCGTCGGTGCAACGGCGTTGTTCGCGCCCGCCAATGTCGGAAGCGCCGCAAGCACCAAGCTGAGCTGGAAGCATTTTCCCGCGGGTCCGAACGGCTTCTTCCGTGCGCCGGTTCTGCTCACCGGTCCCACCGAAGCCTTGTTGATCGACGGTGGCTTCACCTATCCGGATGGAAGAGCACTCGTCGAGGCGATCAAGGCTTCGGGCAAGAAGCTCACCACGATCTATATCAGCCAGTCCGACCCCGATTATTACTTCAGCCTGAAGCCGGTGCGTGACGCTTTTCCGGACGCGAAGACGATTGCGTCGTCGGATACGCTCGCTGCCATCAAGGGGAACGTCGAGAAGAAACTCGTGACCTGGGGGCCGCAGCTGAAGGAGAACGGTCCGCAGAGTCTCGCCGATATTGAGCTGCCGGTAGCATTCGATGGTCCCTCGCTTACCGTCGACGGCGAGACGGTCGAGATCGTCAAGGCTGAGGGGCTCGCCAATCGCCGCTATCTTTTCGTGCGTTCGCTGAATGCGGTGTTCGGCGGCGTCATGATCTTCTCTGGCGTTCATGTCTGGACGGCCGACACGCAGACCAAGGAAGTGCGAGCTGCCTGGATCGCCAATCTCGACCGGATCGCCGCACGCAAGCCTGCCATCGTCGTGGCCGGCCATCAGGTACTGGACGCAAAAACCGATCTTTCGGCGGTCGAGCACACCAAGAAATATCTGCTCGCCTTCGAAGAAGAGTTGGCCAAGGCCAAGGACGCAGCCGCTCTCAAGGCTGCAATGGAAGCGCGCTTCCCGGGACTTGGTATGGGCGTCGCGCTCGATATCGGTTCGAAGGTTGCCAAGGGCGAGATGAAGTGGGGCTGACATGGCCGCAAATCTCGACCTGATCCGCAGGACCTATGACGGATCGTCTGATGAAAACGGCAAGAACCTTCTTGCCGTTTTCTCTCCGGGCGTCGAATGGACCGAGGCTGCCGGTTTCCCTTACGCCGGCGCCTATGTTGGCGTCGACGCTCTGATGCAGGGCGTCTTTCATCGCCTTGCCACGGAGTGGGAGGGTTACAAGGCAGACGTCCACGCTTATCTGGAGGAGGCGACAGGGTCGCCGCTTTCGGCGTGTATTCCGGTCGCTACAAGGCGACGGGAAAATCCATGACCGCGTCGTTCGCCCATCTCTACGAGGTCCGCGACGGCAGGATCATGCGCATGACCCAGTATGTCGACAGCGTAATGGTGCTCAAGGCGTTGAGCTGATCCGGCAAAAGTCGCTCGTTGAAGAAAACGGCATCGCAGTGCCTCTATGGCGATGCCGTCAGTTCGGGAGAAACGGCGTGTCTAACAGCCATGGTAATCCGAATCCCGGAGCGCATGCCGGTAAACTACCTTCCAAGTACTTGCGCCTATGTCCGCGGGAATAGCTTGTCCCGGATGTAGCGCGAGGTCGGCGTCAGGCGCATGCCGCCGCGCGGCTTGCGCCACACGGCGCGGTCGATCTCCTTCTTGTCGCCGATATGCAGTTGGCCGGTCGCCTTCTTGGCGATAAAGATCGAGTCGCTCATCTTGCGTCCGGAGTGTCGGTTGGTCGTCTTGACCTCTTTCCAGAGCGTCAGGCGGCCGAGTTTCAGCTTCGGCAGTTCTTCATTGATCTCGCGGCGCAGGCAGACCTTGTCGTCCTCGCGCGGCAGCTTGCGGCCGCCGGGGAACATCCACAGACCATCCTTGACGCGCCGAACCAGAAGAATCTTTCCGCGCTTGGTCGCTACGAGCTTCGATGACTTCGCCATTTGCTCAACGGATTTTCGTGAAGTTGAAGTTAAAGGGGGTCGCTAAAGCCGCTTCATGAAGGGAATGTGAAATACAATCGGACGGCGATGTTTTGCGGTGATTTAAAGCTCTAGGTTGTCACAAGGAAAGTTGGAAAGAAAAAGGCCACCGAAAAGGTGACCTTGGTTCGTCGCATGAAGTCGCTTCGGAACTTCAAATAGAAACTTGTATCTTAAAATCTAGTGAGCCAGTTCCTCCGGCAGCTTGAGCTCTTTCACACGGTCTTTCTTGGCGCTCTTGCGAAGTTCGCGCTCGGCGCTTTCGAACTTGGCGAGTTCTTCCTGAACGATCTGCATGAACTGCTCGCGCGAGGTGGAAGCAACTTTGGTCTGTAGGGTCATGACTCACTCTACGGGTTGGTCTCTTTGCGCAGAGGTACTCTAGCAGACGGATTGTCTAACCCGCAACGGCATGACCGATTTTTGAATAGATTATGTTACCTGCGTCAGGCGCGTCACATTCAAGGCGGCTGGACATTCGATCGGGGCGACATAGATCAACGCGATGATCGACAAGGGAATTCTCGAAGATTTCGTCACCCGCCACCGACGTCTGTTCGTGCTGACAGGCGCTGGCTGCAGCACCAATTCGGGCATTCCCGATTATCGTGACAGCCATGGCAACTGGAAACGTACGCCGCCGGTTAGTTATGACAGTTTCATGACAAGCGAGATGACGCGCAAGCGATACTGGGCGCGTAGCATGGTCGGTTGGCGCCGTTTCGGACAGGCACGACCTAACGGCGCGCATCATGCGTTGGCGCGGTTGGAGCAAGCCGGTCGCAGCGAAATCCTGCTGACGCAGAATGTCGATCGGCTGCATCAGAGCGCAGGTAGCGAGCGTGTCATCGATCTGCACGGACGGCTCGATCAAGTGCGCTGCATGGGTTGTGGAGTGAAGATGCCGCGCAGCGATTTTCAGCACGAACTCGGTCATCGCAATGGCGCGTGGCTGGCGTTCGATGCGCCTGATGCGCCCGACGGCGACGCCGATCTGGAGCATGAGGATTTTGCAGCCTTCGATGTGCCTGCCTGCATCGCCTGCGGCGGTGTGCTGAAGCCGGATGTCGTGTTTTTTGGCGAGACCGTTCCGCGCGATGTCGTCGACGAGGCGCGTGACCGGCTGGAGGCCGCGGATGCGATGCTGGTGGTCGGCTCGTCGCTGATGGTCTATTCGGGCTTCCGCTTCGTGCAGATGGCGGCGAAGAAGGGCATTCCCATTGCGGCGGTGAATCTCGGCCGCACCCGCGCCGACGATCTCCTTACGCTCAAGGTCGAGGATCGCTGCGAAACGGCCCTGTCGTTTCTGCTCCAGGCCTAGACGCGTCGGCCAGATTGGTGGCTCCGCCATTTTTGGCAGGCGCGCATGCCATCGCTGCGCCTTGACTTCAGCCCCCGCATGGCCAATCTCGACCCCAGAAAAACACTGTAAAATCTGGAGGAAGACCAATGGCCGACGCTTATATCATCGACGCAGTCCGGACCCCGCGCGGGATCGGCAAGGTCGGCAAGGGTGCGCTCGCCGAACATCATCCGCAGCATCTCGCCGCCACGGTGCTGAAGGCGATCGCCGAGCGTAACAAGCTCAACACGGCCGATGTCGATGACATCATCTGGTCCACCTCGACCCAGCGCGGCAAACAAGGCGGCGATCTCGGCCGCATGGCGGCGCTCGACGCCGGCTACGACATCAAGGCCTCCGGCACGACCCTCGACCGTTTCTGCGGCGGTGGCATCACCGCAGTGAATTTCGCCGCGGCACAGATCATGTCCGGTATGGAAGACGTGGTGATCGCCGGCGGCACCGAGATGATGTCGCTCACCGGTGCGATGGCGGCGGAGGACATGGCAGCCGGCAAGCGTCCGCTCGGCATGGGGTCGGGCAATGAGCGCCTCGCCCGCGTGCATCCGCAGTCGCATCAAGGCATCTGCGGCGACGCTATCGCCTCGATGGAAGGTTTCACCCGCGAGGAACTCGATGCGCTCGGCCTCGAAAGCCAGCGCCGCGCGGCCGTTGCCATCAAGGAAGGCCGGTTCGACAAGAGTCTCGTCCCGGTCACCGACGACAACGGCAATGTGGTGCTGGCCAGGGATGAATATCCGCGTCCGGACACCACCGCCGAAGGTCTCGCCGGCCTGAAACCGGCTTTTACCGCGATGGCCGACTATCCGCTTGACGACAAGGGCATGACCTATCGCAAGCAGATCAACCAGAAATATCCGGATCTCGAGATCAAACACTTCCATCACGCCGGCAATTCGTCCGGCGTGGTCGACGGCGCCGCCGCGCTGCTGCTGACCTCGAAGGCCTACGCCGACAAGCACGGCCTCAAGCCGCGCGCCAGGATCGTTGCCATGGCCAATATCGGCGATGACCCGACCTTGATGCTGAATGCACCGGTGCCTGCGGCGAAGAAGGTGCTGGAGAAGGCTGGCCTCACCAAGGACGATATCGATCTCTGGGAAATCAACGAAGCTTTCGCCGTCGTGGCTGCGAAGTTCATCCGTGACCTCAAGCTCGACACCAGCAAGGTCAACGTCAATGGCGGCTCGATCGCGCTCGGCCATCCGATCGGCGCCACCGGTGCGATCCTGGTCGGCACGATCCTGGACGAATTGGAGCGCCGCAACCTGAAGCGTGGCCTCGTCACCATGTGCGCGGCGGGCGGTATGGCGCCGGCGATCATCATCGAGCGGGTGTAAGCGCGCCTCGGTCAGTTTCGATCTCGCTGAAGGGCATGGGTGTTCGCACCCATGCCCTTTTTGCGTCTGGTGGCATGGGCGCGGCGGTCGTATCTTCGCCCGCTAGTCGAAGAGAAGTGGATTTGGTGACCATGCAGTTCCGACATGATGGCCTTTATGCCTCCCGCCGCTCGCCCGTGATG
>JAEXHR010000318.1 GCA_023449855.1 Pseudomonadota bacterium | reverse complement strand
TCTCGTCGCTGCGGCACTGGTACAGCAATCCCGAGCGCACGGTGACCATGGTGCTGGTGCCGATCGGCTTCACCTCGATCGCTATCGGCGTGGTGCTGCTGGTGCTCACCAGCGCGGCCTATTTCCTCGGCCGCAACCGAATGCGCACGGTCGCTCCGGCAATGCCGGTCCGTCAGTAACATTCAAGAAATCGTCGGCGAACATGATCAAGATCGGACCGCATTCGCGTCCGCGTCGTCTCGCAGCTATAGTGGGACTCGCATCCGCCCAATCAGGATATCGCCATGACCCTGCCTCCCGATTTCGCCGACCTGCAGTCCAAGATGAGCGACGCCGTGCGCAAGCACTGGAAGGCCTTCCTGATCGAAGGCATCGTGCTGGTGATTCTCGGCCTCGCCGCGATCATCGTGCCGCCGATCGCCAGCATCGCCGTGACCGTGATGCTCGGCTGGATGTTCTTCATCTCCGGCATCGCTGCCTTGCTGATGACCTTCTGGGCGCGTCAGGCGCCGGGCTTCATCTGGTCGTTGATTTCGGCCGTGCTCGGCATCGCCGCCGGCATCATCCTGCTGACGCGCCCGGCCGAAGGCACGCTGACGCTCACGGTCGTCGTCGGGATCTATTTCCTCGCCGAGGGTGTGGCGACCATCATGTATGCGCTTCAGCACCGCAAGGAATTGTCCGAGCGCTGGAGCTGGCTGGCGATTTCCGGCCTGATGGATATCCTGATCGCGTTCTTCATCATCTCCGGCCTGCCCGGCTCGGCCGCCTGGGCTATCGGCCTGCTGGTAGGCATCAACCTCCTGATCGGCGGCTCATCGCTGATCGGCATGGCACTGGCGGCACGCAACAAGGCGTGACGGCTTAGTTTGCTACTCCGCCCTCATCCTGAGGAGCCTGCGAAGCAGGCGTCTCGAAGGATGGCAACGCGTTCGGAGCACCACATCTCATGGTTCGAGACGGCGCTTCGCGCCTCCTCACCATGAGGGACTGGCGTGCAGCTCAGCAGCCCTTGCAGATATTCTTGATCATGCGATCGAGCTCGCGGTCCTGCGCATCGATCCGGCCGGGATCGTTCTTGCCGGTCTCCGGCGGCAGATCCGACGGGCGCGGCTGACGGTGGCCGATCGGCGCTTCCGGGACGCTTCCCGCACCGGTTTGCGTCGTCGGTTGCGACCGCAGGTTTTTCGGCGGCAGATTGCGCTGCGAGTCCTGCGCCAGCGCCAGCGAATGTCCGAGCACGAACAGGCTCGCCGTCATCACGAACAGTGTTTTCATTTTAATGTCTCCGACACCGATCTCGTGGAAGCCGCTTCTCACGACTTCGGTGGATAGATATGCACGTCACCGCAGTAGTCCACCACACGATAGCTTGATTCCGATGACGTGGCATCGGCCGGCTGAGGATTTGTCGTGCCGTCCCGCGACAAATAAGCCGGTCCGATCGGCGCCTTGCCGTAACCACCGGGAATGTCGAGCACATAATCGGGCTGGCAGAGGCCGGACACATTCCCGCGCAGCGCGCGCATCAGCGCCTGTCCCTCGGCGATGGTGGTGCGCAGATGCGCGGTGCCGGGGGCGAGATCGCCATGATGCAGGTAATAGGGTTTGATGCGGTTCTCGACAAAACTGCGCATCAGCGCGGTCAGCGTCGGCGCATCATCATTGACGCCGCGTAGCAGCACGGACTGGCTGACCATCGGGATGCCGCCGTCGATCATACGTGCACAAGCGTTACGCGCGGATTCGGTGAATTCGCGCGGATGATTGGCATGCAGCGCGACCCAGGTCGATGCCCCCTTCGCGCGCAGTGCGGCGACCATCTCGTCATTCACCCGCGCCGGATCGGCGACCGGCACGCGCGTATGCAGGCGAATGATTTTGACATGATCGATGGCGGCGAGATCCGCCATGATCTCCTTGAGCCGCCGCGGCGACAGCATAAGCGGATCGCCGCCGGTGAGTATTACTTCCCAGACTTCGTCATGGGCGCGAATGTAGTCCAGCGCCTTGGCATAGGCCTCGCGCGACAGCGTCGTTTCCTTGCCTGGCCCCACCATCTCGCGGCGGAAACAGAACCGGCAATAAACTGCGCAGACGTGAACGAGCTTCAAAAGCACGCGGTCCGGATAGCGATGCACGATTCCGTCGACCGGCGCATGCGCGTGATCGCCGATCGGATCATCGCGTTCGTTGGACCGCGCATCGAGTTCGCGCGCATCCGGAATATACTGCCGCGCAATCGGATCGTCCGGATCGTTCGTATCGATCAGCTCGGCGACCGCCGGTGTGACTGCGACGGCATAGCGCGCGGCCACGCGTTCGAGTTCAGCCAGCGCCTGTTCGGGCGCGAGGCCTTCGGCGACGAGTTCGCTCGCCTGCCGCAGCGTCGTTGGAATTTTCACGGGTCCGTTCATGCCGGCGGTGTCCACACGACCTGGTCGATCTTCGTCGCGCCGGCCGCCAGCATCACCAGCCGGTCGAAGCCAAGCGCAACGCCCGATGCCGGCGGCATCGCCGCGACCGCCGCGAGAAACGCCTCGTCGATCGGATAGCGCTCGCCATAGCGGCGATCTTTTTCCTCCATCGACTCGGCGAAGCGACGACGTTGTTCGTCCGCATCCGTGAGTTCGCCAAATCCGTTCGCCAGCTCGACGCCGCAGGCATAGACCTCGAAGCGCTCGGCCACATCGGGACTGGACGGCTTGGTCCGCGCCAGCGCGGCCTCCGGCGTCGGATATTCATAGAGCACGGTGAGACGCCCCTGCCCGAGATGCGGCTCGACATGTTCGACCAGGATCTTGCTGAAGATATCCGACCATGTGTCATCGTTGGCAACGCGGACCTTGCTCTGCGCAGCAGCCGCGAGCGCATCGCGGTCGCCCATGCTCTGCCGCACTGTTGCCGCAAGATTCACGCCCGAAAAGCGCGAAAAGGCATCGAAAACCGTGAGGAATTCCGGTGGCAAAGTTGCGTCGGCCGTGTGGCCACGGAAGCTGAATACCCGCGTCCCCGCCGTCTCGGCCGCGAGCTGGATGATCGCCACCGTATCCCGAATGACAGCCTCATAGTCCTCATTGGCGCGGTACCACTCCAGCATGGTGAATTCCGGCAAATGCCGGTCACCCCGCTCCCGGTCCCGAAACACCCGCGCCAGCTCGAAAATCCGCGTTTCCCCGGCCGCCAGCAGCTTCTTGCAGGCGAATTCCGGCGATGTCCGGAGATACCGCTCGCGCTTTTGGCCGTCATGGCCGGTCAGATCCGCCCGCGGCGCATGCAGATGGGTTTCGTTGCCGGGCGACACCACCAGCGCCCCGGTTTCCACTTCGGTGAACCCCTGCGCCTCGAACCAGGCCCTCACTGCGCGTGTGATCGTGCCGCGCGCAGCCAGGAAGCCGCGGCGGTCAGCATGCCGGTTTGGGCTCCACCAGGGCGAGATTTGGTCGGTTTCGGGGGTCAAAGTGCCGCCTTTTTCGGTTGCAAGACGCTGGCATTCCGACCGCAAATCAGTATGTTGCCCCCCGAAATCGCTTCGCAGGCCGCGTGGCAATCGTGCCCCATCCGGCCTCGGCCGACAAATTCAGGAAAATTCACTGTGAGAGTCATCGCCAGTTCTATTCGCAAGGGCAACGTCATCGAGCAAGAAGGTAAGCTCTATGTCGTTCTGTCCGCCGAAAACATCCATCCCGGCAAGGGCACCCCGGTCAGCCAGATCGAAATGCGCCGAATCAGCGACGGCGTGAAGATCTCGGAGCGCTACAAGACCACCGACCAGGTGGAAAAGGCGACCATCGAGGACCAGAACTTCTCCTATCTCTATCAGGATGCCGACGGCTACCACTTCATGAACCAGGAGACCTATGACCAGGTCCAGGTTCCGCCGGACGTCATCGGCAATTCGGCACCTTACCTGCAGGAAAACATGGTCGTGAAGTTGTCGCTGCACGACATGGTGCCCGTCGCCATCGTGCTGCCGCAGCGCGTCACCCTCGAAGTCGTCGAGACCGAGCCGGTCACCAAGGGCCAGACCGCCTCGTCGTCCTACAAGCCGGCGATCCTCTCGAACGGCATCCGTTCGGCGGTTCCCCCGCATGTCGGCACCGGCACCCGCATCGTGGTGCTGACCGAAGACGGCTCCTATGTCGAGCGCGCCAAGGACTGATCCTCAGATCCTCGCACGAACATCAAGCCCCGGACGCCAACCGCGTCTGGGGCTTTTGCTTTGCGTCTATCTTGTCTTCGCGGCCGGTGGCGTCCAGCGATACATCACGCCAAACCTGTTCCAGACGTTGATGCCGGCAATGGCGGAGGCCAGATAGGCCAGCTCCTTCGCATCGAACTCTGCGCTTGCTTCGGCATAGAGTGCGTCGCTCACGCCATGCTGCGGCGAAGTCAGCGCTTCCGCAAAGGCCAGCGCCACCCGCTCGCGCGGCGAAAACACCTGCGCCTCACGCCACACCGCGAGCTGGTGCAGCTTGTCCGACTGGACGCCAAGACCTTCCGCCTGATTGACGTGGAACTGAACGCAGAACGCGCAGCCATTGACTTGCGAGACCCGCAGCTTGACGAGCTCGATCAGTTCCTTATCGAGGCCTGCTTCAGCGGCGGCGCTGGCCAGCGCGCGCACCTTCGCTTCCAGATCCGGCACCAGCGCCCGGAAATCGGTGAATTCGGCGCGCGCCGTCACGGTTTTCGACATCATCATTCTCCTGTTCGGTTCCCCCACTGATGGCGAGCGCGCGCGAGACTGGCAAGCACCAATCCGCCTGCGCGAATGACCGCACCGCTGCGACAGCTTCGCCCTGCCGCCTCCGGCCTTCCCGCGCTAGACTACCAGTATGGCCCAGATCGATTCCCGCTTGACCCGCCGTGCCCTGCTGCGATCCGGCCTCGGCGCCGGCACGCTGCTCGCCATAGCTCACCCTGCCCTTGCGGCTCCCGCCGGCTTCGATGCCTGGCGCGATGGCTTCCGCGCCAAGGCGAGCGCCAAAGGCATTTCGGCCGCCACCTATGACCGCGTGATGGGGCGACTGGAGCCGGACACGTCCGTGTTCCAGAAGATGAAGAAGCAGCCAGAGTTTCACGAGCAGGTCTGGCAATATGTGAACCGCCGCGCATCCGACTGGCGCATCACCGCCGGCAAGGAAGCGCTGCGCAAGAACTCGGGGTTGTTCGATCGCATCGAGCGCGACTTCGGCGTCGAGCGCGGCACGCTGCTGGCGCTATGGGGTGTCGAGTCCGCCTATGGCGATCCGCTGGTGCAGACCAATCACATGCGGCCGGTGTTTCCGTCGCTTGCAGCCCTCGCATGGCAAGAGCCGCGGCGCCGGGCTTATTGGGAAACCGAACTCATCAACGCGCTGCGCGTCGTGCAAAATGGTTGGGGCACGCCCGAGGAGATGCGCGGCTCCTGGGCCGGCGCCATGGGCCACACACAATGGATGCCGGAAGTCTGGCTCAATGTCGGCATCGACTATGACAAGGACGGCCGCGTTTCGCCGTTTGGAAAACCTGACGACGCGCTCGGCTCAAGCGCGCGCTTCCTCGTCAATCGCGGCAGATATCCGCGCGGCGAGCACTGGGGCTATGAAGTGCGCGCGAATGGCGCTGCGTCCTCCGATGCAAAACGCTCCTACGCCTCATGGGCAGAGGCCGGCGTGACGCGCGCGGATGGACAAGCGTTCCCGCAACCGAATGCGACGGCAAAACTATGGACGCCGGTGGCGGGCGGACCGAGTTTCCTGCTCGGGCAAGGTTTCTACGCCGTGCGCAGCTACAATCCGTCGATGAGCTACGCGCTGGCGATCTGTCATCTCGGCGACCGCATTCTCGGCGCGCCGCCCTTTATCCAGCCATTCCCCGGCTCCGAGCGCATCCTGACGCTGGCCGAAGTGCAGGAGCTGCAGACGCGGCTGACGCGTGCCGGCTTCGACACCGGCGGCACGGATGGTCGTGTCGGCAACGATACGATGCAGGCCGTGCGTGATTTCCAGACCAAAGCGGGACTGCTGCCTGCGGATGGCTATGGCGGACTGAAGGTGCTTGCGCGGTTGCGCCAAGGCGGGTGATAGTTTCAGCCGAATGCGTATCTCTTCGCTCACCCCACTATGAGAGAACACGTCGTGCAGTTTTCATTGCGAAAACGAACGCTCGGCCTTCTGACGCTGATGATCGCCGCCGCTTGGACCCCCACAACTGTCAGCGCGATCACGCTTGAGGTCGCGCGGAAATGTAACGCCGCCGCAGCGAAGGCGTTTCCGCCACGCGTGCCCGGCAATCCAGCCGCCGGCAGTGCGGCCGGATCAGGCGCAGACCAGCGTACATATTACAGCAAGTGTGTCGCTGACGCGGAAGCCTCTCAAGGCGCGGGTAAGGCGGATGACGCCAACCGTCCAGCGACCTCTCCGAAGTGATCCACAGCCGAACCAGAACGCGGTCGGCAAAGTAAGCCGCATAGCAAGGTGGGTGACCTTCTCGGGTCCTCATGGTGAGGAGCGCGCACTTGCGCGCGTCTCGAACCATGCGTGACTGGGCTCGGAGCCGCCGCCATCCTTCGAGACGCCGCTGCGCGGCTCCTCAGGATGAGGGACGGAGTTGTGGGAGACCAACCATCTGCTTCGGATCGACATGCAGATCGTACTCATCGCCCGACAGCAGCCCCAGCGCAATCGCTGCCTCGCGCGGGGTGATCGCTTCATCCAGCGCCTTCGCCGTGATCATCGCCACCTTGTCATAGCCGATCACCGGATTGAGCGCTGTCGCTAGCAATGGCGCGTTGGCAACGTTGGCCGCGAGCTGGCGGCGGTCAACATCGAGATCACGGATCATGCGACTGGCGAAGACGCTGACGCCATCGGACAGGATGCGGATCGACTGCAGGATGTTGTAGATGATCACCGGCTTGGCGACGTTCAGTTCGAAATTGCCGGAGGCGCTCGCGGCGGTCACAACTGCATTGTTGCCGGTCACCTGAAAGCAGACCTGCGCCAGCATCTCGGCGATGGTCGGGTTGCGCTTGCCTGGCATGATCGACGAGGTCAGCCCGTCATGCGGGATGACGAGTTCGCCGAAGCCACAGCGCGGGCCAGAGCCGAGGAAGCGGATGTCGTTGGCAATCTTCAGCAGCGTCACCGCAAGGCCGTTCAGCGCGCCGGAGACTTCCACCAGCGCATCATGGGCGCCCATGCCCTCGAACTTGCTGGGGTTCGGGACGAAAGCTTCGCCGGTCAGAGTATTCAAGTGTTCGCAGAACGCCGCGTCAAAGCCCTTGGGCGCATTGAGGCCGGAGCCGACGGCGGTGCCGCCCTGCGGCAGCATCGAGAGGTGCGGAAAGACGGCCTCGATGCGATCGCACGCGTGATCGGTCTGGCGCGCAAAGGCATCGAACGCCTGCCCCATGGTCATGGGCACGGCGTCCATCAGATGCGTGCGGCCGATCTTCACGACATCGGCAAAGGCGTTCGCCTTGGTGCGGAGTTCATCGCGCAGAATCTGCAAGGCCGGCAGCAAGGCCCTGCGCAGTTGCAGCGCCGCCGCAATGTGCATCACGGTTGGGAAGCTGTCATTCGACGATTGCGAGCAATTGACGTGATCGTTGGGATGCACCGGCGCCTTGGTGCCGAGCGGCTGTCCCAGCAGCTCGTTGGCGCGGTTGGCGATCACCTCATTGGCGTTCATGTTGGTCTGGGTGCCGGAGCCGGTCTGCCAGATCGGCAACGGGAAATGATCGTCGAAACGGCCCTGCTGCAATTCGAGCGCGGCCGTCTCGATCGGCGCGGCGAGCTCGGGTGCGATTGCGCCTAGCTGCAGATTGGCGCGCAGCGCGGCGATCTTCTGCAGGGCGAAGGCGCGGATCAGCGCGACCGGGAAGCGCTCGTCGCTGACCTGAAAGACTTCCAGCGCACGCTGGGTCTGCGCGCCCCAATAGCGATCCTTCGGCACGGCGACGGTGCCGAAGGAGTCCTTCTCCAGACGCGTCTCGCTCACTGCGCGCCGACCACGCCGGCGGCCTTGATGATCGGCGTCCATTTGTCGATCTCGGCTTTGAGGTGCTTGGCCAGCGCATCGGGCGTCGCGCGTTCCGGCGCGACCGGCTGGGCGCCGAGTGCGCCGAGCCGGGTCTTCACGGTCTCGTCCTTCAGCGCCACGTTCAATGCGGCGTTGAGCTTGTCGAGCACCGGCTTCGGCGTGCCCTTGGGCGCGAACAGGCCGTACCAGACGGTGTACTGGAAATCCTTCAGGCCGGCTTCGGCGGTGGTCGGCAGTTTCGGCAGCGCCGGCGCGCGTTCGGTGCTGGTGACGGCGTAGCCCTTGATGGTGCCGCCATCGACATTGCCGACCACATTGACGATCTGGTCGCACATCACATCGACCTGCCCGCTCATCATGTCGTTCATGGCAGGACCCGCGCCGCGATAGGCGATCTGGGTCGGCTGCGTGCCGGTGGCTGCATTGAGAAGCAGGCCGCACAGATGCGATGCGGAGCCGATGCCGGCATGGGCATAGTTCACCTTCTCCTTGGTGGTCTTCATCCAGGCAATCAGCTCTTCGAGATTCTTCGCCGGCAAATCCTTTCGCGCGACGAAGACCGAGGGCAGATCGACGGCGAGGCCGATCGGCTCATAGTCCTTGATCGGATCGTATTTGAGCTTCGGATACAGCGCCGGATTGGTGGCGTGGCTGATATGGATCAGCAGCAGATTGTAGCCATCCGGCGCCGAAGCGGCGACCTTGGCGCTGCCGATGGAGCCGCCGGCGCCCGTGGTGTTCTCGACGATCACCTGCTGTTTCAAAGGCCCGCTCATGGCCTGCGCCAGGAGGCGCGCGATGGTGTCGCCGGGGCCGCCCGCCGAATACGGCATGTTCATGGTGATGGTGCGGGTCGGATAGTCCTGCGCCGAAGCCGGAGCGCTCAACAGCGCACCGGCGACAAATGCAGTTGCGAGTGTCGTTTTCATTGAAACCTCTCCCTGTTTCTTACTGCTAATTGACGGTCGTAGGATGGGTTGAGCGCAGGCGCGAAGCGCTGGAGCGACAACCCATCAGCGGAGCATGCAGCGACGACGGGCAGCATGGGTTTTCGCTACGCTCAACCCATCCTCCGAATTCGCGTTACTTGCTCAGGCTCAGCACGCGATCGACCATCGGACCGCACAGGCCGAGATAGTTCGCAGGATCGCAATGCTTACGGATCGCGTCCTTGCCACCGAGCGCTTCGGTAATCTCCGGCACCTCGACCAGAATGTCGGCAAGCGTCCCGCCGCCTTCGATGGCCTTGCGGCAGGCGTCGTAGACGACGTCATGGGCATGCTGGCGGCCGAGTTTTGGCGCCGCCGCCATCATCACGGCTTCGGCGACGATGAGGCCGCGGGTCATGCCGAGATTGTCCAGCATGCGCTTCTCATGCACGACGAGGCCGGCGAGCATGAACTTGGCGTTCGCCAGCGACGATGCCGTGAGCAGGAAGCTTTCCGGCAGCGACACCCATTCGAGATGCCACGGGCCGGTGGCGCGTTCGAGGTCGTGGATCATGCCGTCGAGCATGGTGGCGACGTGCTGGCGCACCGCCTTGGCAGCGGCAAGCATCAGCTCGCTCGAAATCGCATTGCGCTTTTGCGGCATCGTCGATGATGCGCCGCGTCCGGGCACGAACGGCTCCGACACTTCGCCGAATTCGGACGATGACAACAGCATCACGTCGGTGGCGATCTTGCCGAGAGTGCCGGTGATGAGGCCGAGCAACGTCACGGCTTCGGCGATGCCGTCGCGCGCCACGTGCCAGGTGATCGAGGCCTGATGCAGGCCGAGCTCCTCGCAGAACAGCTTCTGCATTTCGAGGCCGCCCTCGCCCACCGAGGCGAGCGTGCCGGCGGCGCCGGAGAACTCGCCAAGCAAAATGCGCGGCAGCGCCTGATCGACGCGCTCGATGTGGCGATCGATGGAGGACAGCCAGACCGCAGCCTTGTAACCGAAGGTGACCGGAAGCGCCTGCTGCAGATGCGTGCGGCCGGCCATCGGCGTGTCACGATACTTCTTCGCCATGGCCCTGAGGATGTCACGGACTTCTCGGAGATCACGCGCGACGATCTCGAGCGCAGCGCGGATCTGCAGGACATTTGCGGTGTCCATGATGTCCTGGGTGGTGGCGCCCCAATGGACGAAGCGCCCGGCCTCGCCTGCGGCTGCGGAGAGCTGATGCACCAGCGGCAGGATCGGATAGCCGACGATCTCGGTTTCGTGGCGGAGCTTGTCGAAATCGATCTGGATGGACTTGCCGGCGGCTTCGATGGCTTCGGCGGCGGCCTTGGGCACGACGCCCATGCGGGCCTGGGCGCGCGCCAGCGCCACCTCGGCCTCGATATAGCGGCCGACCAGGGCCTCGTCCGTGAACACGGCCCGCATTTCGGCGGTGCCAAACATGTCCCGGAATAGAACCGAGTCGAAAACCGTGCTGCCCATGGCGCTTCCTCAGTATTATGTTCGTACATATTAAATTGTACGAACATAAACTCTGTGTCAACCTCCTTCCTTGACGAGGTGGCCGCCAATCAGGCTTGCATGCTGGGTGAGAGGTTCGAGGACACCGGTGGAAAAGCGATACGCATTTGTGGCCCGCGCACTGACCGAGGCGATTGCCGACGGACGGCATCCCGTCGGCTCCGTGCTGCCAACGGAGTTCGAGCTGGCGGAACAGTTTGCGGTGAGCCGCTCGACCGTGCGCGCCGCGATGCAGGAGCTGCAGGCATCGGGGCTGGTAAGCCGCAAGCGCAATGCCGGGACGCGCGTGGAAGCCACGGCGCCCGCGCGTGACGGTGACGGGTTCACACAGGCGCTGAACACCATCGAGGCCGTGCAGCAATTCGGCACCGAGACCGAGCGGCATGTGCAGCGCGTGGCGGATGTGGTCGCGGATAGCGAACTTGCGGCGCAGCTAGGCTGCCGGCCCGGCCGGCGCTGGCTGTGCATTTCCAGCCTGCGCATGATCCCGGGCGATGCCACGCGTACGCCGATCTGCTGGACCGACGTCTATATCGACGGCGCTTTTGCCGACGAGGTGCGCGCAAAAATGGACGGGCACCACGAGATTTTTGGCACGCTGGTGGAGAAGATTTCAGGGCGGCGGTTCGTCGAGATCAGACAGGATATTTCAGCAGTTGGCGTCTCAGATGTCATGGCCGAGCCGCTGAAGGCCGAGGCCGGCGCACATGCGCTGTCGATCCGGCGGCAATATCTGTTCGCATCGAACGAACTGGCAGAAGTCTCGCTCAGCATTCATCCGGCGGACCGGTATCGCTATTCGACGCGGCTGCGGCGAAGCTAGCCGATGGGGGTTCACTGGTCAGTCTCCGTCAAGCTCCGGCTGCAACGCTTGACTGCGTTTGATTCCCACCAGTATCCGGCATGTTTGACACCATTATTCTTCTGACCGGCCGCGACGAATATTCGGTCTTCGCCCCGCGGCTACACGAATGCAATCCCCGCCTGAATGTACTGCCTGCATTCACCATCAGCGATCTCCAGGCAATCACGCCGCGGCAGTTGCGCCGGGCACGCCTGATCGCCTTCACCACCAGTGTGATCGTCCCCGCAGCGGTGCTCGATCAGCTGGGCTACGGCGCCTATAATTTCCATCCGGGACCACCGCAATATCCGGGCTGGGCGCCGGCGCATTTCGCGGCCTATGATAGGGCAACCGAATTCGGCTGCACCATTCATCGCATGGTGGAACGCGTCGATGCGGGGCCCATCGTCGCCCTCGACCTTTTTGCCGTCCCGCCAAGCCTGAATGTCGGCGGGCTGGAACAGGCGGTCTACAGAAAGTTGATTCAGATGTTCCTGCGCATGGAGCGGACGCTGGCAACACAGGCAGCGCCGCTGACCGAGATCGACGCCAGATGGGGCAACAACCGCAAGACGCGCGCTGACTTCGCCGAAATGTGCCGGATCCCGCTCACCATTTCGCCGGAAGAACTAACACACCGGCTGGAGGTGTTCGGCGACAGCGTGGACGTTCTGCCGACGCTCGACCTGCATGGCTATCGTTTCACCCTCGTGGCGTCCAAAGCCGAAAGTAAGCCTGCGATCGGCCAAACCAAAGCCGGCGCCCGCATTGCCGCCTGAGATGTGGCCGCGCGATCAACGCGCGGGGCCGCACTAGCGGATCATCCTTGGCTCCGACGACGGCACCGCGACGTCGATGACGCGCATCTGCACCCGCTCCTGCCCTTGCCAGCGATCGACGGTGAGCGAGCCGGCCACATGCACCTGCTGACCGCGGTTCTCGACCAGCGCGTTGCCGAGCTTCTGGCCGACCGAGCGAAACGCGATGCCGTTGACCATGGCGCCGTCGGACGCCCGCAGACGCACGCGCAGATGCGCCTGCCCGACTTCATCGACATAAGCGAGTTGATGCGCCGGCAATGCAATCACCGGCTCGGGATTGGCCTGCCCGAACGGGCCGGCACGGTTGAGCGTGTTGACGAGATCGGCGGTGACGCCGCGTGCAGTCACCGCGCCATCGATGAACAGCTCCTTCTCGTTGCGCGATTTCGCGACATCGGCTGCAAGCTTCTCCTCGATATAGGCGCGGAATTCGCCCAGCTTTTCCTTGCGCAGCGTAATGCCTGCAGCCATCGCATGACCGCCGCCCTTGATGAGCAGGCCATCGGCCACGGCCTGCCGCACGACCTTGCCGAGATCGACGCCGGAAATCGAGCGGCCGGAGCCGGTGCCGATGCCGCCGGGCTCCAGCGCGATGGCAAAGCTCGGCCGCGCGAATTTCTCCTTCAGGCGCGAGGCGACGAGACCGACGACACCGGGATGCCAGCCTTCGCTTGCGGTGACGATCACGCTGCCCTTGTCCTCGAGGCCGAGCGAGGCCAGCGCCTCGGCTTCGGCCTGCGCTTCCGCCGCCTGCTCGATGGCGCGGCGCTCGATGTTGAGGCGGTCGAGTTCGGCGGCGATCTTGGCGGCCTCGGAGACGTCGCCTTCGAGCAACAGGCGCACGCCGAGATCGGCGCGGCCGATGCGACCGCCAGCATTGATGCGCGGGCCCAGCATGAAGCCGAGATGCCAGGCTTCGGGCGGGCCATTGAGACGCGCGACATCCATCAGCGCGGTGTGGCCGACATGGTCGCGGCGGCGGAGCGCGATCAGGCCCTTGGCGACGAAAGCGCGGTTAAGGCCAATCAGCGGCGCGACGTCGGCGACAGTGCCGAGCGCCACGTGATGCAGCATGTCGAGCAGGTTCGGCTCGGGCTTTTGCGGGGTCCAGAAACCGCGCTGGCGCAGCTCGCGATTGACGGCAACCAGCGTGATCAGCACGAGGCCGACGGCGGCGAGATGGCCGAGACCGGAAATGTCGTCGAGGCGATTGGGATTTACGACGGCGTCGACGTCGGGCAGCTCCTCATTGGCCTGATGATGATCGATCACGACCACGGACATGCCGAGCTTCTTCGCTTCTGCCAGCGGCTCGAAACTGGTGGTGCCGCAATCGACGGTGACGAGCAGCGTATTGCCCTTCCCGGCCAGCGCGCGGATCGCATCGACGTTCGGGCCATAGCCCTCGAAGATGCGATCGGGAATGTGGATCTGCGGATCGAGGCCGCAATGGCGCAGATGCCAGGCCAGCAGTGCGGAGGACGTCGCGCCGTCCACGTCATAGTCGCCGAAAATCGCCACCTGCTCACCGCGCTCGGCGGCATCGGCGATGCGGTTCGCGGCGGCTTCCATCTGGGTGATGGTGAACGGGTCCGGCATCAGCTTGCGGATGGTGGGATCGAGGAAATCTTCCACCGCGTCGATCGCGATGCCCCGGCCGGCGATGACGCGGGCCAGCATCTCCGGCAGCTTGAACCGCTGCACGATCGCCATCGCCCGCGCAGCGCCCCGCGCATCCACCCGGTCGCGCCAGATGCGGCCGGTGGCGGATTGGGTCACGCCGAGAAAGGCGGGATGGATGAGTTCCGGAATGTCGGTGGTCGGGGACATGCGCGCAGATAAGCATGATGGGCACGCAAGGCAAATGGCGGGTGTTGAAGCCCTGAACCGCCCTCATGGTGAGGAGGCCTGCGGCGCAATTGCGCCGCTGGAAGCGCCGTCTCGAACCATGAGATGGCCTGGCTCGGCGTTCTTGGCCATCCTTCGAGACGCCGCTACGCGGCTCCTCAGGATGAGGGCGCAGTGAGGGTTGCGCTCAACACCCCATCCGCTTCGCCAGATCCTCAAAATCCTCCGCCACCACATTCCAGTCGCCATCCGCCTTGAAGTCGCGGTTCTGCAGCGGGCCGTATTCGGTGATGCGGGGAACGAAGGCGGTCTTGAGGCCGGATTTTTGCGCGGCGTCGAGGTCGTTGTTGTGGGCGGCGACCATCATCACTTCATGCGGCTTCAGGCTGAGGAGTTCACAGGCGCCGAGATAGCTTTCGGGGTCGGGCTTGTAATGCTTGAACAGCTCGGCGCTCATGATCAGGTCCCATGGCAGGCCGCCGAATTTCGCCATGTTGGTGAGCAGCACGACATTGCCGTTGGACAGCGGGCTGATGATGTATTTCGTCTTCAGCCGCGTGAGACCCGCGACGGAGTCCTGCCACGGATGCAGGCGGTGCCAGCCGAGGGTGAGATGATGCAGGTCGTCGTCGCCGAGGCCCTTGATGCCGAATTTCTCGACCAGCGTCTCAAGCGACTGGCGGTGCAGTTTGTCGAGCTTGAGGAAACCGCGTTCGGGATGATGACGCACGGTGTCCATGGAGGGCACATAGGCCTGCCGCCAGGCGTCCACGAGAGCCGCCCAGTCGGCGGTGATGCCGCGTGTCGCGCTCCAGGCGGTGAAGTCGTTGATAAGGCTGGTGCGCCAATCGACGACGGTGCCGAACACGTCGAAGATCAGGGCCTTGACCGCGGTGATGTCGCTCATGGTTTCGCTCCCCGTTATTTTTATCGTTTGTCGTAGGGCGGATCAGGCGAAGCCGTAATCCGCCGGCCGATATCGTGAGGCTGACAAAGGCGGATTACGCTTTGCTCATCCGCCCTACGGTCAGAGTATCTTGCGATACTGCATGAAGCCGGAATTGTCCGCGACCTGATCGTAGAGAATGCGCGCCTGCGCGTTCTCGTTCTGGGTCAGCCAGTGCACGCGGCTGCAGCCGTCAGCTTTCGCCTTCGCATAAACCGCTTCGATCAGCGCGCGGCCGAGGCCGAGGCCCCGGGCGCTGCTATCGACGAACAGATCCTGCAGATAGCAGTAATCACCCGGCGTCCAGCTCGAGCGGTGATACAGGAACTGGACGATGCCGGTGAGCTTGCCGTCCACGTAAGCGCCGAGCAGGAACATCTGCTCGTTGGCGTCGTGAAAGCGCTTCCAGGCGGTGTCGGTGGCGGCCTGCGGCAGCGTGGCCTTGTAGAAGGTCAGATAGCCCTGCCACAACGGCTCCCAGGCGGCCCGTTCATCGGGGCCGACCGGGCGGATTTCGACATTCACTGCTTTGGGCATTTACGCAGCTCAATCCAGGTGGAATTTCTCGAGCTGGCGATGCTCGCCCTTGATGATGCGGACGGTGCCGGTCACCGAGCGCATCACGATGGTCTCGGTCTCGATCACGTTGCCGCGGAACTTGACGCCCGACAGCAGCGCGCCGTCGGTAACGCCCGTGGCGGCGAACAGGCAGTCGCCCTTGGCCATGTCCTCGATGCGGTAGATCATCTTCGGATCGTTGACGCCCATCTTCTTGGCGCGCTCACGCTTCTCGTCGGTGTCGAGGATCAGACGGGTCAGCATTTGCCCACCGATGCAACGTAGCGCCACCGCGGCCAGCACGCCTTCGGGGGCACCGCCGGTGCCCATATAGATATCGATGCCCGACTTGTCGGGATCGGTGGTGTGGATGACGCCGGCCACGTCACCGTCCGGGATCAAGCGCAGCGAAGCGCCGGTGGCGCGGATCGCGTTAATCAGCGGTTCATGGCGCGGACGCTCCAGCACCAGTGCGGTGATCTCCGACACCGGCACGCCCTTGGCCTTGGCAAGACGCTGGATGTTCTCAGCCGGCGGCGCATCCAGATCGAGCAGGTTCTTGTCGTAGCCCGGGCCGATCGCAAGCTTTTCCATATAGACGTCCGGCGCATGCAGCAGCGTGCCGCCATCGGCCATCGCAAGCGTGGCGATCGAGCCCGGCATGTCCTTGGCGCACAGCGTGGTGCCTTCGAGCGGATCGACGGCGATATCGACCCGGGGGCCGGCATTGATGCCGACCTTCTCGCCGATGAACAGCATCGGGGCTTCGTCGCGCTCGCCCTCGCCGATCACGATGGTGCCTTCGATCGGCAGCTTGTTGAGCTCACGGCGCATCGCGTCCACGGCGGCCTGGTCGGCCGCCTTTTCCTTGCCGTGTCCGCGCAGGCGCGCTGCCGACACTGCCGCGCGTTCGGTGACGCGGACAATTTCCAGCGTCAGGATACGCTCGAGGAGCTGCTGCGGCGGGACGGAAATATGGGTGGACATCGATTGGCTCCTTTAGTTCGGCGGGGGCAGACACCCCGTTGGGGCAGCTGCCCCCGTATAACTCTTACGAGGGCGTTCAGTTCTTCTCGATACGAATGACCTGCGGCTTGCCCGAGATCACCTTGTCCTTCTGCACCGCCTGCAGCGCACGGCGCATGGCGTCTTCGGACGTCGCATAGGTGATCAGGATAACCGGCACCGGTGACGATTTCTTGGTGCCGTCGATCGGCTCGAGCTGGCCGTTCGGGTGCTTCTGCACGATGGATTCCAGCGAGATCTTCTGCTCGGCAAGACGCGTGGCGATCCGTGCCGCGGTGCCGGCGAGATCGCGGGCCATCAGGCGGATATAATAACCGCCTTCATGGCGCTCCATCGGCGCCTTGGTGGTGGTCTGGAGCTTGGCGACCGGCTGCGCGAATGGCAGCGCGCGGACGCCTCGCGCGGCATCGGCGATATCCGCCAGCACGGCGGAGGCCGTTGCGGCGCCGCCTGCGCCGGGGCCTACCAGCGTGATCGGCGCGATGCCGGCGCCGTCGATGGTAACGGCATTGGTCACGCCCATCACCTGTGCGATGGACGACGTCAGCGGCACCATGGTCGGGTGCACACGCTGCTCGATGCCCGTCTTGGTGCGCATGGCGACGCCGAGCAGCTTGATGCGATAGCCGAGATCAGCAGCCGCACGGAGATCTTCCGCGGCGATGGTGGAGATGCCTTCAACCGAGACCGCGCTCTCATTGACCTTGGTTCCGAAAGCGAGGCTGGCGAGAATGGCGAGCTTCTGCGCGGTGTCGTAGCCATCGACGTCGAAGGACGGCTCGGCTTCGGCATAGCCCAGGCGCTGCGCGTCCTTGAGGCATTCCTCGAAGGACAGGCCCTCCTGCTCCATCCGGGTCAGGATGTAATTGCAAGTGCCGTTGAGGATGCCATAGACGCGATTGACCGTGGTGCCCGACAGGCCCTCGCGGATCGTCTTGATGACCGGGATCGCACCAGCGACGGCGGCCTCGTAATTCAGCGCGCCGCCGTTCTTCTCAGCCAGCGTCGCGAGCTTGACACCATGCTTGGCGACCAGAGCCTTGTTGGCCGTGACGACCGACTTGCCAGCCGCGAGCGCAGCCGAGATGGCGCCGAGGGCGGGATCGCCAGAGCCGCCCATCAATTCCACAAAGCACTCGACCTCGGGATGGGTGGCGACCGCCAGCGGGTCCTTCATCCAGTCAATGCCGCGCAGGTCGATGCCGCGCTTCTTGGCCTTGTTGCGGGCGGTGACCGCCACGACCTTGATGCCACGGCCGCAGCGCGCGGCAAGGATGGACTGCTGCTGTTCGATGAGACGGACGACTTCGGCGCCAACGGTGCCGAGACCCGCGATACCCACTTTGAGGGGTGCGACCATAGAATTGTAACCTGTCGGATTTTCTTAGTGAGCCGAAGAATGCGCGGACGCCTTGCAGCGACCGCGCTGGCCTTATCGCCGGTTGGCGAGCGGAACCACGTTGTGCAACGTTTCCAGCCCGCTTTCAAGGAAGCGGCGGACGCCGCGGGCAGCCTGGCGGATGCGCTGCTCGTTTTCGACCATGGCGATGCGGACATAGCCCTCGCCATGCTCGCCGAAGCCGATGCCGGGCGCCACCACGACACCCGACTTCTCAACGAGAAGCGTTGCAAACTGCATGGAGCCGACTTCGCGGAATTTCTCAGGTAGCGGCGCCCAGGCGAACATCGACGATTCCGGCGACGGAATGGTCCAGCCGGCGCGGCCAAAGCTGTCCACCAGCACGTCACGACGCTTGCGATAGGTGTCGCGCATCTCGCGGATGCAATCCTCGGGACCGTTGAGCGCGGCGGTGGCCGCAACTTGCACCGGCGTGAAGGCACCATAATCGAGATACGACTTCACACGGGTCAGCGCCGAGACGATGCGCTCGTTGCCGACGGCAAAACCCATACGCCAGCCGGCCATCGAGAACGTTTTCGACATCGATGTGAATTCAACGCAGACATCGATGGCGCCCGGCACCTGCAGCACCGAGGGCGGCGGGTTGCTGTCGTTGAAATAGACCTCGGCATAAGCGAGGTCGGACAGGATGTAGATTTCGTGCTTCTTCGCGAAGGCTACGAGGTCCTTGTAGAAATCGAGGCTGGCAACCTTGGCGGTCGGGTTCGACGGATAGCAGACCACCAGCGCGATCGGCTTCGGGATCGAATGCTGGATGGCGCGTTCGACCGCGGGGAAGAAATCCGGGGTCGGATCCGACGGCACCGAACGGATCACGCCGCCGGCCATCAGGAAGCCGAAGGCGTGGATGGGGTAGCTGGGATTGGGCACGAGCACGACATCGCCCGGCGCGGTGATCGCCTGGGCGACGTTGGCAAAACCTTCCTTGGAGCCGAGCGTGGCGACGATCTGGGTGTCCGGGTTCAGCTTCACGCCGAACCGGCGGGCGTAATAGCCGGCCTGGGCCTTACGGAGGCCGGGAATGCCCTTGGAGGACGAATAACCATCGGTGCGCGGCTTGCCGAGGGTCTCTTTCAGCTTTTCGAGCACATGCGGCGGGGTCGGCAGGTCCGGATTGCCCATGCCCATATCGATGATATCGGCGCCCGAATTGCGCGCGGCGGCCTTGGCTCGGTTGATCTGTTCGAACACATAGGGCGGCAGACGGCGAATGCGGTAAAAGTCTTCCATGGGTCTCGGGCTCCGGGGGAACCGCCTTCAAGGTGCGGTTGAATCGCTTCTTTTTAGCATGGGGACCGGGTGACACCAGTCACGACCGGGTGGAATCGCTCAGCGGGCCGAGGTTTTTGCCGCGGCATCTGCCGGGGCCGCCACGGCCTGCCGGTCGCGGGCCTTGATCAGATCGGCCTCGAGCTTGGCCTGATCAGCCGGAGCCAGCGTCTTGTCATTGCTGCGGGCGGTCGGGATGTCATGCACCGGCAGGTATTCGCCCGGCTGGGCGGGCCGGGCTGGCAGGCTCGCCGGTGCGCCCACAACCGGCAGATCTGCCACGGTCGAGGCGCAGCCGCCAAGCGCGAGGCCAAGCGCCAGCACTGCCGCCGCAGCCCATGCCCGGTCGCCCGTCTCTCCACCCGCTGTTTTCAAACGCCTCACGCCACAACCTACCATTCCAGCACGACCTCGTCCGCCGCGCCGCACCATCTAGGTGACAAATCTTTAACGCCGTCAGAACGGCGCAGAAAGCGGCTTGGGCTTTCAATATGACCGAAGCAAGACGCATGACGCAGCGCAGCACATCGAATCCTGCGACGATCCGCGAACTGTGTCATCATGCTCCCGCGTGGTGACGTATCGTCACCGCATTGGAATGAAACCGCAGCCGCGCCATGACCGACGTCGCCGACACCAAAACCGCCCCCGGCCCTGCCAGCAGTCAAGCAAACGGCAAAGCCAACGACGGGGCGGCGAAGCCGTTCAATCCGGAAGCCTTCGCGCTCAACATGGCCAAGGCCATGGAAAGCAGCGGCAAGGCGCTGGCCGCCTATCTACAGCCGCGCCAGACCGGCGAAACCGTCGACAAGCCGCCGAACGAACTGACCGAGATCATCAAGACCTTCAGCACGGTGGCCAATTACTGGCTGTCCGACGAAAAACGCTCCGCCGAGCTGCAGATGAAGCTCGGAAAAGCTTACCTCGACCTCTGGGGCAATGCGATGCGCCGGATGACTGGCGAGAGCGCGGAGCCATCATCGCAGGCACCGCTCAAGGACAAGCGCTTCAGCGATCCCGAATGGAAGTCGAACCAGTTCTTCGACTTCGTGCTGCAAGCCTATCTGCTCGGTACGCAATGGGCATTCGACCTCGTCCGCAATGCCGAGGGGCTGGACGCGCATACGCGGAAGAAGGCCGAGTTCTACGTCACCCAGATCACCAATGCGATCTCGCCGTCGAATTTCGTGCTGACCAATCCGGAAGTGCTGCGCGAGACGGTCGCCTCTAACGGCGGCAACCTCATGCGCGGCATGTCCATGCTCGCCGAGGACATGGAAGCCGGCCGCGGCGCGCTGCGCATCCGTCAGTCCGATCCGAGCAACCTGGCCGTCGGCGTCAACATGGCGACGACGCCCGGCAAAGTGATCTACCAGAACGAGATCATGCAGCTGATCCAGTACACGCCAGCCACCGAAAGCGTGCTGCGGACACCGCTGCTGATCGTGCCGCCCTGGATCAACAAGTTCTACATTCTCGACCTGAAGCCCGAGAAGTCGTTCATCAAATGGTGCGTCGATCAGGGGCTGACGGTGTTCGTGATCTCATGGGTCAATCCCGACAAGGCGCTCGGGGCCAAGACCTTCGAGGACTATATGAAGCAGGGCCCGCTGGCGGCCATGGATGTGATCGAGAAGGTCACCGGCGAACTCACGGTGCACACGATCGGCTATTGCGTCGGCGGCACCCTGCTCGCTTCGACACTGGCCTGGCTCGCCGAACACCGGCGCGTGCGCGCGGCCTCGGCGACCTTCATGGCGGCGCAGGTGGACTTCACTCATGCCGGCGACCTCATGGTGTTCGTCGATGAGGATCAGATATCGGCGCTGGAAAAGGACATGCAGGCCGTCGGCGTTCTCGAAGGCAGCAAGATGGCCATGGCCTTCAACATGCTGCGCTCGAACGACCTGATCTGGTCCTATGTCGTCAACAACTATCTGAAGGGCAACATGCCGCGGGCATTCGACCTGCTGCACTGGAATTCAGACGCGACGCGCATGCCGGCCGCCAATCACTCGTTCTATCTGCGCAACTGCTATCTCGAGAACAAGCTCTCGACCGGCAACATGGTGCTCGACAACACCCGGCTCGACCTCTCGAAGGTCAAGGTGCCCGTCTACAATCTCGCCACGCGCGAGGATCACATCGCGCCGGCAGAGTCGGTGCTGTATGGCTCGCAATTTTTCGGCGGGCCGGTGAAATATGTGCTGTCGGGCTCCGGCCATATCGCCGGCGTGGTCAACCCGCCGTCATCCGGTAAGTATCAATACTGGACCAATGAGAACAATCACGCGGCGAATGTCGCGGACTGGATGAAGTCGGCGACGGAGCATGCGGGGTCGTGGTGGCCAAACTGGCGCGAATGGATCGGCGGCATCGACGGCGAACAGGTGCCCGCGCGGGGTGTGGGGACCGAGAGCTATCCGGCGATCGAGGATGCGCCGGGGAGTTACGTGCGGGTGCAGGCGTAACGCGCTTCCCTGCTGCTTCCCTTGGCGTTGTCATACCAACCGTCTATGCTTCGACCTGAGCGTGGCGCCCGCCGCCCTTGCTCCCGATTTGCATGACCTTCCCTCCGCGTTTTCGCGGGAATTTCGTGAAAGGATATCCGCATGACGCGCGAGTTGTTCTGGCTGACGCTGACGGTGATTCTCACCGGCATCATGTGGCTGCCCTATATTCTCAACCGCATCATGGTGCGCGGCGTCGGCGGCGCCATGGCCAATCCCTCGCGCGCCGACAAGCCGCAGGCCGAATGGGCCAACCGCATGATGTTCGCCCACGACAATGCGGTGGAGAACCTCATCATCTTCGCGCCGCTGGTCATCATCCTCAACCTCGCCGACGTCTCGACCCCGGCGACCGTGATGGCCTGCATGGTCTATTTCTGGTCGCGCATCGCGCATCTGATCGTCTACACGCTCGGCCTGCCGGTGCTGCGCACGGTGGCCTTCGTCATCGGCTTCGTCGCCCAGGCGGTGCTCGCCGTCGCGATCCTGCGTATTCCGGTCTGAGACGGGATGCGCTAGTTCTGCCCGCATGAGTCACGCCACGCCCGATCTTCAGACCGTCGTCACCGAAATCGCCGAGGAGATGGCGCAGCGGCCCGACCGCGGCGAGGTCGCGAGCTATATTCCCGAACTCGCGGGTGTCGATCCCAACCAGTTCGCGCTGGTGGTGGTGGATGCCGATGGCCATGTCGCGACCGGCGGCGATGCCGATGTGCCGTTCTCGATCCAGAGCATTTCGAAGGTGTTCACGCTGACGCTGGCGCTCGGCATGGTGGGCGACCGGCTGTGGAAACATGTCGGCCGCGAGCCATCGGGCAATCCGTTCAACTCCATCGTCCAGCTCGAGCGCGAGCGCGGCGTGCCGCGCAATCCCTTCATCAATGCCGGAGCGATTGCGGTCACCGACGTGATCCTGTCGGGCCATCAGCCGCGCGAGGCGATCGGCGAAATCCTGCGCTTCATGCAGTTCCTGTCCGGCGACAGCAGCATCGTCATCGACGAGACGGTGGCGGCCTCCGAGAAGCGCACAGGCTTTCGCAATACCGCGCTGGCGAATTACATGAAGTCGTTCGGCGTGATTACAAACCCCGTCGATTTTACGCTGGGCGTCTACTTCCATCACTGCGCCATTGCGATGTCGTGCCGGCAACTCGCCATGGCGACCCGGTTTCTCGCCTATTCCGGCCGCAATCCCTCCACGGGTCTGTCCGTCGTCTCAAGCGAACGAGCACGCCGCATCAACGCGCTGATGCTGACCTGCGGCCACTATGACGGCTCCGGTGAATTCGCCTATCGCGTCGGCTTGCCCGGGAAAAGCGGCGTCGGCGGCGGCATCATTGCGGTCGCGCCGGGCAAGGCCTCGATCGCGGTGTGGGCGCCGGGCCTTGACCACCACGGCAACTCCCATCTCGGCCGCATCGCCCTTGAAGAACTGACGCGGCGGCTGGGTTGGTCGATTTTCGGGACGTGAGCCGGGCCACATCGTTCAACTCGCACAAAATCACTCGTTGCTCGACCTCGATACACACCCTAAGGTTGCCAGACCTCTCAACCGATCGACCGAGGCATTCCGATAAGTGAACAAGCAAGTCTTCAACGAACGCCTCAAAATCCGCGCCAACTTCTACAACACGGTTGCTGCGGCATTTTCGACGACGGGTGTTGTCGCGCCGTTGATCACCGTCATCTATGGCTGGAACGCGAAACCGGTCGACCCCGCCCTCGTTTTCACTGGCTCTGCGATTTGCGTACTCGCCTCGCTAGCCCTACATTTACAGGCAGACTCCGTTATTGGAGGGATCAAGGAATGACCCTCGTCCAACTCGCGGCACTTTCGCTCCCGGTCGTCGCTGCGGTCGCAATCATCACCCTGGGTCGGATTATGACCCGGCATGACCAACGTGCTTATGATCTGCACGCAGCACGGGAGGCTGCGCGGAATCCTCTCAAGAGCAGTGAACGATAAGCCGCTTTACGACAAAGGGCCGAAACATTGCTGTCTCGACCCTGATCGTCATCTGGATAAAAGTTGCCGTGCCGGCGATTGCTTGTCGCCATCAATGCTCCACCTTCCTCTTGTCCTCTGCGATGGCATCGTCGTGGTACCAGCCTGAACCGAAATCCACCGCGGGATAGTCGCGGAAGTCGACCGGCTTGATCTCACCGGCGCGCCGGGTGAGCGCGGCACGACCGCCGACCGGGAATTGATAGATGGTTGCAGTCGCCCGATCTTGATCGGAATGATTGGTAGGTCTCATCTCCTGGATCTCCTGCCTGACGCGTTTTTCTGTCGGTTTGGCCATCAGGTCTTTGAAATGTAACAGGCTCGCTCGCCCTTTGTGCCGGATGCCTCATAAAAAGCAGGCAAATGCCACTAATATGCGCAGTCAGGCAGCATGCGCTTTGGGCACGCAGATTTTAGCCGTGACGGAACGCCCCGATCGCTATCGAATGAGCGCGCGGAAGGCAGAAAAGTTCCTGCAAAAATGGCCATGCAACGCAATTGAGCAGGCGGTATTTTGATCCGCACATCAAAAGCACCTGAAAACTCGGGAATTTTCGGATGATTCTCGTAAACGCCGCGCGGCTCATGGAGGTCCCGGATGGCCGGCTGGGGACACCGCCGACTTTGTCGTCACAAAACCGTTGCACCGCGACAAGTTGGCATACTACGTGCTTATGAAGACGCGCCGCTGGGGATGGAACTTCCCATCCCGGCATTGTCCAGAGTTTACTCCTGCCGGGGTTCACTCCTTTCGCCAACTCGTGAGAGACCTGAATGACCAAGTATAAGCTCGAGTATATCTGGCTCGACGGTTACAAGCCGACGCAGAGCCTGCGCGGCAAGACCCAGCTGAAGGACTTCGACGCCTTCCCGACCCTCGAACAGCTGCCGCTGTGGGGCTTCGACGGTTCGTCCACCGAGCAGGCCGAAGGCCGCTCGTCGGATTGCGTGCTGAAGCCGGTCGCCGTGTTCCCGGACGCTGCCCGCGTCAACGGCGTGCTCGTGATGTGCGAAGTCATGATGCCCGATGGCGTCACCCCGCATCCGTCGAACCACCGCGCCACCATTCTCGACGATCCCGGCGCATGGTTCGGCTTCGAGCAGGAATACTTCTTCTACGAGAACGGCCGTCCGCTCGGCTTCCCGTCGGAAGGCTATCCGGCTCCGCAGGGCCCCTACTACACCGGCGTCGGCTACAAGAATGTCGGCTCGGTTGCCCGTGAGATCGTCGAAGAACATCTCGATCTTTGTTTGGCCGCCGGCATCAACCACGAAGGCATCAATGCCGAAGTGGCCAAGGGCCAGTGGGAATTCCAGATCTTCGGCAAGGGCTCCAAGCGCGCTGCCGACGAAATGTGGATCGCACGCTACCTGCTGCTCCGCCTGACGGAGAAGTACGGCATCGACAT
>JAEXHR010000272.1 GCA_023449855.1 Pseudomonadota bacterium | reverse complement strand
CAATGGAGCGGAGCTCAATCCGGGGATGTCGAGCTGGCTGAAACTGCTGTCCCCGGGTTACGCTTTGCTCCATCCGGGCTACAAACAAAAAACGGCGCCCGAAGGCGCCGCTTTCCGAATTCAAACTGCCTTGCAGCTTACGCTGCGTCGGCCTCCGAGCCCTGCACCGGGCCCGAGTCCTTGCCCTTGGCATCTTCGTCGCGATCGACGAATTCGATCACGGCCATCGGGGCGTTGTCGCCGTAGCGGAAGCCGGCCTTGATGATGCGGGTGTAGCCGCCCTGACGATCAGCATAGCGCTTGGCCAGCACGTCGAACAGCTTGCGGACCTGATCCTGGTCCTTCATCTCGCTGATGGCCTGGCGGCGCTTGTCGAGGCCGCCCTTCTTGCCGAGGGTGACGAGCTTCTCGACGATCGGGCGAAGCTCCTTGGCCTTCGGCAGCGTGGTGACGATCTGCTCGTGCTTGATCAGCGACGCGCACATATTGGCGAACATCGCCTTGCGGTGTTCGGCGGTGCGGTTGAGTTTGCGATGAACCTTGCCGTGACGCATGGGAGTAGTCCTCTATTCAATTGCCGCGACGGTTCGTCGGGACATCATGTTGCAGGTGGGCCGCCTGCGTTCGCCCAGAACATGGCCGGGGTTACCCGGCCTTGTTCGACAGTTGCTCAGTAGTGGTCTTCGAAGCGCTTGGCCAGCTCGTCGATGTTCTCCGGCGGCCAACCGGGCACTTCCATGCCGAGATGCAGACCCATCTGGGCCAGCACTTCCTTGATTTCGTTCAGCGACTTGCGGCCGAAGTTCGGGGTACGGAGCATCTCCGCTTCCGACTTCTGCACGAGGTCGCCGATATAGACGATGTTGTCGTTCTTCAGGCAGTTTGCCGAACGCACCGAGAGCTCGAGCTCGTCCACCTTCTTGAGGAAGGCCGGGTTGAAGGCGAGATCCGGGATGACTTCCTGAGCAACTTCCTTGCGGGGCTCTTCGAAGTTCACGAACACGTTGAGCTGGTCCTGCAGGATGCGCGCAGCATAGGCCACGGCGTCCTCGGGCGTCAGCGCGCCGTTGGTCTCGATGGTCATGGTGAGCTTGTCGTAGTCGAGGATCTGACCCTCACGGGTGTTCTCGACCTTGTACGACACCTTGCGGACCGGCGAGTACAGGCTGTCGATCGGAATCAGGCCGATCGGCGCATCTTCCGGACGGTTATGCTCGGCAGCGACATAGCCCTTGCCGCCCGACACCGTGAACTCCATGCGGATTTCGGCGCCATCGTCGAGGGTGCAGAGCTGCAGGTCGGGATTGAGAACGGTGATGTCGCCAACGGTCTGGATGTCGCCAGCGGTGACGGCGCCAGGCCCCTGCTTCTTCACGACCATGCGCTTCGGGCCTTCGCCCAGCATCTTGATCGAGATATCCTTCACGTTCAGCACGATGTCGGTGACGTCCTCGCGCACACCGGCAATCGAGGAGAACTCGTGCAGCACACCATCGATGTGCACCGACTGCACGGCAGCGCCCTGCAGCGACGACAGCAGGATGCGGCGCAGCGCGTTGCCGAGGGTCTGACCGAAACCACGCTCGAGCGGCTCAGCGACGAGGGTCGCGAAACGCGAGGGATCGCTGCCAGGGGTCACCTGCAGCTTGTTGGGGCGGATAAGCTCTTGCCAATTTTTCTGGATCGTCACTGGGTCACCCATGGCCATCGAAATCTCTGGCTTGGAGATCGCGGAGAAAGTCCGCGTAAAACTACGTCGAACGCGATTACGGGCGGCCGAGCCACCCGCAATCCAGATAGTTAGTAATTAGACGCGACGGCGCTTGCGCGGGCGGCAGCCGTTATGCGGGATCGAGGTCACGTCACGGATCGAGGTGACGGTGAAGCCTGCGGCCTGCAGCGCGCGGAGAGCCGACTCACGGCCCGAACCCGGACCACCAACCTCGACCTCGAGGGTGCGCATGCCGTGTTCCTGCGCCTTCTTGGAAGCGTCTTCAGCAGCGACCTGCGCGGCATACGGGGTCGACTTGCGCGAGCCCTTGAAGCCCATCGTACCGGCCGAGGACCAGGCAATGGTGTTGCCCTGCGCGTCGGTGATGGTGATGGTGGTGTTGTTGAACGACGAGTTCACATGCGCGATGCCCGAAGCGATGTTCTTACGTTCGCGACGACGGACGCGGGCGGCTTCCTTTGCCATGGTAGACCTTTCTAGAGATATCAACGCCGCCGTAGTGCCAGCGGCTACACCGGAAAAATGCAAACGACGAACAGGGAGTAGCGAAGCTGCTTCGCCACTCCCTGCCCGCTGAAAGCGCTAAATTACTTCTTCTTGCCTGCGATGGCCTTGGCCGGACCCTTGCGGGTGCGCGCATTGGTATGCGTGCGCTGGCCACGAACCGGCAGGCCGCGACGATGACGCAGGCCGCGATAGCAGCCGAGGTCCATCAGACGCTTGATGTTCATGCCCGTCTCACGACGGAGATCGCCTTCGACCAGATAGTCGCGGTCGATGACTTCACGGATCTGGAGCACTTCGGCGTCGCTCAGCTGATTGACGCGGCGCTCCGGAGTGATCTTCACCTTCTCGATGATATCGGCAGCGTTCTTCTGGCCGATGCCATGAATGTACTGCAGCGCGATCAGAACGCGCTTGTTGGTCGGGATGTTTACACCGGCGATACGGGCCACAACTTCTCTCCTGTCACCAGCCGATCATGAACTGGCATTATCTTCAATTTGTCGGGCGGGCATTCACAAAACGCGAATACGACGCCCGTCCCTCAACTCAGTGGGGCCCGGCATCGTCTGGAATCTTCCGACTGGATGAGGGCCGTATTTAGAGACTCGACTCAGTTACGTCAACCGCCCCTAGCGCTTGGCTCGCTTTTTCGCGAGCTTTCGCACGGACTTGACGGTCTTCTTGGCAGCCTTTTTGGCGACCTTCTTGACCGCCTTTTTCACCGTTTTGGCCGCTTTTTTGACGGCTTTCTTGGTGGATTTCGTGGTTTTGGCCTTGGATCCTGTCTTGGAACCCGCTTTGGCAACCTTCTTCGGCGCCGCTACGGCCTTCTTGACCGCCTTCTTGGCGACCTTTGCCTTCTTGGCAACCTTGGCTTTCTTGGCCGGCGCCTTCGCAGCCTTTGCCGCTGACTTGGCCTTACCCGCTGACTTGGCCTTGGCAGCCTTCTTCGGCGCGGCAGTCTTCTTGGCCGACGCCTTCCGGGCAGCCCGAACTGGCTTGGCCGAACCGCCATCGGCGAGAATCGCTGCCAGGACGCGGTCGATCTCCAGCGTCACTTCATCGATACTCATCATGCCATTGATGGTCACGAGCTTGCGCTTCTCGGAATAGTAATCGATCAGCGGCTCGGTGGATGCACGATAGGCAGCCAAACGCTTCGACAGCACTTCCGGCTTATCGTCGGCGCGTACGGTCTCGCCGCGCGCCGTCATTTCGGCGACGCGGGTTTCGACACGCTCCAGCAGTGCGCTCTCATTGACGCGCAGCTCGACTGCCGCGTCGAGATTCAGCCCCTTCGACTTCAACAGCACGTCCAGCGCTTCGGCCTGCGGGACCGTGCGCGGGAAGCCATCGAGGATGAAGCCGTTGGCGGCATCCGGCTGTTCGATGCGATCCGAAATGATGCCGATCACCACCTCGTCGGGCACCAGGCCGCCTGCGGCCATGATGTCCTTGGCCTTGAGACCGACCTCGGTCTCTGCGGCGACTGCTGCACGGAGCATGTCGCCCGTGGAGAGCTGCACGATCCCGTGACGCGCCACGAGACGCTGTGCCTGTGTTCCCTTGCCCGCCCCCGGCGGCCCGAGAAGAATCAGTCTCATTTACGCCGGCCCCTCAGCTTCGACTTGCGGATCAAACCTTCATACTGGTGCGCCAGCAGATACCCCTGCACCTGGGCGACCGTATCCATGGTCACGCTGACCACGATCAGCAGCGAGGTGCCGCCGAAATAGAACGGCACGGCCGCGTAGGAGATCATGATTTCCGGGATCAAGCAGACGATCGCGAGATAGGCGGCGCCGACCACGGTGATGCGCGACAGCACATAGTCGATATATTCGGCGGTGCGCTCACCCGGACGAATGCCCGGAATGAAGCCGCCATGCTTCTTCAGATTATCGGCGGTCTCGGTCGGGTTGAACACGATCGCCGTATAGAAGAACGCGAAGAACACGATCAGCGAGACATAGAGCACCAGAAACAGCGGCCGGCCATGGCTGAGCTGAGTGGTGATCATCTGGAACCATTCCGGCCCCTTCCCCGCATTGAAGCTCGCGATGGTCGCGGGCAGCAGCAGCAGCGACGACGCGAAGATCGGCGGGATCACGCCCGAGGTGTTCAGCTTCAGCGGCAGATGCGAGGACTGGCCTTCGAACATCTTGTTGCCGACCTGGCGCTTCGGATACTGGATCAGCAACCGGCGCTGGGCACGCTCCATGAACACGATGAAGGCGATCACGACGACGGCCATCACGATCACGACCAGAATCAGGCCGGTGGACAGCGCGCCCTGACGGCCGAGTTCGAGCATGTTGGCGATCGCCGCCGGAAGCTCGGCCACGATGCCGGCCAGAATGATCAGCGAGATGCCGTTGCCGATGCCGCGCGAGGTGATCTGCTCACCCAACCACATCAGGAACATGGTGCCGCCGGTCAGCGTCACCGAGGCAGAGATCAGGAAGAACACGCCGGGCTCGCTGACCACATTGCCGGCGCTCTGCAGACCCGCCGCGATGGCATAGGACTGGAAGGCAGCCAGGATGACGGTCAGATAACGGGTGTATTGATTCAGCGTCTTGCGGCCCGCCTCGCCCTCTTTCTTGAGCGCTTCAAGCTGCGGCGACACGGTGGTCAGAAGCTGGATGATGATCGATGCCGAGATATACGGCATGATGTTCAGCGCAAAAATCGCCATGCGATTGATGCCGCCGCCCGCGAACATGTTGAACATGCCGAGGATGCCGCCGGCCTGCTGGCGGAACACCTGCTCCCATGCCGACGGGTCGATGCCGGGCAGCGGGATATAGGTGCCGAGCCGATAAACAAGCAGCGCACCCAGTGTGAACCAGATGCGCTTCTTCAGTTCATCGGCCTTGCCGAGGGCGGCGAAGTTGAGATTAGAGGCGAGTTGCTCTGCTGCAGAGACCATGTCGGACTTTCTCCCGCACCTCTCGAACCTGGGTGTCTGCGCAATCCAGACACCCGGCGAGGCCGGACGTTATTTGGTGCTCGGCATTACTAAAATCTACCCGAGTGCCGTGCAAGGCCGCCTGCGGACGCAGGCGGCGCGCAGGTCTCAGGCGGCCTCGCCGTCTTCCGCCTTGGCGGGCGCAAGGATGGTCACCTTGCCGCCGGCCTTCTCGATCGCCTCGATGGCCGACTTCGACGCACCGGCGACTTCGAGGTTCAGCTTGGCCTTGATCTCGCCACGGCCGAGCACGCGGATGCCATCTTTGGCGCGGCGGATCACGCCGGCTTCGACCAGCGAAGCTGCGGTGATGGTGGCCGACACATCGAGCTTCTTGCTGTCGATCGCGTCCTGGAGGCGGTCCAGGTTGATCTCGGCGAAGTCGAGACGGAAGATGTTGTTGAAGCCACGCTTCGGCAGACGGCGATGCAACGGCATCTGACCGCCTTCGAAGCCCTTGATGCGCACGCCCGAACGTGCGGTCTGGCCCTTGCCGCCACGGCCGCCGGTCTTGCCCTTGCCAGAGCCAATGCCGCGGCCGATGCGCATACGCTTCTTACGGGAGCCGGCGTTATCGGCGATATCGCTGAGCTTCATCGTTCTGTTTCCTGTTGCGTCCTGCCCTTCCGGAGCGGCCTAAAAGGCCATTTCTGCCGAAAAACCAGTGTCATCCTTGCGGCAACCATGTGGCCGGCTTGGGACGACGTGAACTACCTTAGTCCTCGACCACGCGGACGAGGTGCTGAACCTTGCTGATCATGCCGCGCACTTCAGGAGTGTCCTGAAGCTCGGTGACGCGGCCGATCTTGTTGAGCTTCAACCCGACCAGGGTCGAGCGCTGCGAGTGGTGACGGCGGATCGCGCTGGCGATCTGCTCCACCTTGATGGTTTTTGCGGCCTTGGCCATCGTACTACTCCGAAGTCAGGCTTACTCGGCAACCACTTCCGCATCGGCGCCAACGCGGCGCGACTGCAGGGTGGAAACCTTGAGGTTACGACGAGCGGCGACCGAGCGCGGCGAATCCTGATGCTTCAGCGCATCGAACGTCGCGCGAACCATGTTGTACGGATTCGACGAGCCGACCGACTTGGCCACCACGTCCTGGATGCCGAGCGTTTCGAACACGGCGCGCATCGGGCCGCCGGCGATGATGCCGGTACCAGCCGGAGCTGCACGCAGATACACGCGGCCCGCACCATGGCGGCCAGCGATATCGTGATGCAGCGTGCGGCCTTCGCGCAGAGCGACGCGCGTCAGGTTGCGCTTGGCGCTGTCGGTTGCCTTGCGGATCGCTTCCGGAACTTCACGGGCCTTACCGTGACCGAAACCAACCCGACCCTTCTGATCGCCGATGACGACCAGCGCGGCGAAGCCGAAACGCTTACCGCCCTTAACGACCTTCGCCACACGGTTGATGTGGACGAGCTTGTCGACGAATTCGCTATCACGCTCTTCCCGGGGGCCCCGGTCGCGTCCGCCGCGTTCGCGTTCACCTGCCATGGTGTTTTCCAATCTTTGCGAAGCTTGCGCTTCTGTGTCCGTTCAATTCGATGAAAGCAAAACGCTTAGAAGCTCAGCCCGCCTTCGCGAGCGGCATCTGCCAGCGCCTTGACGCGACCGTGATACAGATACTGACCACGGTCGAAGATCACTTCCTTGACGCCATTCTTGACGGCGCGCTCCGCGAGGAGCTTGCCGACGACCTGCGCCGCATCGATATCCGCACCGGTCTTGCCGCCGTCGCGGAGACCCTTCTCCAGCGACGAGGCAGAAGCCAGCGTCTCGCCCTTCAGGTCGTCGATGACCTGCGCGTAGATGTGCTTCGACGAACGGAACACCGACAGACGCGGACGACCATTGGCATTGCGGCGAATGGCCAGACGAACGCGCTGCTTGCGCCGGGCATTCGTAATCTTGAGTTTCGACATGACCCGCTCCGTTACTTCTTCTTGCCTTCCTTGCGGAAGATAAATTCGTCGGAATAACGAACGCCCTTGCCCTTATACGGCTCTGGCGGACGATAGCTGCGGATCTCAGCCGCAACCTGACCGACGCGCTGCGAGTCGATGCCGGCGACGTTGATCTCGGTCGGCTTCGGCACGGTGATCGTGATGCCTTCCGGGATCGCATAGACCACGTCGTGGCTGTAGCCGAGCGCGAGCTGCAGGTTCTTGCCCTGCAGCGCGGCGCGGTAACCGACGCCGGTGATCTCGAGCTTCTTCTCGAAGCCCTTGGTGACGCCTTCGACCAGATTGTTGATCTGGGCGCGAGCGGTGCCGTACAGCGAACGCGCGCGCTTCGTTTCCGAGCGCGGAGCGACGGTGATCTTGCCGTCCTTCATCTCAACCGAGACGTCGTCGTGCACGACGAACTGAAGAGCGCCCTTCGGGCCCTTCATCTTGACGGTCTGCCCTTCAACATTCGCGGTGACGCCAGAGGCGATCGCGACGGGCTTTTTGCCTACGCGGGACATGTTCTCTTCCTTCCTCAGAACACCGTGAAGAGAACTTCGCCGCCCACATTCGCGTCACGCGCGGCGTGGTCAGCCATAATTCCCTTCGGCGTCGACAGAACCGAAATACCGAGGCCATTGCGGACGCGCGGCAGGTTCTTCACCGAGACATAAACGCGGCGGCCAGGCTTGGACACGCGCGAAATCTCGCGGATGACCGGCTCGCCATCGAAGTACTTCAGCTCGATCTCGAGCTCCGAGCGGCCATTGGCATGCTCGATCGAGGCGAAGTCACGGATGTAACCTTCGCTCTTGAGAACTTCGAGCACGTTGGCGCGCATCTTCGAGCCCGGGGTCGAAACCTTGGACTTGGTGCGCATCTGCGCGTTGCGGATGCGGGTGATGAGATCGCTGATCGGATCGTGCGTGGACATCTGCGACCCTCCCCTTACCAGCTCGACTTCACGAGCCCGGGAACCAGGCCCTTCGAGCCGAGTTCACGCAGCGCGATACGGCTGAGCTTGTTGAGACGATAAACCGAGTGCGGACGACCAGTCACTTCGCAGCGATTCTGGATACGAACGGCCGACGAATTACGCGGCATCTCGGCCAGCTTCAGGGTGGCGGCGAACCGCTCTTCCATCGGCTTGTCCTTGTCGGCGATGATGGCCTTGAGGCGAGCGCGCTTCGGCGCCGCATTGGCGGTCATCTTCTTCCGACGGTTGTTCTTTTCGACTGAACTCTTCTTTGCCATGCTTGGCTCCTGGGTTACCGCGTTTGAGAAGCTCGAAAGCTGCTCACTGCCGGAACGGGAAATTGAAAGCGGTCAACAAAGCGCGGGCCTCGTCATCCGTCTGTGCGGTCGTGCACACCGTGATGTCCATGCCCAGCGGCGAATCCCCGGCTTTATCGAAATCGATTTCCGGGAAAATGATGTGCTCCTTGAGGCCGAGCGAGTAGTTGCCGCGGCCATCGAAGCTCTTGCCGTTGAGGCCGCGGAAGTCGCGGACGCGCGGCAGTGCGACGTTCACCAGACGATCGATGAACTCGTACATCTTGGTCTTGCGCAGGGTCACCTTGGCGCCGATCGGCTGGTTTTCACGCAGCTTGAAGGTCGCGATGGCCATACGGGAATAGGTCACCATCGCCTTCTGACCGGCGATCAGCGACAGGTCGGCAGCGGCAGTCTCGGCCTTCTTACGGTCGTTGACGGCTTCGCCAACGCCCATGTTGAGGACGATCTTGTCCAGGCGCGGAACCTGCATGACGTTCTCGTAGCCGAACTGTTCGATCAGCTTGGCACGAATGCTCTTGTCGTACTCCGTGCGCAGGCGCGGAATGTAAGCGGTCTCGGACATCAGATCTCAGCTCCCGAACGCTTGGCGACACGCACCTTGGTGCCGTCTGCCTGAATCTTGAAACCGACGCGGGTCGGCTTGCCGTCGGCGCCGACGATGGCGATGTTGGACAGCTGGATCGGCGCCTCTTTCGAGATGATCCCGCCTTCCTGGTTCTGGGTCTGCTTCTGGTGACGCTTCACCAGGTTGACACCGCGAACCAGCGCCTTGCCCTCGGTCGGGCGCACTTCGAACACCTCGCCGGTGCGACCCTTGTCGCGACCAGTCAGGACGATGACCTTGTCACCCTTGCGGATCTTGGCAGCCATTACAGCACCTCCGGCGCGAGCGAAATGATCTTCATGTGGTTCTTGGCACGCAGTTCACGCGGCACCGGCCCGAAGATACGGGTACCGACCGGTTCCGACTGGTTGTTGATCAGCACGGCAGCGTTGCGATCGAAGCGGATGACGGATCCGTCCGGACGGCGGATGTCCTTGCGGACACGCACCACGACGGCCTTCATGACGTCGCCCTTCTTCACCTTCCCGCGCGGGATGGCTTCCTTGATCGAAACGACAATAACGTCGCCAACGGATGCATAACGGCGCTTGGATCCCCCAATCACCTTGATGCACATGACACGGCGTGCGCCAGAATTATCGGCCACGTCGAGGTTGGTCTGCATCTGAATCATTGATGCACCTCGTCCTCTGATTATGCGCTAAGCGCGGATTAAGCGGTAGTCTTCTGTTCGCCCCGGACCACGGTCCAGCGCTTCAACTTCGAGATCGGCTTGCTCTCTTCGATCCACACGGTGTCGCCCGGCTTGAACTGGTTGTTCTCGTCGTGCGCGTGATAGTTCTTCGAGCGGCGAATGGTCTTCTTGTAGATCGGGTGGGTAAAGCGACGGTCAACGCGGACCACGATGGTCTTCGCCTGCTTGTCGCTGACGACCACGCCCTGCAGAGTACGTTTCGGCATGTGCGGCCCCTTACTTCGACTTGCCGTCGCGCTTCTGCGCGGCGATGGTCTTGATACGTGCGATATCGCGGCGAGCTTCACGCAGGCGCGAGGTATTTTCCAACTGCCCGGTGGCGCGCTGGAAACGCAGGTTGAAGCGCTCTTTCTTCAGGTTGAGGACGGCGTCGTCCATCTGGTCCTGGCTCATAGCGCGGATATCGCTGGTCTTCATTTCAGCCATGGCTCAATCCTTACTCGGCAATACGCGACACGAAGCGCGTCTTGATCGGCAGCTTGGCGGCGGCGAGCGTCATCGCTTCCTTCGCGATCTGCGGCGTCACGCCGTCGATCTCGAAAATCAGCTTGCCCGGCTTCACGCGAGCCACCCACAATTCCGGCGAACCCTTGCCCGAGCCCATGCGGACTTCGGCAGGCTTCTTCGACACCGGAAGATCCGGGAAAATACGGATCCACACGCGGCCGGCGCGCTTCATATGACGAGTCAGTGCACGGCGAGCAGCTTCGATCTGACGTGCGGTGATCCGCTCAGGGGCCATCGCCTTCAGGCCGAACTGGCCGTAAGCCAGTGTCGCGCCAGACGACGCAACGCCGTGGATACGGCCTTTGTGCGCCTTGCGGAACTTGGTCTTCTTTGGTTGCATCATGGCTTAACGCCTCAATCCCTCTAAGTGAACGCTCAGGCAGCGTCGCGGCGCGGACGACCGCTGTCGCCTTCAGCCATACGCTTGTCCTGGGCCATCGGATCGTGCTCGAGGATCTCGCCCTTGAAGATCCAGACCTTCACGCCGCAGGTGCCGAAGGTCGTGAACGCGGTACCCACACCGTAATCGATGTCGGCGCGCAGCGTGTGCAACGGCACGCGACCTTCGCGGTACCATTCCATACGTGCGATTTCAGCACCGCCCAGACGACCCGAGCAGTTGATACGGATGCCCTCGGCGCCGAGACGCATCGCCGACTGAACGGCGCGCTTCATGGCGCGGCGGAACGCAACACGGCGCTCGAGCTGCTGCGCGATCGACTCGGCCACCAGGGTCGCGTCGAGTTCCGGCTTGCGGATTTCGACGATGTTGATCACGACGTCCGACGAGGTGATGTCGGCAACCTTCTTGCGAAGCTTGTCGATATCCGCGCCCTTCTTGCCGATCACGACACCCGGACGAGCCGACTGGATCGTGACGCGGCACTTCTTGTGCGGGCGTTCGATGATGATCTTGGCGACGGCCGCCTGCTTGAGCTCCTTGTGCAGGATCTCACGGATCTTGATGTCTTCGTGCAGCAGCTTGCCGTACTCGTTCTTGCCGGCATACCAGCGAGAATCCCAGGTACGGTTGATGCCGAGGCGCAGACCGATTGGATTGATCTTTTGACCCATCTTACTCTCCTGCCCTTACGCTGCTTCAGCTTCGACCTGACGAACAACGATCGTCAGCTGAGCGAAAGGCTTAAAGATACGACCCGAGCGACCACGGCCGCGCGGTGAGAAACGCTTCATAACGATGCCCTTGCCAACATGGGCCTCGGAGACGATCAGAGCGTCAACATCGAGGTCATGATTGTTCTCGGCGTTTGCAATCGCCGATTCGAGGCACTTCTTTACATCAACTGCGATCCGCTTGCGCGAAAATTGCAGGTCAGCGAGGGCCGCCGAGGCCTTTCGACCACGGATCATCTGCGCCACCAAGTTCAACTTCTGCGGGCTGACGCGCAGCATGCGGGCGATTGCCTTGGCTTCGTTATCCGGGAGAACCCGTTCGCGCTTTGGTTTGCTCATGACTGTGCGCCTTACTTCTTGGACTTCTTGTCGCCGGCGTGGCCATGGAAGGTACGGGTCGGCGAGAACTCGCCGAACTTGTGACCCACCATTTCCTCGCTGATAGCGACAGGAACGTGCTTCTGACCATTGTAGACGCCGAAGGTCAGTCCGACGAACTGCGGCAGGATCGTCGAGCGACGGCTCCAGATCTTGATCACTTCATGACGGCCAGACGAACGTGCGGCATCTGCCTTCTTGAGCAGAGAACCCTCAACGAACGGGCCTTTCCAGACTGAACGAACCATGTCCGGCGATCCTTACTTCTTCCGCTTGTGGCGGCTGATGAGAATGAACTTGTCCGTAGACTTGTTCGAACGTGTCTTCTTGCCCTTGGTCGGCTTGCCCCATGGGGTCACCGGATGGCGACCACCCGAGGTACGACCTTCACCACCACCGTGCGGATGGTCGATCGGGTTCATGACGACGCCGCGGTTATGCGGACGCCAGCCGAGCCAGCGGGTACGACCGGCCTTGCCGATCGAGGTGTTCATGTGATCCGGGTTCGACACAGCGCCGATGGTGGCGGTGCACCGACCGTGAACCAGGCGCTGTTCGCCCGAGTTCAGACGGATGATCACGTAGTCATGGTCACGGCCGACCAGCTGGGCATAGGTGCCAGCCGAACGGGCGATCTGACCGCCCTTACCGATCTTCATCTCGACGTTATGCACGATCGTGCCGATCGGCATGTTGCCCAGCGGCATGACATTGCCCGGCTTCACGTCGACATAGTTGCCGGCGATCACGGTGTCGCCGACCGCCAGACGCTGCGGCGCCAGGATGTAGGACAGCTCGCCGTCCTCATACTTGATCAGCGCAATGAACGCCGTGCGGTTCGGATCGTACTCAAGACGCTCGACCTTCGCCGGAACGTCCAGCTTGGTGCGCTTGAAGTCGACCACGCGGTACGACTTCTTGTGGCCACCGCCACGGAAGCGCACGGTGATACGACCGGTGTTGTTACGACCGCCGTTCGAGTTCTTGCCTTCGGTCAGAGTCTTGACCGGCTTGCCCTTGTAGAGCGCCGAACGATCGACCATGACCAGCTGGCGCTGGCCCGGCGTCGTGGGATTGAATGTCTTAAGTGCCATTGCTCGTCGCCCTTATAGACCGGTCGTGACGTCGATGCGGTGGCCCTCTTCGAGGGTGACAACCGCACGCTTGACATCCGACTGCGAACCGAAGGTGCCGCGGAAGGCCTTGACCTTGCCCTTGCGCACCAGCGTGTTCACGCTCTTCACCTTGACGTCGAACAGCTTTTCGACGGCTTCCTTGATCTGCGGCTTGGTAGCCTTGCCGGAGACCTTGAACACGACCTTGTTGAACTCGGACGCGGTGGTCGCCTTTTCGGTGATCACCGGGGCCACGATCACGTCGTAATGGCGCGGATCGATATTCTTCATTTGAAGCGCGCCTCCAACGCATCGAGCGCCGCCTTGGTCAGAACCAGCTTCTGACGACGCAGAATGTCATAGACGTTGATGCCCTGGATCGGCAGCACGTCGATGTTCGGAATGTTACGGGCCGCCTGGGCGAAACCGACATGCAGCTCGGCGCCGTCGATGATCAGCGCATTGGTCAGGCCGAGACCCGAGAAATGACCGAGCAGAGCCTTGGTCTTCGCGGCCTCGAGGGTCGCGTTGTCCAGCACGATCAGGCTGCCGTCCTTGGCCTTGGCCGAGAGAGCATGCTTGAGCGCGAGGGCGCGGACCTTCTTCGGCAGATCGGTCGCATGCGAGCGCACGACCGGACCGAATGCGCGGCCACCGCCACGGAACTGCGGCACGCGGGCCGAGCCGTGACGAGCACCGCCGGTGCCCTTCTGCTTGTACATCTTCTTGCCGGTGCGCGCGATTTCCGCGCGGCCCTTGGCCTTGTGGGTGCCAGCCTGGCGCTTGGCCAGCTGCCAGTTGACGCAGCGCTGGATCAGGTCCTTGCGCACGTCGAGACCGAAGATGGCCTCCGACAGCTCGACCGAACCCGCGTCCTTGCCCTCAAGCGTGGTGACGTTCAGTTTCATCTCACGCTCCTTCCTGCTCAGCAGCCGGTGCCTCGACAGCACCCTCACCTGCCAGCTTGAACTTGCCGGGCTTCGGCGCGTCCTTCGGCAGTTCCTTCTTCACGGCGTCGCGGACCGAGATCCAGCCGCCCTTGGAGCCGGGAACGGCGCCTTCGACGAGGATCAGGCCACGCTCGACATCGAGCTGCACAACACGCAGGTTCAGCGTGGTGATGCGATCGACACCCATGTGACCGGGCATCTTCTTGTTCTTGAAGGTCTTGCCCGGGTCCTGACGGCCACCGGTCGAACCGATCGAACGATGCGAAACCGACACACCGTGCGTGGCGCGAAGACCGCCGAAGTTCCAGCGCTTCATACCGCCGGCGAAACCCTTACCGACCGAGGTGCCGGTGACGTCGACGAACTGACCGACGACGAAGTGGTCAGCCTGGATCTCGGCGCCGACCGGGAGCAGCGCGTCTTCCGACACGCGGAACTCGGCGACCTTGCGCTTCGGTTCGACATTGGCGACCGCGAACTGTCCGCGCTCGGCCTTGGGCATATAGACGGTCTTACGCGAGCCCGAACCGAGCTGCAGAGCGACATAGCCGTTCTTCTCGGTGGTGCGATGACTAAGCACCTGGCAATTGCCAAGCTTCAGAACGGTCACGGGGATATGTTCGCCGGCCTCTGTAAAGACCCGCGTCATTCCGACCTTCTGTGCGATCACTCCGGAGCGCATCGGCGTGCTTCCTGTTCTTTCTGTCCGTTTGACCGGACGGGACTAAAAAATCTTAGAGCTTGATTTCGACGTCGACGCCGGCGGCCAGATCGAGCTTCATCAAAGCATCGACGGTCTGCGGGGTCGGATCGACGATGTCGAGAAGGCGCTTGTGGGTGCGCATCTCGAACTGTTCGCGGCTCTTCTTGTCGACGTGCGGCGAACGGTTGACCGTGAACTTCTCGATGCGCGTCGGCAGCGGGATCGGTCCGCGGACCTGTGCACCCGTGCGCTTCGCAGTGCTCACGATCTCGCGGGTCGACGCATCGAGGATGCGATGGTCGAACGCCTTGAGTCGAATGCGGATATTCTGGCCGTTCATTGCCGTGTGTCTTTCTTTGAAAGCGAATGGTCGGTAGCGAGCAGCGAGTAGCGGAACCCGCTACTCACCACGTCCTGTTCGCGTCCTTACTCGATGATCGAAGCGACGACGCCTGCACCGACGGTGCGGCCGCCTTCACGGATGGCGAAGCGCAGCTTCTCTTCCATCGCGATCGGCACGATCAGGTGCACTTCCATGGCGATGTTGTCGCCC
>JAEXHR010000238.1 GCA_023449855.1 Pseudomonadota bacterium | reverse complement strand
GAGCTCGCGGCTCCAGTCGAGCGACAGGCCCATCGACTGCAGCTGGCCGCGCATCGTCGCAATGTTGGCGTAGGTCCAGTCGCGTGGGTGGACCTTGTTGGCCTTGGCGGCGTTCTCCGCCGGCAGGCCGAAAGCGTCCCAACCCATCGGGTGGAGCACCGAAAAGCCCTTGGGGCGCTTGTAGCGCGCGACGACGTCGCCCATCGCATAGTTGCGGACATGGCCCATATGAATGCGCCCCGACGGATAGGGGAACATCTCGAGCACGTAATATTTCGGCCTGACATCGTCGTTCTTGGTGGCGAAGATCGCCTTGTCGTCCCACACGCGCTGCCAGCGCGGTTCGGTTTCGCGGGCGTTGTAGCGTTCGTTCGTCATCGATTCGGCAGTCTGTTCCGGGGCCTGTGAAGGCCGGGACTAGGCCACAAAAGACCGCGGTGGGTCAACGGCTTAAGCGAGGAAAGAGGGTTGCGCCGAGGCCGTCTCCTCCCTCTCCCGCTCTCTCGCGGGAGAAGGGTGGGCTCGGGCCAGTTGGCCCTCACGCGCTCAGCGACACCGCCGCGTCATAGCTCCGCACAAACCCATGCTCGACCACGGTGTTTCGCCCCCGCCGCTTGGCGGCATAGAGGGCGGCGTCGGCGGCTTCCAGCAGGTCGCGGGCGGTTTCCAGCGCGGCCGGCGTCGCGGCGGCGACGCCGACGCTGACTGTGACGCGCTGATGGGTGCTCGTGGCATGCGGCACGCTCAGGTTCCAGATCGCGGTGCGGACCATCTCGCCGATCTGGATGCCGCGGGCGGTGTCGGTGGCGGGCAGCAGCAGGCAGAACTCCTCGCCGCCATAGCGGCCGGCGAAGCCCGAGACGCGGTCAGCCAGTGCCGACAGTTCGGCGCCGACCCGGGTGAGGCAGGCATCGCCTTCGGGATGGCCGTAGCTGTCATTGAACAACTTGAAGTGATCGACGTCGATCATCAGCAGTGCCAGGTCGTCGCCGGATTGCTGGGCGCGCAGCCATTCGAAATCGAGCCGGCTCTGGAAGCCGCGGCGATTGGCGAGGCCGGACAGCATGTCCACCGAGGCCAGCACCGTGAGCTGTTCGTTGCTGGCGCGGAGTTCGCGTTCGCGGCCACGCAGCTGCGCCGCCATGCCATAGAAGGCGCGGGCGAGCGGGACGAATTCCGGTGGCAACGAGTTGCGCGGCATGCGCGCGGACCAGTCGCCGCGGCCGAACTGCTTGGCCATGACGGAGATCGCCTGGATCGGCTTGATGATCATGCGCTGCGCCACCACCAGCGCGCCGAGCAGCGCGAACAGGCAGACGATGGCGAGCTGGACATAAGCGGTGCGGATCTCGTGATCGGCTATCGCCGAGAAGCGGGCTTCGTCGATGCTGACGATCAGCTGCGCGCTGGTGCCGGGAATGGTTGCGAAAGATACGGCGCGCGGAGTGCCGTCGTCGGCGGTGAACGACAGCGAGCCCGATTGCCGCTGCGAATTGCTCAGATTCGCTGCGATCAAAGGCAGCAGCGAGAGGTCGCCCATCGGCCGGCCGACCGCGTCGGGATTGTTCGGCGGCGCGGCCAGCACAGTGCCTGCGTGATCGACCAGCAATGCGGTGACGCCCGGTCGCTCGCCGAGATTGCTCATCAGTTTCGACATCCAGTCGAGATTGACGGCAGCGAGGATTACAGCGTCGTCGCCGCGCGTATCGCCCGGAGCGAGATAGGCGGCCATCACTGTCGGCAGGTTGGAAAGGCGGCTGAACAGGTAATCGCTGACGGTGAATTCACCCGTCGCGACCGCCTGTTTGAAATAGGGGCGATCGCTGAAATTGAACTGACTGTCCACGACTTCCGGCCAGGTCGAGCAACGTGCAACGCCATCGATGCCGGCGACGGTGAGGCTGCGCAGCCATGGCATGTTGCCGCGCAGACTCGCGCGCATGATGGCGCAGCTGCGATTCACCTGCGCTGCGCTCGAATAGATATAGGCCGACGATTTCAGCACTGCTTCGATGGAGGCGAAGACCTCGCGCTGCGCATCGGCGCTATGTCGCGCGATACCGGCAAATTCTTGCGATGCGGCAGCGATCTGCTGCGCGCGCGCATTGTGCAGCGAGCGGATGCGCTCGGCCATCAAGGGCCCGACCAGAATCAACGCGAACAGCACCAAGCGGGCACGAATGCCGAGGGCTACCCTGAGCCTGGCTTTATTGCGGTTGATACCGATGCGTGACATCTTCGGATCCCTGAGCCCCGCGGACATAGGTACTTCAAAGCGTTCACAAACCCTTTCGCGGAACCCTCAAATTGCCGTTGTCCCCACGAAAGCTCGCGTCATGGTTGAAAATATTTCAGTTCCGGGTTCCATGACGTTAACGTCTTCTTCACCAGCCGCCGGTCTCGCCGCGGTCGAAGTCGAAATCCGCCGCGCTTGCAAGGAAGCCCGTCGCGAGCGGACTTCTGTCAATCTCATCGCCGTGTCGAAGACCTTCGAAGCCGACGCGATCCAGCCTGTGATCGATGCGGGCCAGCGCATGTTCGGTGAGAATCGCGTGCAAGAGGCCAAAGGCAAATGGCCGGCGCTAATCGCCGCTCAACCCGGGATTGAGCTTCATTTGATCGGGCCGCTGCAGTCCAACAAAGCGAAGGAAGCGGTGGCGTTGTTCGATGCGATTCACTCCGTCGATCGCCCCTCGCTCTGCGACGCACTGGCGAAAGAGATCGATGCGCAACAGAAGCGCCCGCAGCTGTTCGTGCAGATCAACACCGGCGAGGAACCGCAAAAAGCGGGCATCGCGCCTGGCGAGGCTGACGATTTTCTGACGCGCTGCCGTGATCACTGGGGCCTCAAGATTTCCGGCCTGATGTGCATCCCGCCGGTGGACGAAGCCGCGGCGCCGCATTTTGCGCTGACCGCCAAGATCGCCGCGCGCAACGGGCTGACGCAGTTGTCGATGGGCATGAGCGCGGATTTCGCCGCAGCGATCCAGTTCGGCGCCACCCATGTGCGGGTTGGCTCCGCGATTTTCGGGCATCGGTAACTCTGCCCCTCATGGTGAGGAGCGCGCAAAGCGCGCGTCTCGAACCATGAGATGTCCTGGCTAGGAGTTCGCGGCCATCCTTCGAGACGCCGCTTCGCGGCTCCTCAGATGAGGGCGGAGTTAGCCGATCACGATCTCCGTTTCCGTCCCGATCCGCGCCAGCAGCCGCAGCATCGCGCCCTTGCGCATGGCGACGCAGCCTGCCGTCGGGCCCCAGTTCTCCCGCGCCAGATGCAGGAACACCGCACTGCCGCGGCCGGCGATCCGCGGCCTGGTATTCTGGTCGATCTCGATGATGAAATCATAGAGATGATCCTCTCGCGCCAGCCGGTCACCGTTGGCGCCGCGGTCGAGGCGCACCGGTTGGTTATAGTGCCGGTCGTGCGGGTCCTCGCACCAGCCGTCGAAGGGCGAAATCTGCCTGATCGGCAGATGCGTGTGTGGCCGCGCATGGCGATCCCCGCGCCACCACAGGCGTAGCGGATGAAACACCCCCTGCGGCGTTGCGCCGTCGCCTTCGCGTTTGTTCGCCTTGATTCCGCCGCGACCCAGCGCGACGGGTATGGTTGTGTGATCGAAGCTCAGCCAGCCGCGCTGCGGATTCCCCGCAGCCGCCCGCACAAGCACCCGCTTCACCGGCCGATCACGCAAGCTTGTTCGATAAGTACCTGAATTAACGACGTTTCTCATCAAATCCCGCCGCTTCGCCTTGGCTGTTTACCGCAAATGTTCTATTTCGCGCTGCAAAACCACATTCACTGAGAATGCTTGGTTTTTTGCGCTAGACTATGCGGATCGCGAAACCGTGATGATCTCCACTTCATCATCGCGTTTCAAAGCGCCTGAGCCGCAGCAGCCGTCCAAAGGATTGTCGCAATGCCAAATGCCCGCAAGATCTTGATCGTGGATGACGACACTGATTTGCGCGAGGCGCTGGTCGAGCAATTGTCGCTGCACGAGGAATTCGAAGCCTCCGCCGTCGATACCGGCGCCAAGGGCGCGACTGCGGCCAAAGCCAATTCTCCCGATCTGGTGCTGATGGATGTCGGCCTGCCGGACACCGACGGCCGCGAAGTCGTGCGCAGCCTGCGCAAGGGCGGCTTCAAGGCGCCGATCATCATGCTCACCGGCCACGATACCGACAGCGACACCATTCTCGGCCTCGAATCCGGCGCCAATGATTATGTCGCCAAGCCGTTCCGCTTCGCCGTGCTGCTGGCGCGCATCCGCGCGCAGCTGCGCCAGCACGAAGCGAGCGAGGACGCGGTGTTCACCGTCGGTCCCTACAGCTTCCGCCCGGGCTCGAAGATGCTCACCGGCGCCAATGCCAAGAAGGTGCGGCTCACCGAGAAGGAAACCGCGATCCTGCGCTTCCTCTATCGTGCCGGCCAGATGGCGGTGTCGCGCGAGACGCTGCTGCAGGAGGTCTGGGGCTACAATTCCGGCGTCACCACCCATACGCTGGAAACGCACATCTACCGGCTGCGCCAGAAGATCGAGAAGGACGCGGCCAATCCCGAAATCCTGGTGACGGAAGCCGGTGGCTACAAGTTGGTGCCGTGATACGAATAGTGGACCGATTCGCCAGTAGCTCATTGTTGCGTGCGGTCCACGCGGCTTTCCGGCTTGATTTTTCACATGTCGATTGATGATGACGTCTCATTGCTCGAGCGCGTCCCGACATTAAGCTTGCTCGGGCGCGATGCGCTGCGCGTGATCGCCATCGGCTCCGAGCAGCAGGAATTTGCCCGCGGCTCGTTCCTGTTTCGCGAGGATGAGCAGGCCGATTGCGGTTACGTCGTGCAATCCGGCGCATTCCGCATCAGCGTCGACGACGGCAGCGATCATGAAGTGGTGGCCGAGCGTGGCGCGTTGATCGGCGAACTATCTTTGCTGATCTCGATGCCGCGGCGCTCGACCGCGGTGGCGACGGAATATGCGAGCGTGATCCGGATCACGCGCAGCCTGTTCCAGCGCGTGCTCGACAGCGATCCCGATGCCGCACTCCGCCTGCGCAACGACATGGCCGCGCGCGTGAACGAGCTGACCAGCGATTTCGTGCAGGTGCGGGCGAAGCTGGGGTGACTAAACTCCAACCCTCATGGTGAGGAGCGCGCTACTTGGCGCGCGTCTCGAACCATGAGCTGGCCTGGCCCCGAGCGTGTCGCCATCCTTCGAGACGCGCGTAAGAACGCGCTCCTCAGGATGAGGGCGGAGTTTCAGATAGAGCCTCTCCAACTACACATCCATCACCACCGTCACCGGCACATGGTCAGACGGCCGCTCCCATCCGCGGGCGTCGCTGAGCACGCTGAAATCCCGCACCGAATCCTTCAGCGCGTTCGATACCCAGATGTGATCGAGCCGTCGTCCACGATTCGACGCGGCCCAGTCGGCGGCGCGGTAGCTCCACCACGTATAGATCTTCTCCGACAGCGGAATGCGCTCGCGCGCCACGTCGATCCAGTTGCCCTCGCTCTGCACCGCCAGCAGTTTTTCGCATTCGATCGGCGTGTGCGACACGATCTTCAGCATCTGCTTGTGCGACCACACGTCGTTTTCATGCGGCGCTACATTTAGATCGCCGACCAGGATGTGGCGCGCATCGCCGCGCGGATGCAGCGGCTCGCATGCGCGCATCTCGTCGAGAAACGACAGCTTGTGTGCGAATTTCGGATTGGCCTCGGGATCGGGAATGTCGCCGCCCGCCGGCACGTAGAAATCATGCACGATCAGCGGTGCGCTCAGCCCGGCCTGCGCGCCAAAGGCCACCGAGATATGGCGCGAATCCACCTTCTCGCAGAACACACGAATATCAGTGGCGTCGAAGGGGAGTTTCGAGACGATGGCGACGCCGTGATAGCCCTTCTGCCCATTCAGGGCGACATGGTTATAGCCGAGCTGCTTGAAGCGCTTCAGCGGAAACGCATCATCGGGGCATTTCGTTTCCTGCAGGCACAGCACATCGGGCCGATGCTTCTTCAGGAAGTCGGCGACGAGTTCGATACGCAGGCGGACGGAATTGATATTCCAGGTGGTGAGGGTCAGGCGCATGGGCGTCCTTGTAGCCCGGATGGCGCGCAGCGCAATCCGGGATTCATCGCGTCCACATGTCGCCGTTTCCTAGATTACGCTTTCGCTCCATCCGGGCTACATCACGGCCCCTAGTTCGCGCCGCCGCTCGGATATCTGGCGAAATCGATCTTGAACAAGCCCGGATCGGGCTTCTTCGCCGTATCCAGATTGTAGATCGCCACCGTGGTGTCGTAGCCCTGCGGGTCGGTGATGGTCCACTGCTTGAGCTGGCCGTCCTTGGTGCCGACCATCAGCATCAGGCGCGAGGTGCCGACCACGGCGTTGCGCTCCTCGATGATCACCGAAGTGTAAAGATCGTCGGCGGTCACTGCGACGACATTGGTGTCCTTCATCAGGTCGATGCGGTCCGACAGCAGGAAGCGCAGCGGGGTCTGCGACAGCGGGTAGATGTCCTGCGTCGCCAGCTTGGTGTCGCGCACGGCGAGCGACTGGCCGTCGGAAACCATGGCGATGGGCGTCGGCGCGTCATATTCGAAGCGCACCTTGCCCGGCTTCTGGATGTAGAAATCGCCGGTGGTCTTGCTGCCGTCGGGGCCGACCTGCACGAAATTGCCCGACAGGGTCGAGAGATTCGACAGATAGGCGCTGACCTTCGCGGCCGCTGCCTTCTGGTTGGCATCGAAGGTGGTGAAGATGCTGGCCGGCACGTTACGGCGCGGATCGGGAATCACGGGATTCGGCGGCGTCGTCTGCCGCGGCGCCTGCGCCTGCTGGGCCGGAGCGATAGCGCCCGGCGGCCGGGCCGGCTGCGTCTCGGATGCGGCGACCTGGAAGGCGGCGTTGCGCGATTTGGGTGCGGGGCGCGGCAGTGGCGTGGTCTGGGCCTGCGCCGATGTCATCATGATGCCGACAGCAAAAGTCGCAGCAAGGCCAGCGGCGCTGGCGCGCAGGAGGGCCTGGTGTGCGGCGTGATGGGTGTCGCGTTTCATCAAAACGTCGTCCTGCTCGGCGATGCCATCGGCAGCGCATTCTAGCGCGCTTTGCGTCGGGGTGGGTATCGATCTTGCGTTCGCGATGGCGGTGCAATCCGCATCCGAACCGGCGATTTCCGCCGCATGCGCAGGGGTTAAGCATGCGCTGTGGCGATTTCGCGACCCCATTTGCGATCCTTGCGCGTGTTTGTCATGCGATACCGTCACGCGCTCAGTATCCGCTCTCTTCTTCGGCGATCAGGATCTCGCGCTTGCCGGCATGGTTCGGCTGCCCGACGACGCCTTCATTCTCCATCCGTTCGATCAGCGAGGCCGCGCGGTTGTAGCCGATCTGCAGGCGGCGCTGGATGTAGCTGGTCGATGCCTTGCGGTCGCGCTTCACGATCGCAACGGCCTGCTGATACAGGTCGCCGCCGCCATCGGCGCCCATGCCGGTGTTGTCGAACACCGCACCGTCTTCGCCTTCTTCCGGTTCCTCTGCGGTCACAGCTTCGAGATATTCAGGCTCGCCCTGGGTCTTGAGGTGGCGTACCACCTTCTCGACTTCCTCGTCCGACACGAACGGGCCATGGACGCGCGAAATGCGTCCGCCGCCGGCCATGTACAGCATGTCGCCGCGGCCGAGCAGTTGCTCGGCGCCCATCTCGCCCAGAATGGTGCGGCTGTCGATCTTCGACGTCACCTGGAAGGAGATACGGGTCGGGAAGTTGGCCTTGATGGTGCCGGTGATGACGTCCACCGACGGACGCTGGGTCGCGAGCACCACATGCAGGCCGGCGGCGCGCGCCATCTGCGCGAGGCGCTGCACCAGGCCTTCGATGTCCTTGCCGGCCACCATCATCAGGTCGGCCATTTCGTCCACGATGATGACGATATAGGGCAGCGGCGAGAGGTCGAGCTTCTCCTCCTCGTAGATCGCCTTGCCGGTTTCCTTGTCGAAGCCGGTGTGAACCGTGCGGGTGAGCTCCTCGCCCTTCTTCCCTGCCTCAACGAGGCGCGCATTATAGCCGTCGATATTGCGCACGCCGAGCTTGGCCATGCGCTTGTAGCGTTCCTCCATCTCGCGCACGGCCCATTTCAGCGCGACGACGGCTTTCTTCGGATCGGTCACGACCGGCGTGAGGAGATGCGGGATGCCGTCATAGACGGAGAGTTCGAGCATCTTCGGATCGACCATGATCAGGCGGCACTGGTCCGGTCGCAGCCTGTAGACCAGGCTGAGGATCATGGTGTTGATCGCGACTGACTTACCCGAACCGGTGGTGCCGGCGATCAGCATATGCGGCGTGCGCGCGAGATCGATGATGATGCTTTCGCCGCCGATATTCTTGCCGAGGCAGAGCGGCAGCTTGATGCCCTCGTTGCTGTCCTGCACCTGCAGCAATTCGCGCAGATAAACGTTTTCGCGATGCTGGTTCGGTAGTTCGATGCCGATGGCATTGCGGCCGGGGACTACGGCAACGCGTGCGGAGAGGGCGCTCATGGAGCGCGCAATATCGTCGGCGAGACCAATGACGCGCGACGACTTGATGCCCGGTGCAGGCTCGAGTTCGTACAGCGTGACGACGGGGCCGGGATTGGCTTTGACGATTTCACCGCGCACGCCAAAATCCTGCAGCACGCCTTCGAGCGCGCGCGAATTGGCTTCCAGCTCGGCCTTGCTGAGCGGCTTGCGATCGGCGGCCTTCGGCGCGGTGAGCATGCCGACGGAGGGCAGCTCGAACTTGCCGTTGTTGTTCTTGCGGACCGGTTCCTTCGCGGAAGGCTTCTTGCGCGCCTTGGGGGCGGGCTCTTCCTCGACCTCTTCTTCTTCCTCTTCTTCCTCTTCTTCCTCCTCGTGCTCGTCTTCGTGCTCATCATGCGGAGCGATCGACGGGCTGGGACGACGGCTACCGAGATTCGGCTCCTGCCGTTCGAAGGCGGCAGCGCGTGGCTCGGCGCCGGAGGTGACGAATTTGGAATACAGGAAGGACAGCGCGCGGCCGATGCGCGCCTTGGTGCTCATCAGGCCATGCACGAACCAGCCGAGCGAAACCGAGAAAGAGCGGCGGTCCTTCTCTTCATCGACATCCTCGAACGGCTCATCGTCGACATCCTCGATCTCGGCGAAATGTTCCTTCGGCTTGGCGCCATAGCCGCAGGCGATGATGAATGTCACGGCCATCAGCGTGCAGAAGATGGTGCCGAGCACGAAGCGATAGATGAAGCCGACGGGACCGAACACGACGGCCGGCGCACGGAACAGCGCATCGCCGACCACGCCGCCGACGCCGGTCGGCAGAGGCCAGGATCCGCCATGCTGCCAGCAGCTTGCGAAGCCGGATGCGAACACCGTGCAGAGCAGCCAGCAGGTGAGGCGCAGCGCTTCGCGGTCGAAGTGCCGATGCGTCATCATCCGCCAGCCCCACACCGCGACGGTGAGGATCATCATGATCGCGCCGAGGCCGAGGATCTGCATGAGAAGATCCGCGCCGATCGCGCCGGGATAGCCGACCACATTCCGGATCGCGCGCGAGGTCGCATGCGACAGGCTCGGGTCCTGCACCGACCAGGTCATCATCGCCGCCGCCGCCACGCCGGCAATGCCGACAAGGCCGAAACCTGCGAGTTCGCGCAGCCGCCGGCCCAGCGCCTCGCGC
>JAEXHR010000223.1 GCA_023449855.1 Pseudomonadota bacterium | reverse complement strand
CCGCGCCGCGTTGCGATCAGGACTTCTTCTTTTTCTTGGCTTTTGACGCAGCGGCCTTCTTGCCCTTGGCAGCTTTCTTGGCTGGCTTGGGATCCTTGGCGACGGCGGGCTTCTCGGCTGCGGCTTTGGCAGCTTCGGCCGCCGTCTTTGCGGCGAATGCGTCAGTCGCCATCCGCATGGAGCGGGCAAAGCTATCGGCGGCATTGTCGGCCGAGATCTGCAGGCGACGCGCGGCGGCGGTGCCTTGCTCCATCACGTCCTTGGCGGCCTGCTTGTAGCGTTCCTTGGTGCCTGCATCCTTCGCCTTCGCGGCGAGGCCGGCGAAGTGATCGCGGCGCGCCTTGATGGCGGCGAGGATTGTCTTGTTCTGCTGCTTTGCGGTCTGCCGGATGACCACATCGATATCGGCGCCCGCCATATCTTGCGTCCTTAAGAGTTGGTTAAATCTTCGCGCGCTCGGACTATGCGGGGGCTGCGATTACTTTGCAATCGGCGGCGTACCCGGATAAGGCTTTGCGCTGTCGGAGCAACGCATAGCACCGATAATCTTCGCTTTTTGCTAACGCGGATCGCGCCGTGCCGATGAAAAATACGCGCTTGCGTGTGAGCTTCAGGACGTCGATCATCGCCGTCTTCGTCGGCATCGTGCTGACCGTCGGCCTTGCATTGCTGTATCTCAGCTTCAGCCGCGTCAATGCGATCGTGCGCACCGCGGCGTCCGGCTATCTCAGCACCGTGGCGCAGGCCTCCGCCGACCGCATCGATGCGCAGCTCAAGTCGGCACGCGACAATCTCGATATCTTGCGCGGCATGCCGTCGGTGCAGGCGGCAGATATCAGCGACAATCTGCGCCTCTATAATCTCATGGCCTCGATGCTGCGAAATAATGCGCAGCTCTCCAATCTCTATATGGGCTATGACGACGGCTCATTTCTGGAGCTGGATTTCATCGATCGCTCGGGGTCGGAAGCGCGCAAACGCATTGGCGCGCCAGACGGCGCCAAGTTTCGGCTGTTCGTGATTGCCAGGTCGGCAACGACAGGCGCATTGCAGGCCTCCACGGCCTATATGGATGACGGTTTGCGGGTGCTGGCGCGCGTGGCCGGTCCGGATGATTTCGATCCGCGCAAGCGGCCCTGGTATGACGGCGCTTTCGAGCCCGACGCCGCACTGTTGACTGCTCCGTATATTTTCCATCTCACCGACAATGTCGGCTACACCGTGCGGATGCCGATCGGCAGCGAGCGCGTCGGTGTCGTTGCAGGCGATATTCTGATTGGCGAAGCGGAGACGATGCTGCGCCAGCAGGGGCTTGGCAAATCCGGCGTCGCCTTCCTGTTCGATGATGCCGGGCGCGTCATCGCGCATCCCGATCTGTCGAAATGGCTCGACAGAAGAGGGGCGGGCGATCGATTGCCCGAACTGCCCCGTTTGACCGATGTCGATACAGTCGGCGCACTCGCCGCGATCGAGGCGTGGCGCCGGACCGGCGTGAGCGAACAGTTTTTCAGGGATCGTCATGGCCGCGAATATCTGGCAGCGATGCAGCCGATCATCGTTGCCGGAACAGCCGACCTGCGGGTCGTCGTGTTCGCGCCCATCGATGAATTTTATTCGGATATCGTCGCCGAGCGACGCTCCCTCATTATCGTCGCTATCCTGCTGCTGCTGGCGGCGCTGCCCGCTGCCTTCCTGATCGGCAACAGGTTGTCGCTGTCACTGCGCATCCTGTCGCGCGAGGTGGATCGCATCCAGCGTTTTCGGTTTTCGACCATGCCACGCCTGCGCTCGCCGATCCGCGAGATCGACGATCTCGGTCGTTCCGTCTACACCATGCGCTCGCTGGTGCAGACCTTTTCGAATTTCGTGCCAAAACGGCTGGTGCAGCAACTGGTGGAGACCGGGGACTCCATGGAGCTCGGAGGCACGCGCCGCGAGGCGACGATCCTGTTCACCGATATCGAGAATTTCACCAGCCTGACCGAGGACAAGGATCCGACCCAGGTGATGCTTTACACGTCGCGCTACTTTGCGGCGATGTCCAACGTCATAGCGGCGCATCAGGGCACGGTGGACAAGTTCATCGGCGACGCTGTGATGGGCATCTGGAATGCGCCGGTCGAACATGACGATCACGTGCTGCAGGCCTGTGAGGCGGTGCTCCGCTGCATCGAGGCCAATCACGCGCTGAACGAGGAGTTCGAGCGCGAAGGATGGCCGGCCTATGTCACGCGCTTCGGCCTTCATGTCGGAGATGTCATGATCGGCAATATCGGCTCGTCCGACCGCATGAATTACACTGCGCTCGGTGCCACCGTGAACCTGGCGTCCCGCCTGGAGACGCTCAACAAGGATCATGGCACGCGTGCGCTGGTCAGTCAGGCCGTGAAGGATGCCGCGGGGAGCCGCTTCACGTTCCGGAGCGTCGGCACCATCAAGCCGAAGGGTTTTGCCCGGGCCGTCGATATTTACGAACTGCTCAGCCGCAAAGCGGATCTCCCGGAATTGCCGGAGCAAGTTGCCAGTCCTGCTGTTTGATCGCGCCGATCCGCGCTATAGGACCGGTATGTCCGATGTCAAACCGATCCGCCGCGGCCGCCCGCGTTCCGTCGAAACGGAGGAGGCGATCCTCGATAGCGCCTATCGCATGATGGCCGCCGATGGTCTCGCTGCCGCGACCATCGATGCGATCGCGCGGGAATCCGGCGTCTCGAAAATGACCATCTATAAATGGTGGCCGTCGCGCGAGGCACTGTTGATCGATGCTTTCTTGCGGCGGGCAGCAACGATGCTGCCGATCGCCGATGGCGGCGATGCCGTCGCGCGCATCGGGAGGCACGCATCGGCCTATGCGATGGCGCTGGGCGGCGAGTTCGGTAAGGTGCAACTGGCTGTCATCTCCGAGTGTATCGCGCGCACGGGATCGGCACGGCTATTCGCGGAGCGCTATCTCGCAGCCCGCCGCGATGCCGTGGTGAAGATCATCAAGACGGGCCAGCAGGACGGTAGCGTGACGTCAGCCGAGCCGGCCGGCGATCTTTATGATCGCATCTATGGCACGCTGTTTTATCAGGACACGTTCGGTTTCCGCAGCATCACGGCCGATAGCGCACGCAAGCTGGTGAAAGCGGTGCTGACTGGCGCGTGACGTTAGCCGCGGTTCTGACGGGCACGACGAAACCAGGCAAAGGTTTCGCGGTGCACGCGGCGATAGCCCTGGCCGCGATGAAGGATGCGATCGTCCACGATGGCATTCAGCTTCGGCAGCGAATGGAACGGCACCGACGGATAGGCGTGATGCTCGACATGGAACGGCATGTTCCAGCTGAACCATTTCATCAGTGCGCCGGTATAGGTGGTGCGGGTGTTCTCATAGGCGCTGCGGGTATGTTCGCAGCCGGTGTGCTCGGCATAGAGATAGGGCCGCAGGAACAGCTGGCCGACGAATAGCGGCAGCAGCCAGCACCAGAACAGTGCGGTGGTTTGCAGGGCGATCGATGCGGCCAGCAGCAGGAGATAGATGAGCGCATAGATGCGCGCTTCGCGCACCACGAGGTCGCTCTTGGTGTCGGGTATCCATGGTGCTACGGCCTCGCCCGTGATCGCTCGCCGCAGCAGCAGGCGAATGCGATTGGTCAGCTGGACGACGCCGGTATAGGCAATCGCGAGTCTGGTATCCGAACTCGGGATCGTCGCCGTCACCAGCTCCGGGTCGCGGTCGGGGTCCTGGGTGAAGCGGTGATGATCCCAGTGAAACAGGGCGTAGTGCTCGTAGGGATGCACGATCAGCAAGGCTGACAGATGGCCGAGGATCTCGTTGGCGACACGGCTGGTGAACACCGTTTTATGCGCGGCTTCGTGGACTGGCATGAACAGAAACGCGACGAGATAGCCCTGCAGCGCGATCAGCGGCAGGGCGAACAGCGCGCCGTAACGCGTGACCGTGAACCAGATCGCGGCGCCAACCAGCAGGATGGCTCCGAAATGACTGAACGTGCGCACCGCGCCGGGCAGGTTGGCGCGAACCGACAGGTCCTTGAGCTGTGCAGGCGTCAGCGCGCGAGCGGGTCTGTCGTGATGGGTGTCGATGCTGCTCATGAGTTCAGGAAAGCCTTGATCCTAGCATTCAGGAACGCCTTGTCGGCCGGGTTCTTCATCGGATTGCCGGCACGGTGGCCGTGCAGGGACGGGATCGGGCAGAGTTCGGCCGTGCGGGCATTGGTCAGCAAGGGCAGTTCGGCCTCGTTGTCGCCGACCTGGAAATAGTCGTCCGTTGCGCCGGGCATCAGCAGGATCGGGGCCTTGATCGCGGCCATCGCTTTAGCAAAGTCGCCGCCGAATTCTGCACATCTGCTGATGTCGCCATTCTGCCAGGTCCACAACTGCGCCAGGATATTGTTGGCGTCGCGATGCGCAAAGGCGATGTCCCAGGAGCGGCTGAGATAGTCCTCAAGCGAGGTGAAGCCGATCTCGCGCCACAGCTCGTCGCGATAGAATCCGTGCGACATCGCCCAACCCGCATAGACCCGGCCCATGGCGCGCAGGCCCTTGGCCGGACGCGTGACGAAACGGCCATCGACGAAGGCCGGGTCGGCCGTCAGTGCGGCGCGGACGCTTTCCAGAAACACGGTGTTGAACGGCGAGCAGCGCGCGCTGCCACAGACCACGGCGGCGCGCTCCACCATGTCCGGATAGCGTGCAGCCCAGTGATAGGCCTGCATGCCACCCATCGACCAGCCATAGACCATGGCGAGACGGGAAATGCCGAAATGCTCGGTGACGAGACGACGCTGAACCGCGATGGCGTCGTGATAGCTGATCTCGGGATAGTCGGCGGCCGGTGTGTTCGATGGCGACGACGACAAGCCGTTGCCGAACAGGTTCGGAATGATGATGAAATAGCGATCGGGATCGAGCGCCGCTCCGGGCTCGATCAGCCACTCGATATCGGTGTGCTGTGCTGCGAAGGAGGTCGGATAGAGAATGGCGTTGGATCTGTCGTCATTCAGCCGGCCGTAGGTCTTGTAGGCGAGCTTCAGTCCAAAGGCTGCGCCGCACTGCAGCGTTACGGTACCGGCGTCGAAGACGTCATAGTCGGGTGATGCGTTCATGCGATGAAAATCCGCGCCGATGTTCCGCGATTGCGTGTCCGGCAATTGAGTTTCGTCAATAAATGTACTATAAGTACAATAAATCGGAGGTGGCAATCCCAAATCGGGGAGCTGGCGCCGCAATTGCGGGCAGCGATGTGCCCGTTCCTTGCGCCGATTGCCGACGGACGGATGTTCAAGACGCCGTCCGAATGCACAATGTATTGAAGATGCAGTGATGGGCGCTCGCCGACATGTTCGGTCCTGAAGGGCAGAGCAACGGGCGTTCTCTCAGTTTCCAACTGGCCAAGGAGCCTCAGATGCCGACGATCACCACGAAGGACGGTACGGAAATCTTCTACAAGGATTGGGGCACCGGGCAGCCGATCGTCTTCCATCACGGCTGGCCGCTCAGCGCGGACGACTGGGATGCCCAGATGATGTTCTTCCTGAACAACGGCTATCGCGTCGTCGCCCATGATCGCCGCGGCCACGGTCGTTCGACGCAGACCGCCACCGGCAACGAGATGGACACCTATGCGGCCGATGTGATCGAGCTCGCCGACGCGCTCGATCTCAAGGACGCCGTGCATATCGGCCACTCCACCGGCGGCGGCGAAGTTGCCCGCTATGTGGCGCGCGCCAAGAAGGGCCGGGTCGCCAAGGCCGTGCTGGTGGGCGCCGTGCCGCCGATCATGCTGAAGACCGCGAACAATCCCGGCGGCCTGCCGCTCGAAGTGTTCGACGGTTTCCGCAAGGCGCTCGTGGACAATCGTGCGCAGTTCTATGTCGACGTCCCCGCCGGTCCGTTTTATGGCTTCAACCGTCCGGGCGCGAAGGTCTCGCAGGGCGTGATCGACAACTGGTGGCGGCAGGGCATGGCCGGTGGTGCCAAGGCCCACTACGATTGCATCAAGGCGTTTTCGGAAACCGACTTCACCGAGGACCTGAAGGCGATCGACGTGCCGGTGCTGGTGATGCATGGCGACGATGACCAGATCGTGCCTTACGCGGATTCCGCACCGCTAACGGTCAAGCTGCTCAAGAACGGCACGCTGAAGACCTATCCGGGCTTCCCGCACGGCATGCTGACCACCCATGCTGACGTGCTCAATCCCGATCTGCTGGCCTTCGTGAAGGGCTGAGCAAGATCCAAACGTCGTCATTGCGAGCGTAGCGAAGCAATCCAGAGACCCAAAAACTGGATTGCTTCGTCGCTACGCTCCTCGCAATGACGGCGGGGGTCAAATGACCGTCGGTGCGATCAGGTTGTCGTCGCTGCCGATGCAAGCGGTGGTCTTTGTCACGGCGCCATCGATTTCGATGCCATCCGTCGCAAGCAGCCGGAGCGCCTGCGGATAGATCTGATGCTCGACGCCGAGCACGCGGGCGGCGAGCGTATCGGGCGTGTCGTCGGTGGCGACCGGCACTGCGCCCTGCATCACGATCGGGCCGGCATCGGTTTCCGGAATCACGAAATGGACGGTCGCGCCGGAGATCTTCACTCCCGCGCGCAAGGCCTGGCCGTGCGGATCGAGGCCGGGGAAGGATGGCAGCAGCGACGGATGGATGTTGAGCATCCGGCCATACCAGTGCTGGACGAATTCCGCTGTGAAAAGGCGCATGAAGCCGGCGAGGCAGATCAGCTCGATGCCATGCTCGTCGAGCGCCGCCGTCAGCAGTTTCTCGAAGCCTGCGCGGTCCTTGCCGAACGGCTTGCTCTCGATCACCAGCGTCTTGATGCCGTTGGCCGCCGCATTGGCGAGGCCGGGGGCATCGGTGCGGTTGGAGATGACGAGCGCGATCTCGGCGGGGAAACCCTCGGCCGAGGCGGCCTCGATCAGTGCGGACATGTTCGAGCCGCGGCCCGAAATCAGGATGGCGACGCGGCGCATCGTAGGTCTCACAGTTTCAGGTCGAGATGCCCGTCATAGACGACACGCTCGTCGCCCTTGGCTTCGATCACATCACCGAGCAATGAAACCGTCTCGCCGGCTTCGCGCAGGATGTCCATGACCTCTTGAACTGCATCGGGCTTGACGATGGCGATCATGCCGATACCGCAATTGAAGGTGCGCAGCAGTTCGAGTTCGGCGATATCGCCTTCGGCGGCCAGCCACTTGAAAACCGGCAGGACGTTGAGCGCGGGCAGGTCGATGCGCACGCCGAGCCCCGATGGCAGCACGCGCGGGATGTTATCGGTGAAGCCGCCGCCGGTGATATGGGCGAGGCCCTTCACGGCGCCGGTCTCGCGGATCGCGCGCAGGCAGGATTTCACATAGAGCTTGGTCGGCGTCAGCAGCGCGCCGCCGAGTGTCATCACCGGCGAGAACGGCGCCTTGTCGGCATAGGAGAGACCGGTGCGTTCGACGATTTTGCGGACCAGCGAGAAACCGTTGGAATGCACGCCGGACGAGGCGAGGCCGATCACGGCATCGCCAACGGCCATGTCCTTGGTCGGCAGCAGCGTGCCGCGTTCGGCCGCGCCGACCGAGAAGCCGCCGAGATCATAGTCGCCGTCCTTGTAGAGGCCGGGCATTTCGGCGGTCTCGCCACCGATCAGGGCGCAGCCGGATTCCCGGCAGCCTTCGGCGATGCCGGCGACGATGGAGGCGGTGGCTTCGGGATCGAGCTTGCCGCAGGCAAAATAGTCGAGGAAGAACAGCGGTTCGGCGCCCTGAACGACCAGGTCGTTGACCGACATCGCGACCAGGTCGATGCCGATGCCGTTATGGACATTGGCCTCGATGGCGATCTTGACCTTGGTGCCGACGCCGTCGGTAGCAGCCACCAGGATCGGGTCCTTGAATCCGGCGGCCTTCAGGTCGAACAATCCGCCAAAACCGCCGATCTCGGCGTCGGCGCCGGGGCGGGCGGTGGCGCGCACCATCGGCTTGATGAGGTCGACCAGCCGGTTGCCCGCATCGATATCGACGCCCGCATCCGCGTAAGTGAGGCCTTTTTTCTGGTCGGTCATGCCCGGTATCCTGGCGAAGTGCGAAATTGTGAATTTTCCGCTGGTTACGTCGGAAATTGCCCTCGCGCAATGGCTCGTAAACGCTATCCCGGCTACTATCTAGGCGTTATGCCGGTCGGAGCCGCGATGCTCGGATTCTGGCACGGGCCGGAGCCGGAAACGCCAGTTGAGTATCCCCAATATCATCACTTTGGGCCGCATTCTGCTGGTTCCCATCGTCGTCTGGGCGATCGCGTCCAGTCAGATGGAGATTGCCTTTGCGGTCTTCGTGATCGCCGGCGTCAGCGACGCCGTGGACGGCTTTCTCGCCAAGCGCTTCAACATGGCCAGCGAACTCGGGGCGTTGCTCGATCCGCTGGCTGACAAGGCCCTTCTGGTTTCGATTTATGTATCCCTGGGGATATGGGGGGCAGTGCCGCGCTGGCTGGTGATTCTGGTGGTGTCGCGGGATATCATGATCGTCGGTGCGGTGATCGTCTCCTGGCTGTTCGGCAAACCGATCCCGATGAAGCCCTTGATGGTCTCCAAGCTGAATACGGTGGCCCAGGTCGCATTCGCCGCCCTGGTGCTCGCGGCGCTCGGATTTGGTTTCAATTCGTCGCCTTACGATCTGATTTTAATGGGTTTTGTGACTGTCCTGTCGCTCGCTTCCGTAAGCCTCTACCTGGTCGAGTGGGTACGGCACATGAGCACGATCGAGGCGGGCGCGCGCCCTGAGTAAATGCCGGCGAGCCGGCCTGGAGTATCTGCGTGTCTGTCCGCGTCCAACCTCGTCAACTGGCGTTTGCGCTGCCCCATGCGGAGAGTTTGTCGCGCGACGACTTTCTTGAGGGGGACGCCAATGCCGAGGCGCTCGGCCTGATCGATTGCTGGCCGGACTGGCCGAACCGCGTCATGCTGCTGGCCGGACCGGAAGGCTCCGGCAAAAGCCATCTCGCCGCGATCTGGGCCGAAGAGGCCGGTGCGCGTTCGACCATGGCTCATTCCCTGACGGCCGCGACGGTGCCGGGCGCGCTGGCCACCGGCGCGGTGGTGGTTGAAGACCTGACCCCGGACAGTTTCGATGAGCGGGCGCTTTTCCATCTGCTCAATCTTGCTCGCGAAGATGGTGCTTACGTGCTCATCACCGCCCGGATTGCGCCGGTCGCCATGGAGATCGGGCTGCGTGATCTGCGCTCGCGGTTGCGCGCCGTGCCGGTGGTGCAGCTCAAGGCCCCGGACGATCTCCTGTTCCGGGCGCTGATCGTCAAATTTTGCGCCGATCGCCAGATGAGCATCGACGAGACCGTCGTCAGCTACATCGCCAGCCGGATCGAGCGATCCTTTGTTGCGGCGCGGCGCACCGTCGAACTGCTGGATAGCGAAGCTCTGCGCCTCGGCCGGCCTGTCACACGAGCCTTGGCTGCCGAACTATTGCGGGAATCCTCAGCCATAGATGCGGGGTTTCGCTTGTGCGGAAATTCCGTATAATCACTTGATGGCCGAGGATAGGTTCGACCCTTCCAAAGATGCGGTGAACCGCCGCAAGCACAAATTGCCGCTCGCTTTTGGCGACCGCATTTTCGAGGACGACAAGCACCTCGTAACGCCCTCGATCCGTGCTGCCGACCGAGAAGATCGATCCAAAGTTGTCGGTGCCGTTGACGGCAAACTATTCACTGGTGTGTTTGTTTGGCGGGATGGGCAGCCTCGCTTCATTTCGGTACGAAGGAGCAACAAAAATGAAGAACGAGCATATCGCGATACCCGCTGATCCCACCGACCCCGAGGATTTTGACGTCACCGTTGAAGCGCTGGAGCGTGGCCAGCGCGCGCGCTTGATCCGCATGACGCGAACCGGGCTCGGTCTGTCGCAATCCGAGTTCGCCAGTCGTTTTCGAGTGCCTGTCGGTACGTTACGCGATTGGGAACAGGCACGGGTCACCGCGCCCGAATTTGCCATCGCCTATGTTAGGGTGATTGCGCAGCATCCCGATTTGGTGGCCGATGCTATCGCTTAGTTTTGTCATATAACTGTCATGTGACCGTCGCGGAGAATGCGGGTATTGGCTGGTTAAGATCATGACTCGAACTGGATGGATTGCGACCTGATGGACTCCGCGGAAGAGATTGCGATTGAAGAGAAAAAAGGCGAATCGAAGCCCGCAGAAGCGATCGCATCGGGACCCGAACGTTTCATCAATCGCGAACTCTCCTGGCTGCATTTCAATCGTCGCGTGCTGGAGGAGTCGGTCAATCCCGGCCATCCTGCGCTGGAGCGGGTCCGGTTCCTTTCGATTTCAGCCAACAATCTCGATGAATTCTTCATGGTGCGCGTCGCCGGCCTGAAGGCCCAGGTGCGCGAAGGGATCACCGAGCGCAGCCCCGACGGGCTGACGCCGGCCGAGCAACTCGTGCTGATCAATCATTCGGTGTCCAAGCTCGCCAACGATCAGCAGGCGATCTGGCGTGATCAGCGCAGCATGCTGGCCGATGCCGGTATTGTGCTGCTCGACGGCAAGGACGTCACCAAGGCCGAGCGGAGCTGGATCGAGGATCACTTCCTCCACAACATCTTCCCGCTGCTCACTCCGCTGGCGATCGATCCCGCGCATCCGTTCCCGTTCATTCCGAATCTCGGCTTCACCATCGCGCTGCATTTGACGCGCGTGGCCGACGGCAAGACGATGAACGCCCTGATCCGCATGCCCGGCAAGATCGATCGCTTCATCCGGCTGCCGAATCCCGGCAGGGATGGCGAGGTTCGGCTGATCACGCTGGAGCAGGCGACCAGCCTGTTCATTGGTCGTCTCTTCCCCGGCTATGTCGTGCAGGGGCAGGGCGCCTTCCGCATCATCCGCGACAGCGAACTGGAAGTCGAAGAAGAAGCGGAAGATCTCGTTCGCCTGTTCGAGTCTGCGCTGAAGCGCCGCCGCCGCGGCTCTGTGATCCGCCTCGAGATCGAAGCCACCATGCCGGTCGAATTGCGCGCCTTCGTGCAGCGTGCGCTGGCGACCTCCGACGATGAGATACTGCTGGTCGATGGCGTGCTCGCCATGAATGAAGTGTCGCAACTGACGCGGCTCGATCGTTCGGACCTTGAATTCGTGCCCTATGTGCCGCGCCATCCCGAGCGCGTGCGCGATCACGGCGGCGATATCTTCGCGGCGATCCGGCAGAAGGATCTGGTGGTTCACCATCCCTACGAATCCTTCGACGTCGTCGTTCAGTTCCTGCAGCAGGCGGCGCGCGATCCGGATGTGGTCGCGATCAAGCAGACGCTGTATCGCACCTCCAACAATTCACCGATCGTGCGCACGCTGGTCGAGGCGGCCGAAGCCGGCAAGTCGGTGACCGCGCTCGTCGAACTCCGCGCGCGCTTCGATGAAGAAGCCAATATCCGCTGGGCGCGCGATCTCGAACGGGCCGGCGTACAGGTGGTCTACGGCTTCCTCGAATTGAAGACGCACGCAAAGCTGTCGCTGGTGGTGCGCCGCGAGGGCGGGGCGCTGACGACCTATGTCCACACCGGCACCGGCAACTATCATCCGGTCACGGCGCGCATCTATACCGACCTGTCCTATTTCACCTCGGATCCGATCATCGGCCGCGATGTGGCGCGGGTGTTCAACTACATCACCGGCTATGCCGAACCGAGCGATATCGAGAAGATGGCCGTCTCGCCATTGACGCTGCGCAAGCAGATGATCGATCACATCAAGGGGGAGGCGGAGTTCGCACGTGCAGGCAAGCCCGGTGCGATCTGGCTGAAGATGAATGCGCTGGTTGATCCCGGCATTATCGATGCTCTCTACGAAGCGTCGAAGGCCGGTGTCTCGATTGAACTCGTTGTCCGCGGTATCTGCTGCCTGCGGCCGGGCGTGCCCGGTCTGTCGGAGAACATCCGCGTCAAGTCGATCATCGGCCGTTTCCTCGAACATTGCCGCATCTATTGCTTCGGCATGGGCCACGGCCTGCCGAGCCCCAAGGCGATGGTCTATATCTCGTCGGCCGACATGATGCCGCGCAATCTCGATCGCCGCGTCGAAGTGCTGTGCCCGCTGCAGAACCCGACGGTACATACGCAGGTTCTCGAACAGATCATGGTCGCGAATCTGAAGGACACCGAACAGAGCTGGCAATTGTTGCCCGACGGGTCGTCAACGCGTATGAAGGCCGCGAAGGGCGAGGAGCCCTTCAACGTGCACAATTACTTCATGACGAATCCGAGTCTGTCTGGCCGTGGAAAGTCGCTTGAGAAATCATCGCCGCGGCGGCTTACGCGCCGTTCCGAACGCCAGCAATCGTCGTAAGGGATCGGTCACGTGGTAGCGCGCACGCGCCAACGCGCTTCCAGCGTTGCGGTCATCGATATCGGTTCGAATTCGGTTCGTCTCGTCGTCTATGAATCGCTTGCCCGCAGTCTCGTCACCATCTTCAACGAGAAGGCGCTCTGTGGTCTCGGCCGCGAAGTGCAAAGCACGGGGCTGCTGGCCAAGGACGCCGTCGACAAGGCATTGACGGCGCTGCGGCGCTTTCGTGCGCTGTGCAAGATCATGAAGGTCGGCCGTGTCTATGCGATCGCCACGGCTGCGGCGCGCGATGCCAGCAACGGTCCGGAATTCATCGCCGCGGCAGAGAAGATCTGCGGCTGCGAAATCCAGATCATCTCCGGTCCGCGTGAAGCAAAACTCTCCGCGCTCGGTGTGATCTCCGGAGTGCACAAGCCGAACGGTCTCGTCGGCGACATGGGCGGCGGTTCGCTCGAACTCATCGATGTCCGCGGCAATTCCTTGCGGCAGGGTGTCACGCTGCCGCTTGGCGGTCTCGCCTTGCAGGATGCTTCGAAGAATTCGCCGAAGCGCGCCGAACGCATCATCGCCAAGGCTTTTGCCGATGTCGAGCAGCTGAAGGCATGCGTCGGTCGCAATTTCTATGCGGTCGGCGGCACATGGCGCGCGCTTGCGCGACTGCACATCCTGCAGAGCGGCTATCCGCTCAAGGTGATGCACGGCTATACGATTCCGGCCGCCGATGCGCTCAGCTTCGTCCGCCGCGTGCGCCGTTTTGCAGCGGCCAATGTGCTCGCCGATATCGAGACGATCACCGAGGCACGTCAGCCGCTCTTGGTCTATGCGGCGCTGCTGCTCGAATACATCATCCGCATAGGCAAGCCGAAGGCCATCGTGTTCTCGACCTATGGCGTTCGCGAGGGCCTGTTTTACGAGATGCTGTCGCCAGCGCAGCGCGCCGAGGATGGTTTGCTCGGCGCTGCCGAGACCATGAACAGGCTCTACTCGCGATCTGCACGTCATGCCCAGGAGCTGAGCGCCTGGAGCGATCATTTCATGCGTATCGCCAGACTGTCGGAGACCGACGAGGATCGCCGGCTGCGCCGTGTCGCCTGTCTGCTCTCGGATATCGGCTGGCGCGTGCATCCCGACCATCGCGGCGAGCAGACGCTGCATCTGATCACCAACGGCAATTTCGGCTCCATCGACCATCACGGCCGCGCCTTCCTCGCGCTGTCGGTCTACTACCGCTATGCCGGCTTCAGCGCCGAGAATGAGCCGCCGGAAATCGTGCGGGCTTTGGTGACGCCGGCACAAGTGGAGCGTGCGCGCCTGCTGGGTGCGCTGTTCCGCGTGGCGCATCTGATCTCGGCGGCGCAGCCTGGTGTCTTGCCGGCCGCGCATTTCACCGTGCAGGATCGCAAGATGATGCTCATCTTCGAACATCGCCTGGTCGATCTCGTCGCCGACCGTGTCGGCAGCCGCTTCAAGCAGCTCGCGCGACTGGTCGGCAAGTCAGGCTCGATCGTCCGGCGCTAGTTTTCTCTCAGCCCTCATGGTGAGGAGGCGCGAAGCGCCGTCTCGAACCATGAGTTGATGGAGCTCCGCTGCCATCCCCAGCGAATGGCTTTGCCATTCGCAAGGAGACGCGCACTTTGCGCGCTCCTCAGGAGGAGGGAAGAGCTAGTTACCGACGCGGTTTTCCAGCACCCCGATCTCCGCAATCTCGAGCGTCATGACGTCGCCGGCCTTCAGCGGGCGCGGCGGCGTCATGGCATAGCCGACGCCGGATGGCGTGCCGGTGGCGATGACATCGCCGGGCTCCAGCGTAAGGCCAAGCGACAGCTCGCTGATGATGCGTGCGATCGGGAAGATCATGTGCTTGGTGTTGGAACTCTGACGGACTTCGCCATTCACCTTGAGTGACAGGTCGAGCGCCTGCGGATCGCTGACGTCGCCACGCTCCACCACCCATGGTCCCATCGGGCAGGTGCCGTCGAGACCCTTGCCCTTGAACCATTGGTCGTGACGACGCTGGACATCGCGGCCGGTGACGTCGTTGATGATGGTGAAGCCGAAGATGTGGTCGAGCGCTTCCTCGATCGGGATATTGACGCCGCCGCGGCCGATCACGACGGCGAGTTCGACCTCATAGTCGAGCATGGCGGTGACATTGGCATGCAGCGGGACCGTCGCGCCTGCGCCGATCACAGCGGTGCGTGGCTTGGTGAAGAACTGCGGATATTCCGGCAGTTTGATCTCGGCACCGCGGGCGCGATAGCCCTCATTGACATGCTCGACATAGTTGCGGCCGACGCAGAAAACGTTCTTGCGCGGCGAGGGGATCGGCGCTTGCAGGGTGACATCGGAGAGCTTGCTGGTCGCATGCTGCGAAGCGCCGCCGGCTGCGGTGGAGGCGACACGTCGTGCAGCTTCCAGTCCGGCATCGCCGGCCTCGATCAGGCTGATCAGATCGGCGAACGCGGCGTTCGGCTCGGCCTTTGCGAGATCGAGCACCCGCTCACCATCGAGCATCACGCCCAGGCGCGCCGCGCCGCCCGACAGGATCGATACGAATTTCATGACGTCTCCCCGATGGATGCTGTCCTTGGATGGCAGCCGGGCATTTGTGCCAGAGATCGGAGAGGTTTGGGAAGGCCCGTAAAGGCCTTCTCGGTCAGGTGCGTTCCACGCGGATCACGCGGCCCTTTTCCATCGCCAATGCGAGGCGGCCGTGCTTGAGCGCCAGCGCATCCTTGCCGAACAATTCGTGGCGCCAGCCGTGCAGGGCGCCGACATCGGCATTGTCATCGACGGCGATCTGTTCGAGATCGTCCACGGTGGCGATCACCTTGCTGGCGACGGCGTGACGTTCGGACGTCATGCGCAGCAGTACCTTCAGCAGTTCGACCGTGGCTGCGCCATTGCCATTGCCGCGCGGCTTTTCAAGCTTCGGTAGCGTGTTCGGGTCGCGGCCGATGCCGCGCTGGACGGCGGCGATGATGTCGCTGCCCCATTTCGAACGCTCGAAACCCTTTGGCAGCGAGCGCAGATTGGCGAGCCTGTCCAGCGTGGTCGGCGCGTGGGTAGCGATATCGCCGACGGCGTCGTCCTTGAGCACGCGCGAGCGCGGCACGTCGCGGCTTTGCGCTTCCTGTTCGCGCCAGGCGGCGACTTCCATCAGCACTGCAAGCTCCTTCGGCTTGCGTACGCGTGTCTTCAGACGCTCCCAGGCGCGCTCGGGATGGAAGTCGTAGGTTTTGGGCGACGTGAGGACCTTCATCTCCTCGCTTACCCAGTCGCTGCGCTTGCGTTTCTTGAGATCGGCGTCGAGCTTGGCGAATACGTCGCGCAGATGCGTCACGTCGGAGACGGCGTAGTGTAGTTGCTCGTCGGTCAACGGGCGCCGCGACCAGTCGGTGAAGCGATGGGTCTTGTCCGGGCGATGTCCTGTGACGCGTTCGACAAGCTGGTCATAGGCGATGCTGTCACCATAGCCGAGCACCATGGCGGCGACCTGCGTGTCGAAGATCGGATGCGGCACCACGCCATTGCGGTGGACCATGATCTCGATGTCCTGCCGCGCTGCATGGAAGACCTTCAGCACCGCTTCGTTGTTCATCAACGCGAAGAACGGTGCGAGATCGATGCCTTCGGCGAGGGTGTCAATGACCACTGCTTCGTCGGCGCTGGCCATCTGCACGACGCAGAGGAGGGGATAGTAGGTGGTCTCGCGGAGGAATTCCGTATCGACGGTGATGACGGGATGCTGGGCGAGGCGCTCACAGGCAGCGGCGAGTTGGTCAGTGGTGGTGATCAGTTCCATGGACGGTCCATAACGCGTATCTCATGGCGTTCGTCCCAAAACGCTGGTGAGTCAAGGGAATCCCGCAGATTTGAGGTCTGCAGGGGCAAAAATAGGGTGATCAGGTACCGCAGAATGTGCGTAACACGCGCTCATCCGGCATCGGCGGGTTGGCATAATCCGCCATCTGCGGTTGATCTTCATAGGGTTTTGCCAGCACTGTGACGAGTTCCTCGAATGGCGCGAAGTCGTCGTTGAGCGCGGCTTGAATGGCCGCCTCGATGCGGTGATTGCGGGGGATGAAGGCCGGATTGACGGCATTCATGGTCCGGGCCCGGGTGGCGCCGTCCTCGGATTCCCGGCTGAGTCGCTGTCGCCATTGCGCTGCCCAGTCGTCGAAGGCGGCGGGATCGGTGAACTCCGCGCGCACGTTGCCGTCGTCTTCCGGATCTGCGGCAGCAGTACCGAGGCGGCGGAAGGTGTTGGTGAAGTCTGCTTGGTTCGCGGTCATAAGTGCCAGCAGGTCCTGCACCAGGGCGTCGTCATCGGGCTGCGCGGTGAACAGGCCGATCTTCCTGCGCAGGCCGCTCTGATAGGCGTCGTTGAAGATATCCGTGAAGGCGCCGAGGGCGGATTGCGCGATGTCAATCGCCGTCTTCTCGTCGGCGTCGATCAACGGCAGCAGCGTTTCGGCGAAGCGGGTCAGATTCCACAGCGCGATGCGCGGCTGGTTGGCATAGGCATAGCGGCCCATCTCGTCGATGGAGCTGTAGACCGTCGCCGGATTGTATTCGTCCATGAAGGCGCATGGGCCGTAGTCGATGGTCTCGCCGGCGATGGAGCAGTTGTCGGTGTTCATCACGCCATGGATGAATCCGACATGCAGCCAGCTGGCAACGAGCACCGCCTGACGTGCGATCACCGCATCGAGCAAGGCGCGATAAGGGTGCTCGGCCTTTGTGAGGTCAGGATAGTGCCGATGGATGACGTGATCGGCGAGATGCTTCAGCGCGTCGATATCCTGGCGCGCTGCGAAGAACTGGAACGTGCCGACGCGGATATGGCTCGATGCCACACGCGTCAGAACCGCGCCGGGCAGCATGGTCTCGCGCTGCACTTTCTCGCCTGACATGACGGCTGCGAGCGAGCGCGTGGTCGGAATGCCGAGCGCATACATCGCCTCGCTGACGATATATTCGCGCAGCACCGGGCCGAGCGCTGCACGGCCATCGCCACGGCGCGAGAATGGTGTCGGGCCGGAGCCCTTGAGCTGGATATCGCGGCGGGTGCCGCTCCGGTCGATGACTTCGCCAAGCAGGATGGCGCGGCCGTCGCCGAGCTGGGCGACAAAATGGCCGAACTGGTGTCCGGCATAGGCCATCGCGATGGGATCGGCGCCGTCGGGGACGCGCCTGCCGGCGAGGACGTCGACGCCTTCCGGGCTGGCGAGCCAGTCGGGATCGAGACCGAGCTGCCCTGCAAGGGCGGTGTTCAGCTTGATCAGCCGCGGCGCCTGCACCGGCGTCGGCGCGACGCGGGCGAAGAAATTGGCGGGCAGCGCCGCGTAGCTGTTGTCGAACGGGAAATGGATTGTCATGGGCCTAAAATAGGCCAGATGGGCAGTTTCTCAACCGCCTATCTCCGTCATTGCGAGCGCAGCGAAGCAATCCAGAAAGCCAAGAGCTGGATTGCTTCGTAGCTGCGCTCCTCGCAATGACGGTCGATGGAGTTACGCCACCCGAACCGTGTCGAGGAACTTGTCCACCTCGCCCTTCAGGCGGTTGCTTTCCAGCGACAGCGACTGCGCTGCAGCAAGAACCTGGGTCGAGGCCGAACCGGTTTCGCTGGCGCCGCGATTGACTTCGGTGACCTCATTGGCGACCTGGCTGCTGAGATGGGCCGACTGCTGCACATTGCGCGCGATCTCCTGGGTCGCGGCGCCTTGCTCCTCGACGGCAGCGGCGATCGCTGACGAGACTTCCGAGATCAGCGTGATGGTCGCGCCGATCTCCTTGATGGTCTCGACGGTTTCCGAACTCGCGGCCTGCATGCCCGCGATCTGCGTCGAGATCTCGTCGGTGGCCTTGGCCGTCTGCGAGGCGAGGGCCTTCACCTCGGCGGCGACCACGGCGAAGCCTCGTCCGGCTTCGCCGGCGCGAGCTGCTTCGATGGTGGCGTTGAGCGCCAGCAGATTGGTCTGCTCGGCTACCGCGGTGATCAGTTTCACCACATCGTCGATGCGTGCGGTGGCGTCGGTCAGCTTGCTGATGCTGAGATTGGTCTTCTCGGCCTGCTGCACGGCCGTCGCCGCAATACGGTTGGACTCCTGCACCTGACGGCCGATCTCGTTGACCGACGAGGTGATTTCCTCGGTGGCTGCAGCCACGGACTGAACGTTCTCCGACACGGTGTGGGACGCGGAGGCCGCCGAGCCGGACAGGGTCATGGTCACATCCGAGGTGCGGGTCAGCGTCGTGGCGGACGCCTCCAGCTCGGTGGAGGCCGCGGACAGCGAGTGCACGAGCTCTCCGATCATCGCTTCGAAATTCCGGGTCGCACTGCTGATCGTCTCGGCACGCGCCGCCTTGATCTTTGCTTCCGCAGTTGCCGCTTCGTCCGCGGAGCGCTTGGCGATCAGCGCATTCTTGAAGATCTGCAGCGCGCTGGCGATACGGCCGATTTCGGTGGTCTCGCCCTGATGCGGGATGCCGACATCGAGCTCGCCATCGGTGAGCTTGCCCATCGGATTGAGGATCGACGAGATGCCGCCCGAGATGTCGCGGACCAGATAGATCGCTGCGCCGATGCCGGCGATCACGGCCGCTGCGAGAATGCCGATCATCATCCAGATCGAGTTGTTATAGGTCGCGTCGGCATGCGCGCCGGCGGCGCCTGCGCCCTTGTCGTTCAGCTCGGTGAGCTTGGCGAGGGTCGCATCCATCGTGCGGCCGACCGGAACGACCTTCTTGGCGTTAATCTCCTTGGCGGCGGCCATGTCGCCCTTGTTGGCGAGCGTCTGCACGTCCGTCGCGGCGGTGATGAACTCTTTCCATTCCTTGTCGAGCTTGTCGGCGAGTTCGCGCTCCGCCGGCGACGAGACGAGCGGGGCATAGGCCTTGGCCGCCTTGTCGAAATCGGCCTTGCGGGCGGCGAGGTTCTTGTCGACATCCGGACGGTCCGCATCTGCCACGATGAGGTGATCGCGCAGCACGGCGCGGAAGCGGGCCGACTGGACGCGCATTTCGCCGATCCATCGGACGCTGGGCAGCCAGGAATCCTTGATGTCGTGCGTTGCGGCGTTCATCGCACCCATCTGGACGAAGGAGAGGCCGCCAATACTCGCAATCGCAACGAACAGAAAGGCAACGATGACGAAGAGTTTGGTGCTGATGGAGTATTTGGCGAGCACGGATCAGATCCTCGGCGTTGGCCGCGAACCCCGGCTGGCCATCACGGCAATGGAGGACACGCAGCAGGCAATGTGTGCAGCAAGTTCCAGCTGAAGAGCCTGCCTTCAAAACGGGCAGGTTTCATGCGGATAACACTGAGCGCGGCTGGTCAATGTTCGGTAAACTTTTCTGCGAATGTTTCATAAGTTGTTGAATTTGGTGCAGAAGTACCGCCGCATCGCGTTGATGCGGTGCGCCGGGCGGATGCTCCGGCGTGTCGTCCATTTTTTGCGCACCCTAAGGGTGTCGGTGGTCGATGGGATGCCGAGACGTATGGATTCGCTCTCGCCCTGCCACCGCCATTCGGTTGCCGCGCATGGCACGGTCGGGTAAACCCTGCGCTTCGCGCATAGGCGCGACCGTCGATTCTGACCTTTTACGTGTTTTCCAGGACAACCATGCATCGCTACCGGTCCCACACCTGCGGCGCGCTCCGCGACAGCCATATCGATCAGACCGTGCGCCTGTCCGGCTGGTGCCATCGTATCCGCGACCATGGCGGCGTGCTGTTCATCGACCTGCGCGATCACTACGGCCTGACCCAGTGTGTCGCCGACCCGGACTCGCCGGCCTTCAAGGTCGCCGAGACCCTGCGCTCCGAATGGGTGGTGAAGATCGACGGCAAGGTGCGTCGGCGTCCGGAAGGCACCAACAATGACGAACTGCCGACCGGGCAGGTCGAAATCTATATCAGCGACATCGAAGTGCTCGGCCCCGCCGCCGAACTGCCGTTGCCGGTATTCGGCGATCAGGACTATCCGGAAGACATCCGTCTGAAATTCCGCTTCCTCGATCTCCGCCGCGAGAAGCTGCATCAGAACATCATGACCCGCGGCGCCATCATCGACAGCATGCGCCGTCGCATGAAGGACACCGGCTTCTTCGAATTCCAGACGCCGATCCTGACGGCGTCGTCGCCGGAAGGCGCGCGTGACTTCCTTGTGCCCAGCCGTATCCATCCCGGCAAGTTCTATGCGCTGCCGCAGGCGCCGCAGCAGTACAAGCAGCTGCTGATGATGTCGGGCTTCGACCGCTACTTCCAGATCGCGCCATGCTTCCGCGACGAGGACCCGCGCGCCGATCGTCTGCCGGGCGAATTCTATCAGCTCGATCTCGAAATGAGCTTCATCGAGCAGGAAGACGTGTTTGCGGCGATGGAGCCTGTCATCACCGGCATCTTCGAGGAGTTTGCGAATGGCAAGCCGGTGAGCAAGAACTGGCCGCGCATTCCCTATGCCGAAGCGATCCGCAAATACGGCAGCGACAAGCCGGACCTGCGCAATCCGCTGGAGATGCAGGACGTCTCCGAGCACTTCCGCGGCTCGGGCTTCAAGGTTTTCGCGCGCATGCTCGAGGACCCGAAGAACCAGGTCTGGGCGATTCCGGGGCCGACCGGCGGCAGCCGCGCATTCTGCGACCGCATGAATTCCTGGGCGCAGGGCGAAGGTCAGCCCGGCCTCGGCTACATCATGTGGCGCGAGAACAATGAGGGCGCAGGCCCGATCGCCAACAATATCGGACCGGAGCGTACCGAGGCGGTCCGTGCAGCGCTCGGCATGAAGGCTGGCGATGCCGCCTTCTTCGTCGCTGGCGATCCCGAGAAATTCTACAAGTTTGCCGGTCTCGCCCGTAACAAGGTGGCCGACGACCTGAACCTCGCCGACAAGGAGCAGTTCAAGCTCGCCTGGATCGTCGACTTCCCGATGTTCGAATACAACGAGGACGACAAGAAGGTCGACTTCGCGCACAATCCGTTCTCGATGCCGCAGGGCGGTCTCGATGCGCTGAACGGCCAGGATCCGCTGAAGATCAAGGCGTTCCAGTACGACATCGCCTGCAACGGCTACGAGATCGCCTCCGGCGGCATCCGCAATCACAAGCCGGAAGCCATGGTGAAGGCGTTCGAGATCGCCGGTTACGGCGAGGAGACGGTGATCGAGCGTTTCGGCGGCATGTATCGCGCGTTCCAGTATGGCGCGCCGCCGCACGGTGGCATGGCTGCTGGTGTGGACCGTATTGTGATGCTGCTGTGCGGCACCAACAATCTGCGCGAGATCTCGCTGTTCCCGATGAACCAGCGTGCCGAAGACCTCCTGATGGGCGCGCCGTCGGAAGCCTCGCCGAAGCAGCTGCGTGAAGCCCATATCCGGCTGAACCTGCCGGAGAAGTAAGTCGATGGTCGGTTCAACCTCTTCACCGGCAGGACGAAATGCCGGTGAGGAGAGTGCTCGGCCTGCATGGTTCGAGACGCCCGCTTCGCGGGCTCCTCACCATGAGGGTCTTCGATAAGCCCACACTCAGCCCTCATCCTGAGGAGCGGCCTTCTTAGGCCGCGTCTCGAAGGATGGCCGCGGGCTGCATCAAGGTCGGCGTCCGGGCACGCACATCACTTATTCTGAATATCGATATCGAACAGCGTGAAGGCTGCTGCCGGATCGTTCTTCGTCAGCTCGATGAACTGCATCACCGGCAGTTTCGCCCGCGGTGTGATCTTCACGACCACCGTGCCGCGCGGCTTTTCGATGAAGGCTGCAACGGCATCCGCCAGCTTTGCCGAGATCGGATCGTTGTTGCCGGCAGCCCGGCCTTTCGTCCTGATCTCGCTCGCCAATGCCGTTCGTGCATCTTCCAATGAGACATTCTGCTTGCGTGCATATTGCGCGATCGACAGATCGACGGCACCAAGATCGCGTGCAACGATCTCGAGCGGGCCATACTCGACCTGTATCGCCGACATCATGGCTCGCTGCGGGTCGGTGGTGAACAGGCTGCGCGGGACATTGTTGAGCGACGTCTTTGCATCGATCGCGAACAACTTGCCGATCTCGAAGGTGCCGGGCGTCAGCACCAACTTTTTCTCGCTCTCGTTCCAGGCCAGGCCGATATCCATCTCGGCGGTCGCTTCAGTGATGCCGGCATCGCGTAGCAACGTAAACGGCTCGCCGTCCTTCTCCTCCAGCGGACCAGTCATTTTCAGTTTGAAATTGATCTTGCTCGGGATCGGGCCGACGAACTGACCCCAGCTCAGGCTCGCGTCATGGATTGTGATCAGCTTGCCGCTATCCTTATGCGGCGCGACCATGCCCTTGAGCTCGACGCCCTCCAATGCCTTCAGCATCCCGACGATGCTGTCGGTCGAGGGCGTTGCGCCGGCCGCGGTCATTTGCGAGGTCTGCCGCATCAGTCCGGAAAGATCGAAGCCCTTGAATGCGAAGCGGTCGACTTTGACGGGACCATCCTTCGATCGCATATCGACGCCTTCGACGGCGAATTCGCCGATCTTGCCGCGATCGAGATTGAAATACATGCGCCCGAGCTTCACCGGACCATCCGGTGCTTGCGCGGACAGGCCAAGTATTTCTGCGCTGTCGATCTGGATGCCTTCATAGGTCGACGCCACCGTCTCGATCATGGCGCGTGTCTTGGCGAGATCGGCGGTTTTATTCGCTGCAGGCAGCGCTGCGAGCAGCTCCTGCATTTTGAATTTGGACGGCTGGATCTTCATGTCGCCCATGCGGATGCCGTCGATACGGAACGAAGGGCCGTTATCCGATGTCAGCGTATAAGCGCCGGTGCTGACCTGCCCCTGAACGCGATAAAACTTTTCGTCATTCGCATGGGAGGGATCGAGCACGATTGCTGCTGCGGTGGCGTCGAAGTCGCGTGCGGAGATGTCGACGATCTCGCCTGTCATCCGCATTTGTTTCTTGTTCGGTTGCGCAGCCGTCATCGCGACCGTCACACGGCTCGCATGCGTCGTCGCGACCTTGCCGTCCTTGATGTCGCGGATCGCCAGGTCCGAATATACATAGTCAGCGCCGCCGGGCAGCGCCGTGCCTTTCGCTGCGACGGTGACCGTCGGTGCCGTAATGGCGCGGGCCGATATCGCGGCGAATTGCGCAAGGCCGGCGCGATACATATCAATGGGCGCGGTGATTTTGGTCTGCGCAGGCAACTGCGTTGGTCCGGAATAATCCGCGATCTCGACGCGGGGCGCCTTGATGGAGACGGCGAGGCCGCCTGATGGCACGACAGCGCCGCTGGCGTCGATGTCGGTCAGGACAATGCTGTTCGCTGTAAACGTCGAAGTGCTTCCGAGGCCGATGTCCGACGCGGAAAAGCGACCGACCTTGATGCTTGCTTGTTGCGGTGCACTAAACTCCACGGCGATATCGGAAAGTGTGACGTCGCGCTTCCACAGACTGAAAGCGAGATCGCCATGTTTGGCCTGGCCGCCGCTGGCTCGGATTTGCGCGAAATTCGCTTCTATTTCATCGGCAATCCGGTGCTTGAGATAGGCTTCGGCGCCGAAATAGCCGCCGACAGCGACGATCGCGGCCGCGCCGAGACCGATGACGATTCTGGACATTGGGGAAACTCCGTTAGCGGGCCGCGGGAAGGGCAAGTGCCTGATTTCGCCAAGGATCGAATTGCAGCGCCGCAGCACCGTCGGACACATTTGCGTGTGGTGGCATCAAGGTACCCGCTTTTGCCGTGGCCGGGCAACCCGACCGATCATGGGACGGCCGATCGCGCGAATGGGTTCGAAGCGGGACGGGACGAATTTTGAGCTCGGAAAGAGCGTCTGACATGCAGTCGGAAGCGGTTGCGCCAATGCCGTCCGGCGGGATAGACATCGCGCTGAATCTGCCGAGCAACCCATTCGTTCAGTTTTCCTGCAGTCCTTTCTGTTCGGCCCCGACCGGAGCGCTTATGTCATCTCCTTCCTCCGAAGAATTGTCGCGCGCGGCGCTCGCTTATCATCGCCTGCCCAAACCGGGTAAGCTCGAAATCCAGGCGACCAAGCCGCTGGCCAATCAGCGCGACCTCGCGCTCGCTTACTCGCCCGGCGTTGCCGCGCCGTGTCTCGCCATCGCAGCCGATCCCAATGAAGCGGCGTCGCTGACCTCGCGGGCCAATCTCGTCGCCGTGGTATCGAACGGCACCGCCGTGCTCGGCCTCGGCAATATCGGCCCGCTGGCGTCGAAGCCTGTCATGGAAGGCAAGGCCGTCCTGTTCAAGAAATTCGCCGGCATCGATGTGTTCGACATCGAGATCGCCGCCGAAACCATCGAGCGCGTGGTCGAGACCGTCGCCGCTCTGGAGCCGACCTTCGGCGGCATCAATCTCGAGGACATCAAGGGACCGGAGTGCTTCGAGATCGAGGCGCAGCTCAAGGAGCGCATGAAGATCCCGGTCTTCCATGACGACCAGCATGGCACCGCCATCATCGTCGGCGCCGCCATCAAGAATGCGTTGCTGCTGAACGGCAAGAAGATCGAAGACGTCAAGATCGTCTGTTCCGGCGCTGGTGCCGCCGCGATCGCCTGTCTCAATCTGCTCGTCTCGATGGGGGCGCAGAAGAAGAACATCTGGGTCTCCGACATCGACGGCGTGGTGCATGAGGGCCGCAACACGCTGATGGATCGCTGGAAGGCGGTCTATGCACAGAAGACCGACGCCCGCACGCTCGGTGACATCATCGGCGGCGCCGATATCTTCCTCGGTGTGTCAGCGCCCGGCGTGCTGAAGCCGGAGATGGTCAAGGCGATGGCCGACAAGCCGCTGGTGCTGGCGCTCGCCAATCCGGTGCCGGAAATCATGCCGGATGAGGCGCGCAAGGCGCGTCCGGATGCGATGATCTGCACGGGGCGCTCGGACTTCCCGAACCAGGTCAATAACGTTCTCTGCTTCCCCTTCATCTTCCGCGGCGCGCTGGATTGCGGCGCCACGGCTATCAACGAGGCGATGAAGATCGCCGCCGTCGACGCGATCGCGCAGCTCGCGCAGGATCCGCCGTCGGATGCCGTGACTGCCGGCTTCGAGACCGAGACGCAGGGTTTCGGTCCGGGTTCGCTGATCCCGTCGCCGTTCGATCCGCGCCTGATCCTGCGCATCGCGCCGGCTGTTGCCAAGGCCGCGATGGAGTCGGGCGTCGCATCGCGTCCGATCGCCAATTTCGACGAATACACCGCCGGCCTCGAGCGCTTCGCGTTCCGCTCGGGCCTTGTGATGAAGCCCGTTTTCGCCAAGGCGAAGACGCAGCCTGTCCGCGTGATCTATGCGGAAGGCGAGGACGAGCGCGTGCTGCGTGCCGTGCAGGTCGTGCTGGAAGAAAAGCTGGCGCGCCCCATTCTCGTTGGCCGTCCGTCGGTGGTCGACGCGCGCATCAAGCGTTTCGGCCTGTCCATCAAGGCCGGGCAGGATTTCGACCTCATCAATCCCGAGGACGATCCGCGTTATCGTTCTTACGTGCAGTCCTATATCGACGTTGCCGGCCGCCGCGGCGTGACGCCAGATGTTGCTCGCACGGTCGTTCGCACCAATGCGACGGTCATCGCTGCGCTCGCCGTGATCCGCGGCGAAGCCGACGCGATGATCTGCGGCATCGAAGGCCGCTTCATGAGCCATCTGCGCCATGTCCGCGAGATCATCGGGTTCCTGCCGGGCGTGTCCGATTTCGCGGCGCTGTCGCTGATGATCTCGAGCAAGGGCGCGCATTTCATCGCCGATACGCAGGTGCGCCCGAATCCGAGCGCCGAAGAACTCGCCGAGATCGCTGCGCTCGCCGCCAACCACGTGCAGCGCTTCGCGATGAAGCCGAAGATCGCCTTCGTCTCGCATTCGGATTTCGGCAGCTACGACACGGACTCGTCGCGCAAGATGCGCCGTGCTGCGACGTTGCTGCGCGAGCGGCATCCGGAGATCGAGTCGGACGGCGAAATGCAGGGTGACACGGCGTTGTCCGAAGCCGCGCGAAAAATGGTGTTGCCGCATTCGAAGCTCGAAGGCGCGGCGAATGTCCTGATCATGCCGACGCTGGACGCCGCCAATGTCGCCTATCAGATGATCAAGACCCTCGGCGATGCGCTGCCGGTCGGACCGATTCTGATCGGTCCGGCGCGTCCCGCGCATATCCTGACGCAGGGCGTGACCGCGCGCGGCATCCTCAACATGACCGCCGTCGCTGCCGTCGAAGCGCAGGAACGGGCAGGGCGCTCGCAGGCCAATCTGTTCGGCTGAGCCGAACGAACCATCGCTGCGTGACCGACGACAAATGGATGACTTCGCGAGAAGTCATCCATTTGCGTTTGAAAAAGCGACAAGATTGATCATACTTGTCACGTTTCGATCCGCAGTCATTGCAGTTCGTGGGGCCTTACATGCCGGCGTTTATTACTTTCGGCCGCATTCTGTTTGCGGTGATCTTCATTGCCTCTGGCGCGATGAAGTTCCTCGACCTCGGCGCTGCGGCCGAGATGATCGCGAGCAAGGTCATTCCCACGCTGCCGGCTGATCTGTCGCCCTATACGACGCAACTTGAGCAATTCGCCGGCATGGAGCTGAAGCAGATCCTTGCGATCGCTGCAGCGGCGCTGGAACTGATCGGCGGCATCGCCATCGCGCTGAATTTCGGTGCGCGATTCTTCGCCCTGGTGATGGTGCTGTTCGTGATGGCGGCGACGTTCTACTTCCACGATTTCTGGAATCTCACCGGCGCCGATGCCAAGGGACAGATGATCCATGCGCTGAAGAACCTGTCGCTGATCGGCGGGTTGTTCATGGTCGCCGGCATCGGCAAAGGGCCGCGGCTCGATGGATACGGCGAAGGGTGATCAGATTCTTTGTGTAGGATGGGTAGAGCGCAGGCGCGCAGCGCCGGAGCGAAACCCATCGGCGGAGCTTGCCGCACCGACGGAATGATGGGTTTCGCTACGCTCTACCCATCCTACTTGCTCCGCCACGCTGTGACGGTGACTTGATGCGCCGCATCCAGCACGCGTGTCTCCGCTGCCTTCAGCCCATGACTTGCCAGCACATCTTGCGGCGATTGTGCGGGGACGTTCGGGAAGCAGCCTTGTCCGTTCGGCACGATGACATCAGGTGCTTCCGACAGCCAGAACGTATCGAAGCGGTCCATGAACATGCCGAACACGATCGGGCCGCCGATGATCGCGATGGTTCCGCGCGCAACATCGGCATGCGCGCAGGCCTGTTCGAATGTTGCGCCGAGCGGATTCCACAACGTCGCCTTGGCATTGGTCGGATCGCGCGCGATGCCGTCGATCTGCCGTGTCAGCACGATGCGTTTGCGCTGCGGCGAGTTCGGCTGATCCTCGAAGGAATTGCGGCCGTGCACGATCAGACTGGTCCGATCGAGGGCTTCATTGAAGAACTGCTGGTCGCCCGGAAATTTCAGGCTGTCCGGCATCACGCCACTTGCGTCGGCGAGCATGCCATTGCCTGAGACGATCACATAACCTTCGAAACGCAACGCTGACATCGGGACGTGCTAGCTTATTCCGGGACCGTCGTCACCACACTGTTCACCGGGCGAGTGCTGACCGTCGGCAGCTTGGCATCCTTGGCGAGCGCCTCGTCATAGGATGCAATCGTCTGCACCGGCGCTTTCGCGCGCATCAGGACGACCTTGTAGCCGCCGGCCTTCAGCTTCTGCAGCAGCGTTGGCAGTGCTTCTGCCGTGTGCTTCTGGAAATCGTGCATCAGGATGATGCCTTTGCCGAGCTTGTCGAGCTTGTTCATCACATTGGTGACGACCTGTTCGGACTTGCGCGTCTTGAAATCGAAACTGTCGATGTCGCAGGAGAAGATCGCCATGTTGCGCTCGCCGAGATAGGTGACGATTTCGGGCGGATGCTGCAGAGCGGGCGCGCGGAAGAAGGGGGCGGGGGCGGCGCCCAGTGCCCATTTCACGGCGCTGAAACCCTTCTCGATCTCGTCCTTGCGTTGCTGCTCGGTGAGCTTCTTGTTGGTCAGCGCGATATGCGCCCAGGTATGGCCGCCCACGGTGTGGCCGGCGGCGGCCACCTGCTTGAGGATTTCGGGGTGATAGGTGGCGTGCTTGCCGATCGGGAAGAACACGGCGCGGACGCATTGGTCCGCCAAAGCCTTCAGCACCGCAGGCGTCGTGGTCGGCCACGGGCCGTCATCGAAGGTCAGCACCACTTCCTTGTCGCGCAGGAAGTCGAGCTGCTTGAAATGCTCGAAGCCGAAACCGGGACCGCCTGACGTGTCGATCTCGACCACGCGGCTGACGCCGAGCGCATCGGGATTGGCGCAGGCGGGCGCCTTGGCCGCAGCAGGGGCAGGCGCGGGAGCTGGGGCAGCGGCCGCTGGTGCCGGAGCGGCGGGAGCGGCAGCCTTCGGTGCTTGCGCCTGCGCCTGCATCGCAAAGAGCGACATCGCGCTCGCCAAGATCACACCTGCAGACTTGCGCATGACGTCCCCCGTGGAGCCGGTCAGAGTCGACCGGGTGAAAATCGCTTGAGGTGAAGTCTAGCGTGATTTCAGGCGTCGCCGCCACAAGCGCGGGCCTTATCCCCAGCGAGGGATATTGGAACGGATTCAACTGTCAAACAGCCACGCTCTCGCATTCTCGCGGCGCCGAAGCGTCCGAGGTTTGAGCAGATCTCCCCTCCAGACATGAGGGGAGGCAGCACGCCGTAAGGCGCATTGGGTGGGACTTGACGCAATCCGTCTCGCTGGATCGCCAGCGAAACCGCAATTGCGCAACGCCTTACGGCGCGC
>JAEXHR010000183.1 GCA_023449855.1 Pseudomonadota bacterium | reverse complement strand
CGGTCCCCGGATTGCGCTGCGCTCCATCCGGGCTACGACCGCTGAGGGTTTTGACGTAAACTGAGTGACGCCCGGTTGACCTCTTTGCCGCGGCAGTATTGGTAAGACGCATGACAGTGACCACGCGACGGGCCGGGACTTCAGCAATGACCCTGCCGAACATCCTGACCTATGCCCGGATTGCCGCCGTGCCGGTGGTGGTTGGCTGCATTTATTGGCAGTCGTCCATGGACGGACCGCTATGGCTGCGCTGGGTGGCCGTCGCCGTCTTCCTCGCTGCGGCGATCACCGATTTCCTTGACGGCTATTATGCCCGCATCTGGAACCAGCAGTCGTCCTTCGGCCGCATGCTCGATCCCATCGCCGACAAGCTGCTTGTGGCGTCCTGTCTCCTCATGCTGGCCTCCGACGCCACCATCAATCGCTGGACGCTGTGGGCGGCCATCGTGATCCTGTGCCGCGAAATTCTTGTTTCAGGCCTGCGCGAATATCTTGCCGGCTTGCGTGTCAGCGTCCCCGTCACCAAGCTCGCCAAATGGAAGACTGCGGCGCAGCTCGTTGCGATCGGCTTTCTGCTCGCAGGCGAAGCCGGCGATGTGCTGCTGGGTTACGTCACTTTCACGGGCGTCGTCCTGTTGTGGCTGTCGGCGCTTGTGACCATCTATACGGGGTACGATTATTTCCGGGCGGGCGTCCGGCACCTCTTCGAGGAGGATGCATGAAGCTGATGTATTTCGCCTGGGTCCGTGAGCGGATCGGCAAGGCCGAAGAAACCGTCGAGCTTCCCGCGACGGTGAACACCGTCGGCGATCTGATGTCGTGGCTGGCTTCGCGCGGCGAGGAATATGCGCATGCGTTCGAGGCACCGAAGGTGATCCGCGCTGCCATCGATCATACGCATGTGCGCCCCGACACGGTTGTTGCCGGCGCGCGCGAGATTGCGTTCTTTCCGCCGATGACCGGCGGCTGATGCCGACTGTCATGAGCGACAACATCACCATCCGGATCCAAACCGCTGATTTCGACATCAATAGCGAGATCGCGGCACTGACGGCCAGTCGAACCGATATCGGCGCGGTCGTAACCTTCACCGGCATCTGTCGTGGCGGGGACGGGAGCGATGGGACCACGGCGCTGACACTCGAACACTATCCCGGCATGGCCGAGGCCGAGATCGGCCGCCATGCCGAGGACGCGATGACCCGCTGGCCACTCACCGGCCTCACCATCATTCACCGCACCGGCCGTATCCTGCCGGGCGAGAACATCATGGTGGTGCTGACGGCCTCGGCGCATCGGCAGGCTGCATTTCAGTCTGCCGAATTCCTGATGGACTATCTGAAAGCTCACGCGCCGTTCTGGAAGCGTGAGGAAACTGCCGCAGGCACCAACTGGATCGCGGCGAAAAGTGACGACGACGACGCTGCGGCGCGCTGGGGCAAATGATGGCAAAGAAGACTGTGAAGAAGGCGGCCAAGACGACTGCGCGCAAGGCTGCAGGTTCGGCAAAGGCCAAGGCTTCCGTGACGAAGCTGGCGGCGGCAACGCTGCCGAAGGTTGGCCCGGGCGAGCTCGTTACGCTGCTCGACTATGTGCGCTATGCCGCCAGCCGCTTCATCGAGGCCAAGCTCGCTTTCGCCCATGGCACCACCGACCCTGTTGCTGAAGCCGCCTTCATCGTCTGCGAATTGCTGCATCTGCATCCCGATCAGTTCGAGAGCTTTGCAATGGCGCGCGTCACCGCCGCCGAGGGCAAGCAGATTCTCGATGTCATCCATCGCCGCGTCACGACGCGGAAGCCGGCGGCCTATCTGGTCAACAAGATCTATATGCGCGGACTGCCGTTCTATGTGGACGAACGCACCATCGTGCCACGCTCCTTCATCGGCGAGCTGCTTGATACTCATTTTGCGGGCGATGACGGTGAGGGCGCCTCACTGATCGACGATCCCATGGAAATCGACAGTGTACTGGATCTCTGCACCGGCTCGGGCTGTATTGCGATCCTGGCCAGCCAGTCGTTCCCGAATGCGCAGGTCGACGCGGTCGATCTGTCGCCGGCGGCGCTGGCCGTCGCGATGCGCAATGTCATCGATTACGGGCTGGATGAGCGGCTGACGCTCTACAAGGGCGATCTGTTCGAGCCGCTCGGCGACAACACCTATGATCTCATCATCACCAACCCGCCTTATGTGGATGCCCAGGGCATGGCCGATCTGCCAGATGAATGTCTGGCCGAGCCGAGCATGGCTTTCGATGGCGGCGTGGATGGTCTCGATATCGTGCGCAAGATCATCGAACGGGCCGGCCATCATCTCAATCCGCATGGCGGATTGCTATGCGAGGTCGGTCGCGGGCGTGCGAATGTCGATGCGGCATTCCCTGATCTGCCGCTGATCTGGCTGGATACGGAAGACTCCGAAGGCGAAGTGTTCTGGGTCTCGGCGGCTGCGCTGCAAGGTCGCAGTGGCATCTAGACTCGGTGCCGTAGGATGGGTTGAGCGCGGGCGCAACGCGCCGAAGCGATAACCCATCGGCCGAGCTTGCCGCAATCGATTGGCAGCATGGGTTTCGCTACGCTCAACCCATCCTACGGCTGCGGCGCTTGTCGCAGCGACGACATAAAACATGACGACGAGAAATCCCTGGCTTGCTGAGCTCCGTGCCACGCTGTCGCTCGGCTGGCCGTTGATCCTGACCAATCTCGCGCAGATAGCGCTGACCACGACCGACATCATCGTGCTGGGCCGCGTCAGCGCCGAGGCACTCGCCGCGTCGGCGCTTGGGGCGAATGTCTATCTCGCCATCCTGATCTTCGCCATCGGTCTGGTCACCGCGACATCGCCGATGATGGCGGAGGCAATCGGACGCAAGCTGCATGCGGTGCGCGATGTGCGGCGGACGTTCCGACAAGGGCTGTGGTCCGCGGTGGTCATCTCCATTCCGGCCTGGATCGTGCTGTGGCACACGGAAGCGATCCTGCTGCTGTTCGGTCAGGAGGCGCGGGCGGCTGCCGATGCACAGAGCTTTGTGCATATGCTGCAATGGGGTTTCCTGCCGGCGCTCGGCTTCATCGTGCTGCGCTCTTTCGTGGCTGCGGTGCAGCGACCGCTGTGGGCGCTGCTGGTGACGGCGGTTGCGATCCTGTTCAACGCGGCTGCGAATTGGGTCTTGGTGTTCGGCCATCTCGGCTTTCCCGCCATGGGGCTGCCCGGCTCAGGGCTGGCGACAGCGCTGTCGAACACGTTCCTGTTTGCGATTTTCGTTGCCGCGGTGGCGTGGCATCCGAAATTCCGGCGCTATTCGCTGTTCGGAAATTTCTGGCGTGCCGACTGGCCACGCTTCGTCAAGCTGTGGCAGATCGGTTTGCCGATCGGCGTGACGCTCGCTTTCGAGATCACCGTGTTCAATGCAGCGGTGTTTCTGATGGGGCAGTTCGGCACGGCGGCGATCGCTGCGCATGCCATCGCGATTCAGATCGCGTCGATCACCTTTATGGTGCCGATGGGCCTCAGTCAGGCAGCGACCGTGCGTGTCGGTCTTGCCAAGGGGGCGCTCGACCGCGACGGCATCACGCGGGCAGGCTGGACCGCGTTCGGTCTTGCGGTGCTGTTCATGGCATCGATGAGCGTGTTGTTTCTCGCGATGCCGCGCGTGCTGATCGGTGCCTTCATCGATCTCGGCAATCCCGCCAATGCGCTGGTGATCAATACGGCGATGTCGTTTCTGTTCTGCGCGGCGGTGTTCCAGATTGCCGATGGCGCGCAGTCGGTGGGCGCGGGCATGCTGCGCGGATTGCAGGATACGCGGGTGCCGATGATCATCGCCGGCCTCGGCTATTGGGGATTCGGCATGGGGCTGAGCCTGCTCTTCGCATTCAAGCTCGGCTTCGGCGGCGTGGGGATCTGGATCGGATTGGCCGCGGGGCTTGCTGTTGTCGCGCCGGTGATGCTGTGGCGCTGGACGTGGCGGGAGCGGTTGGGGCTGGTGCCGCGGGCAGTGTGACGTTCGTAGGATGGGTCGAGCGCAGGCGCAACGCGCCGGAGCGATACCCATCACCACCAACGCAAGAGGTGATGGGTATCGCTTCGCTCAACCCATCCTACG
>JAEXHR010000166.1 GCA_023449855.1 Pseudomonadota bacterium | reverse complement strand
GTGCTGTTCGCCGCGTCGTTCGCGGGATTCCTCATGCTGCTGAACAGCGCCAAGCGCGCGGGATCGCTGATCTCCAGCGGGGAGTGAGGCAGGCGTAGGGCGGATTAGCCGAAGGCGTAATCCGCCGGCCGAGTTCATGGCGGATGCTGCGCGGCGGATTACGGCTGCGCCTCATCCGCCCTACGGCGGAGCGTCTGATGGCGGCGAAAAGGGCGATTCGACCATTTACTGATGGAAAACAGCCGATTTTATTGGGTTCCCGGCCTGCACGAAGGACAGACACATTGACGCTTTCTAAGTCAGTCTCCACTATAGTGCAGTGCGAAAGACGTCGCTGACCAGATGTGAGGACAGATGCCGATAGGTGAATTTGGCCGGCCGCCAGCGTCGGAAACGAGCCCGGGGCTCACCGCGCCGATGTACTGGATGTATGAGATGGCCTATGCCTCGCTCGGTCCGGCACGCGCGATGAGCGATGCCGCGCGGATGATGCTGCAGAATCCGCTCAATCCGTTCGGGCAGACGGATTTCGCCAAACAGATCACCGCCAGCTGCGAATTGTTCGAGCGCACCACGCGCCGCTACGGCAAGCCGGAATGGGGCCTCAAGGACACCGAAGTGAACGGCGTGCGCACGCCCATCGAGATCCGCTCGGTGTGGGAAAAGCCGTTCTGCCGTTTGCTCTATTTCGACCGCAAGCACCCGCGCCCGCTGCGCACGCCGCAGCCGCGCCTGTTCATCGTGGCGCCGATGTCCGGCCACTATGCCACGCTGCTGCGCGGCACCGTGGAAGCCTTCCTGCCGACCCATGAGGTCTACATCACCGACTGGTCCGATGCGCGCCAGGTGCCGCTCGCAGCCGGCCGCTTCGATCTGGAAGACTATATCGACTACGTCATCGAGATGTTCCACGTGCTCGGCGGCAATGTGCACGTGCTGGCAGTGTGTCAGCCGGCCGTGCCCGTGCTCGCCGCGGTGTCGGTGATGGAAGCCGAGAACGATCCCTATGTGCCGCTGTCGATGACGCTGATGGGTGGCCCGATCGATACGCGCCGCAATCCGACCGCGGTGAACGATCTCGCCGGCCAGAAGGGGATTGATTGGTTCCGCAACAATGTCATCACCAAGGTGCCGTTCCCGCATCCGGGCGTGATGCGCGACGTCTATCCGGGCTTCCTGCAGTTGAACGGCTTCATCAGCATGAATCTCGATCGCCACATGGATGCGCACAAGAAGCTGTTCGAGAACCTGGTGAAGGGCGACGGCGATCTCGTCGACAAGCACCGCGAATTCTATGACGAATATCTCGCGGTGATGGACCTGACGGCTGAGTATTACCTGCAGACCGTCGACACCGTGTTCATCAAGCACGCGCTGCCGAAGGGCGAGATGACTCATCGCGGCAAGCCGGTCGAGCCCTCGAAGATCGTCAACGTCGCGCTGATGACCGTGGAAGGCGAGAAGGACGACATCTCCGGTCTCGGTCAGACCGAAGCGACGCATGGTCTGTGCAGTTCGATCCCCGATGAACGGCGCGTGCATTATGTGCAGCCCGGTGTCGGACACTACGGCGTCTTCAATGGATCGCGATTCAAGTCGGAGATCGTACCGCGCATCTGCGATTTCCAGGCGAGCGCAGCGCATGCGCGTCGTAACGCTGCTGCAGAGTGATTCATTTTCGCATCGTCGCGCATGATCGCGCGACGATGCGAATTTGGCTTTTGAATCGTGCGCGCAGGACCCGCACGGTTGCAGGAACAATTCGGTTAAACCCTTGAAAAATTAGCGGGAAACCGGATTTTTCACCTATCCCCAAGTGGTGGTGCGCGATTCAATTCTAAACTCGGTTCTTGACCGTATTTTTGAATCAAGATTCGTGTTCCGAGCTACATTCCGTAGGGGACAAATCAGCCCAAGACCCCTTATCTTGGGCAAATGATTTGTTTTTGCGCCGAGCCGTTCTCATGGCGGCGGTTATGGCAGACTCCGGTCGATCTTCTGACGACCGGAACTCCTGACATGGCCTTTCGCGCACTACTCTATCGCCGTCCTACGGAACCAGACACCATTGCGGTCAAGCATGGCTCGCAAATGTTCGCCATTCGCCTGCGCCGTCACCGCCGCGCGACGAGATATACACTCCGGATTCATCCAAGTGATCGCGAAGCCATCCTGACGATGCCTCCGCGCGGCACTCTGGTCGATGCGAAAGACTTTGCGCAGCGTCATGGCGCATGGATCGCCGCGCGTCTCGGTCGTTTGCCGAAGGCTGCACCCTTTCAACACGGCACTGTGGTGCCGCTGCGCGGCGTCGATCATAAGATCGTTCATCGCGCAGGGCGTGGAACCGTGTGGACCGAGGTCCGCGACAGCGGTGAGAAGATCATCTGTGTCGCCGGCGATGTCGAGCACATCGATCGACGTGTCCACGATTTCCTCAAGCGCGAGGCCAAGGCCGATCTTGCCAAGGCGTCGGCGAAATATGCGGCTCAGCTCGGTGTGAAGGTGAAGCGTATCCAGATCCGCGACCAGTCGAGCCGCTGGGGCTCCTGCACCACGGAAGGTTCGCTGTCGTTCTCGTGGCGTCTGATCCTGGCGCCGGCCTATGTGCTGGATTATCTCGCTGCCCATGAAGTCGGACATCTCGTCGAGATGAACCACTCGCCAAAATTCTGGCGCGTGGTCGGGCGGATCTGTCCGGCGACCGAGCGGGCGAAGAACTGGCTCGATACGCACGGCAACGATCTGCATCGTTACGGGGTGAGCGAGTAGGGCGAGGCGTAGGGAGGATTAGGCGAAGCCGTAATCCGCCGTTCTTCGTCCCATGCACTCGGCCGGCGGATTACGCTTCGCTAATCCGCCCTACGTCCGCACTCATCTCCCGAACAACCGCTCCGACAGCCATCCATCCAGTCCGCTCGCCGCTTCCGGGCGCACGTTCTGCTGCTGCGGTCGCTGGCGCTGCTGGGCCGGATAATTCGCCTGGGTCGGCGGCGCGTCGTTGGGCTGCTGGCGATAGCCGTTATAGACCGGTGCGCTCGGTACATAGCCGCGCTCGGGCGGCAGCTCGCGTTGCGGCGGCGTTTGCTGCTGTTGAGGCGCCATCGAATTCGTCCCCGGCAGCAGTGATGACAGCGCCTGGCCGATCGGATTGGTGCTGAAGGCGCTGGATGGCGCGAGGCCCGGCACTGGTTCGGGCTGAAGTCCCTGATGGGCGACCTTCATGAAGCGCGACCAGATATCGACGGGCAGGCCGCCGCCGGTGGCCTTCTTGGTCGGCGAATTGTCGTCATTGCCGAGCCAGACGCCGGTGATCAGCTGCGAGGTGTAGCCGATGAACCAGGCGTCGCGGAAATCCTGGCTGGTGCCGGTCTTGCCGGCGGCGAACCAGCCGGGCAATTCGGCCTTCTTGGCGCTGCCGGACAGGATGGTCTGCTGCATCATCGTATTCATGGCGGCGACGGCGCGAGCGTCGATCACCGCGCTCGGTGCATCATTGCGGCGGGCATAGAGCGTCTTCTTGCCTTCCACGGTGCGGATGCGCGTCACCACGTAAGGCGTCGCCGCGTAACCGCCGTTCGCGAAGGGCGCATAGGCGCCGACCAGTTCCATCATCGACACTTCGGAGGTACCGAGGGCGATGGAGGCGTTGGCTTCGAGCTTGGACGAGATGCCCATGCGATGCGCCGTGCGCACCACGCTGGCGGGGCCGACTTCGAGGCCGAGGCGCACGGCAACGGTGTTCAGCGACATCGACAGCGCCTGGGTCAGGGTGACCGAGCCGAAATATTCGTGGGTGTAATTCTCCGGCTTCCAGCCCTTGATGTCGATGGGCGCGTCCTGCCGGATCGTTTCCGGCGTCATGCCGGACTCGATGGCGGTGAGATAGACGAACGGCTTGAAGCTCGAGCCGGGCTGGCGCTTGGCGGTCACCGCACGGTTGAACTGGCTGTCCGTATAGTTGCGGCCGCCGACCATGGCGCGCACCGCGCCTTGCGGCGTCATCGCCACCAGCGCGCCCTGCGTGACATTGAACTTGATGCTCTTGGCGGCGAGTTCGTCGATGATGGCGGCTTCGGCGGTGCTCTGCAGCTTGGGATCGATGGTGGTTTCGACAACGATGCTTTCGTCGACCTGGCCGACGAGATCGTCGAGCACTTCACCGATCCAGTCGGCGACGTAATTCACGGTGCCGGCGCCGACCGGCTTCACATTGTATTGCGGCGCGCCGGTAGAGCCCTTGGCCTGCGCGGCGGTGATGAATTCCGCATCCTGCATCGCCGCCAGCACCACCTTGGCGCGGGCCTCGGCGCCTTCGGGATTGCGGTTCGGCGCAAGGCGGGACGGCGACTTCACGAGGCCGGCGAGCATCGCGGCTTCGGCGATGGTGACGTTCTTCGCGCTCTTGCCGAAATATTTCTGTGCCGCAGCTTCGACGCCGTAAGCGCCGGAGCCGAAATAGACGCGGTTCAGATAGAGTTCGAGGATCTGGTTCTTGCTGTGCTTGCGCTCCAGCCAGAAAGCGAGCTCCACCTCCTGCAGCTTGCGCTGCATGGTGCGTTCCTGGGTCAGGAACAGGTTCTTGGCGAGCTGCTGGGTCAGGGTCGAGCCGCCCTGGACGCCGCCGCGCTTGGTCAAATTGTTGACGATGGCGCGGCCGAGGCCGATCGGGTCGATGCCGAAATGGTCGTAGAAGCGCCGGTCTTCGATCGCGACGAAGGCCTTCGGCAGATAGGGCGGCACCTCGCCGAGCGTGATGGTGCGTCCGCCGGTCTCGCCACGATTGGCGAGCAGGGTGCCGTCGGCCGCGAGGATCGCGATGTTCGGCGGGCGCTTGGGCACGGTGAGCTGGTCGATCGGCGGCAATTGCGCGGCGTGATAGGCGACGACGCCGCCGACGGCGAGCACCGCCCACAGCCCCATCACGACGCCCCAATAGAAGATGCGGCCAAGGAAGGAGCCGCGCTTGCGGCGCGGCTTGCGACCACCCTTGCTGCGCTCGTTCTGCTGGCGGCGCGGTTGCTGGCGCGGTGCCACCCGGTTTGCTCCTCCGCGATAGGGGCGGTCCTCGGCCGAGAGGCGCAGATCGCCGTCGTCGCGCTCGTAATCGTCGCGCGCACGCTCGAAGGACGGCTCGCGCCGTTCACCGCCTCGTTTCGACCGGTCGTTCATCCCGCCCCGTTCAGGCCCCGCTACCGCGCTGCGATCCGCAGCCCGGCGATTTCCAGACAGGATTCAAACATGGCGCTTTTAAGGGGTGGTTAAGCCCGATTCCGGCGAATTGTCCGCAATGGTGAACGAAGCCATCGCTGTTGCGGATTTGCCGCTCGCTGATTTTGCTGCACTGCAAACGAAAACGTGACTTGATCGGCCGTGCTTGCGCGAGGACAAGCGCGGGGCGATGAAAGAGACCTCTTCGCCAGCAAACCCAATCACTTAGCAAATTATTCCATTTCGAAACCGGACGGAAGGCAACCCGCCCATGCAGGCTCTCAACTCCCTGAACCGCTTTGCGCCCTATGCGCTCGGGCTGCTGCGCATCGCGGCTGCGCTGATCTTCATCATCCATGGCACGCAGAAGCTGTTCGGCTTCCCGGCTCCCCCGGCCAGTGGTCTGCCGGCGATGTTCACGCTGTTCTGGTTCGGCGCGGTCCTCGAGGCCTTCGGCGGCCTGCTCATCCTGATCGGCCTCTGGACCCGTCCCGTCGCCTTCATCCTCGCCGGCGAGATGGCCTATGCCTACTGGATGTTCCACGCGCCGCGGAGCCTCTATCCGCTGCTGAACGGCGGTGATGCTGCGATCCTCTACTGCTTCGTCTTCTTCTATCTGGTCTTCGCCGGCCCGGGCGCCTGGGCTCTCGACAACCGTTCGAAGTGACGGGACCGACAGCCTGAAACGCAGAAGGCCCGCCCTCGTCGAGGG
>JAEXHR010000056.1 GCA_023449855.1 Pseudomonadota bacterium | reverse complement strand
CCCGTAGCGCAATAACGAGACGCGTCAACCGCGCCGATTTCCGTTTGATTTTCCTCGGGCTCGAAAGGGCCTATCCTCGTTTCGGTTCGCGTCTGCGCGAATCTCATTCTGAACCTCTGGAGGCGTTACGCGATGGTGTTGTCGAGCATGACTGGCTTTGCACGGAGCCACGGCACCAGCGGCCCCTATACGTTCGAATGGGAATTGAAGTCGGTCAACGCCAAGGGCTTCGATCTGCGCATGCGCATGCCGCAGGGCTTCGACGAGGTGGAAACCGCGGCCCGCAAGCGCGCCGCCGAACTGCTGTCGCGCGGCACCGTCTATGCCAATCTCACCGTGAAGCGCGCCAATGCCGAGGCTGCGGTGCGCATCAATGAGGATGTGCTGAATGCGGTGCTGAAGATCGCCGCCGATGTGGCCAGCAAGATCGACGCCGTGGCGCCGAGCATCGACGGCTTGATGAATATCAAGGGCGTGATCGAGATGGTCGAGCCCGAGGCTGACGAAGCTGAGGAAGCCGCTGCCAAAACCGCGGTCGCCGCCGCTTTCGAGGAGGCACTGAAGGCGCTGGTCGATATGCGCAAGCGCGAGGGCGCGACGCTCGGCGACATCCTTACCCAGCGTCTCAGCGAGATCGAAGAGCTCTCGAAGAAGGCCGAGGCCGCACCCGGCCGCAAGCCGGAAGCGATCCGCGCGCGCATCGCCGAACAGATCGCCACGCTGCTCGATGCCTCCGATCGCTTCGATCAGGATCGCCTGACGCAGGAAGCGCTGATGATCGCCACCAAGGCCGATATCCGCGAAGAGCTCGACCGCATCGCCTCGCATATTTCGCAGGCGCGCGAGATGATCAGGAAGGGTGGCCCGGTGGGACGCCGGCTCGACTTCCTGTCGCAGGAATTCAACCGCGAAGTGAACACCTGCTGCTCGAAGTCGAACGATCTCGAACTGACCAGCACGGGCCTCGAAATGAAGAACGTCGTGGAGCAGTTCCGCGAACAGGTTCAGAATCTGGAGTGATCATGTCGAGCTTCGAGGGCGTCGAGCGCCGCGGCCTGATGTTCGTGCTGTCGTCGCCATCGGGCGCCGGCAAGACCACGCTGACGCGCATGCTGATCGACGAGATTTCCGATCTGCGAATGTCGATCTCGGTAACCACGCGGCCGCCGCGGCCCGGCGAGGTGGACGGCAAGGATTATTACTTCGTCGATCAGGCGAAGTTCGACCAGATGGTCGCCAATGACGAACTGCTCGAATGGGCCAAGGTGTTCGACAATTGCTACGGAACGCCGAAGGCGCCCGTGGAACATGCGCTGGCCAACGGCCATAACGTGCTGTTCGATATCGACTGGCAGGGCGCCCAGCAGCTGAATTCGAAGGCGCCGAGCGATGTGGTCTCGGTGTTCATCCTGCCGCCCTCGGTGCAGGCGCTGGAGCAGCGGCTGCATACGCGCGCGCAGGATTCCGTAGAGGTCATCCGCGGCCGCATGAAGAAGGCGGGCGATGAGATGAGCCATTTCGACGCCTATGACTACGTCGTCGTCAACGACAATATCGGGATCGCGTTCGAAGCCGTGAAGTCGATCCTGCGCGCCGAACAGCTCAAGCTCAAGCGGCAGGTCGGCATGGTCGCCTTCGTGCAGAAGCTGCGCCAGCAGCTCTGAGGACCGCTACGATGACCCAACTGTTCTGGAACGAGAGCGCCAGGCAACTCAGCGATGGCGTCCGCGTGTTCGATCCCGCGGGGCTCGCATGGCGTGACGGTGCGGCGGGGCAGGGTGAGGCGGTGACGCCGAGCGAGGCGTTGTCGAAACTCGCTGCGCATCGCCTGCTACGCCGCGTGCCCATCGGCATCATCGGACCGCGTGAGGCGACCGACGCACAGCGCGCTCTCGCCGAGCAGATGGGGGCGGCGCTGGCGCGTCATGGGCTTCAGTTGCTCTGCGGCGGCAAGAACGGCGTGATGGAAGCGGCCTGCAAGGGCCATGCGGAGAATGGCGGTTTCCCCGTCGGCTTGCTGCCGGACGAAGAGTGGAACGCCGCCAATCCCTATGTGGCGATCCCGATTGCGACCGGCATCGGTCCGGCGCGCAACGCCATTATCGCGCGCGCCTGTCTCGTTCTCGTCGCCATCGGCGGCGGTGTCGGGACGCTGTCGGAAATGGCGTTGGGACTACAATTCAATCGTCTCGTGCTCGCCATGGCCGATGCGCCGGAGGTCAATACCGTCGCACGCGTCGATACCGTGGACGAGGTGATCGCGCGCATCGCCGCTCGGCTGTTCGCACACGCCTGACGCTTTTCGCTTTGTCACAAAACTGATATTCGCTCCGTATAACTGAGGCGCTTCGATCTCAGCGCAACATTGAACGGGGAATGTCGATCTTGCCGATCGTCGCGGTGGCATATCTGCTGTTTCTGGCGGCGCCGGTATTGTTGCTGTTTCTCGGCTCGTTCGGCGAAGTGTGGAGCGGCACGCTGCTGCCGTCGGGCTTCACCTGGCGCTGGTATGAAGAGGTCGCTGGCGATCCCAGCTTTCGCCGCGCCTTTGCCACCAGCCTCAAGGTGGTCGGGACCACCTGTCTCCTCAATCTCCTGATCGGTCTGCCGCTCGCTTATGCCATTCATGCTGGGGCGCGTGGTGGTGTACGTGTGGCCGCGCGCATCGTCACGCTGATGCCGATCGCCGTGCCGGAGCTGGTGCTGGCCTTCGGCTTCATTCTTGTCTTTTCCTCCGATGCGCTGCCGTGGCTCGGTAGTTTCTGGCTGCTCGCCGCCGGCCATCTGGTGCTGACGCTGCCCTATACGGTGACGGCTCTGGTGGCCGACATGGAGCAGCTCGGCCTTGCCGAATATGAACATGCGGCGGCGACACTGGGCGCGCCGTTCCGCACGCGCATGTGGGACATCACGCTGCCGCAACTGCAGCCGTCATTGCTGTCCTGCATGCTCACCGTCGCCGCACTGTCCATCGGCGAGTTTCAACTTTCAAATCTGGTGTCGGGCTTCCTGTCGCGCACCTATCCGGTGGTGCTGCTGCAGGCCTTCTACGGCGCGACGGGCTTTGCCTGCGCGGCCACGGTGGTGCTGCTCGCACTGGCGACGCTGGCCTCGCTCGCCAGCGGCCTGACCGCGCGCATCGCCGGCCGCCGCACCGCGAGGGCCGTTCCATGACACTGCGCTACGACGATGTGAGTTTCATCTATCCCGGTACGTCCACCGGCGTGTTCGACATCTCGCTGGAGATCGGCCGCGGCGAATTGCTCGCGATTATCGGCGCGTCCGGCTCGGGCAAGTCCACGATTCTCAAGCTGCTCGCTGGTTTCATCAAGCCTGATACGGGCCGCATCCTGATCGACGGCGCAGATGTCGGGCAATCGCTGCCGGAGACACGCCGGCTCGGCGTCGTGTTCCAGAACTACGCGCTGTTTCCGCATATGCGGCTATGGGAGAATGTCGCCTTTCCGCTGAAGGTGCGCGGCCTGTCGAAGCAGGAGCGGCGCACACGCGCCATCGAGATGCTTGCGCGCGTCGGCATGGGCAAGCGTGCCGATAACTATCCGACCGAACTCTCCGGTGGCCAGCAGCAGCGTGTCGCGCTGGCGCGTGCGCTGGTGTTCGAACCGCAGGGGCTTCTGCTCGACGAGCCTCTGTCGGCACTCGATGCCGGACTGCGCCTCGAAATGCGCGACGAGATTCTTCGCGTGCAGCGGCAGGCAGGTATCGCAACACTGCTGGTGACGCATGATCAGGAAGAAGCGCTCTCCATCGCCGACAAGGTGGTGATGATGCGCGACGGCCGTATCGTACAGATCGGGACGCCGCGCGAACTCTACGAGACGCCGGCCGATGCGACCGTGGCGGCCTTTGTCGGGCAGTCCAATCTGTGGCCCGGCGCGGTGTCTGCGGATGGCGTCGTGACCACGCCGATCGGTACGTTGGCTTGCGACACGAAGGGGCAGGCTGTCGGCGCAAAGGTCACGGTGTTCGTCCGGCCGGAGCGCGTTGCGCCTGTCACCGGCGCTCATGATAGCGAGCCCAACACCTTCGCCGGCACCATGTCTGCCGACCGCTATCTCGGCCCGATCCGCCGCATCGATCTCGCGGTTGCCGGCGGCATCGTTCGTCTTGAGACGCATCTGCGCGGCGACATCACGGGCGTATCGATACCGCGCGACGCCATCCATCTTCTGCCGCCCACTTCGTGAAATCATACTCCCAGGAGACCGACATGAACCGACGTCAATTTCTCACCAGCGTTGCCGCTGCCACCATGGCGGGCGTCATCGCACCGTCCGCCTTCGCCTTCGAAGGCGCCGAGCTCTATGCCGGCGAAAAGGCGCTGTACGAAGCCGCTCGCAAGGAAGGCCTTGTGGTGTCGTTCGACACCGGCCCGACCTGGGCCAACTGGGCCAACCAGTTCAAGGCGTTCCAGAAGCGCTATCCCGGCGTCGAGATGGTCTATAACGATCTCGGCTCGGCGGCGACCGTGGTCGCCCTCGACAAGGCGAAGAACCGCCCGCAGGCCGATACCGCCTATTATTTCGCAGCGTCTGCGCTCGATGCTGCCAAGGCCAATGTCGTCGAAAGCTTCAAGCCGGTGAACTTTGACAAGCTCGCCGAACCGCTGCGCGATGCGGACGGCCGCTGGTTCACCATCCACACGCTGAGCGTCGCATTCCTCGTCAATACCAAGCTCGTCAAGACCATCCCGACCGGCTGGGCCGATCTGCTGAAGCCTGACTACAAGAACGCCATCGTCTATCAGGATCCGCGCTCGACCGGGCAGGGCCAGGTGGTCGCCTTCGCCGCTGCCTTCGGCAATGGCGGCAGCATGGATAATGTCGCGCCGGGCGTCGACTATCTCGGCAAGCTGACCAAGGCCGGCAACGTGCTGCGCACCGTCGGCACGACGCCTTACGCCCAGTTCCTGAAGGGCGAAATCCCGATCTGGATCGGTTACGAGAACGATGGCCTCAAGGCCAAGTTCACCGACGGTCTCGGCGATGGCATCGCCGTCGTGATCCCGAAGGAAGCGACTGCCGCTGCGCCTTACGCGATCTCGCTGGTGAAGAACGGCCCGAACCCGAATGCCGGCAAACTCTGGCTCAACTTCATCATGAGCGAGGAAGGCCAGAAGATTTTTGCCGAAGGTTTTGTGCGTCCGGCCGTACCGGGCGTGGCACTGCCGCCGAGCGTCGCCGACAAGATGCCCGCCGCGCCGCAGCTGCAGGCGCTGGACATTGCCAAGGCCACCGCGAAGAAGGCCGAGATCGACGCCGGCTGGGCCAAGGCAGTGCTCGGGCAGTAAGACTCCGTCATTGCGAGGAGCGAAGCAACGAAGCAATCCAGAAGGCCGCACGAAGGAAGAACTGGATTGCTTCGTCGCAAGGGCTCCTCGCAATGACGACTGAAAGAACGAGCCAGACATGAGCGCCCGCGTTTCCACATCCATGCTTGCAGCCATGACCGTCCCCGGCGCCGTGATGCTGGGGCTGTTCTTCCTGCTGCCTGTAGGGGCGGTGCTGATCGGCGCGTTCACCGATGGCGGCAGCGCCTTTGCGCGCCTCACTGCCGATCCCGTGTTCTGGAACGGGCTGCGCGGCACCATGGTGCTCGGTACGGTCGCGCCGCTGTTCTCGCTCGTTGTCGGCTTCTGTGTCGCGCTGGCGCTTGCGCGTTTCGCGCCGGGCGTGCGCACGGCGGCGTTGATCGCAATCTCACTGCCGCTGACATTTTCCGGCCTGATCGTCGCCTATGGCTTCATCCTGCTGCTTGGCCGCGCCGGCTTCGTCACCCTGCTGCTGGCAAAGCTCGGTTTCGATCCCGCTGTCATCGGCGGCTTCATCTTTTCGCCGGTCGGGCTAGGGCTCGCTTATTCCTATTACCTCGTGCCGCGCGTGGTGTTGATCGTGCTGCCGGCGATCGGCAATTTCGATCGCAACCAGGTGCTGGCTTCGCGTTCCCTCGGTGCCGGTGCTTTCCGGACCTTGATCGAGGTGATGCTGCCGCAGATCTTGCCGAGCCTGATCGCGGCCTATTGCCTGACCGCGGCGGTGGCGATCGGCGCCTATGGTACGGCGCTGGCGCTGGCCGGCACGCAGGTGAACATCCTGCCGCTGGTGCTCTACAGCAAGATTTCCGAGACCGGCACCGACCTGCCGGCGGCCTCCGCGGCCTCGATCGTTCTGGTTGCGATCTGTGCCGTTGTCGTGGCGATCGGCGAGACGTTCCGGCGGCAGCGCAAGGGGTAAGCGTCGATCACATCTTGCTGGCCGTCCAGCGGCCCGAGCAGCCGTTCGACATCTGCATCGAACCACCGCCACCCCGGCCGGAGAGGCGACCGGTCATGATGGCGCTCACGCTGCCGCTGCTGCCGACGCCCTGTAATTGACCGCTCGGACTGATGCTGCCGCCATCGCCGGTGCGACCACCGGAAATGTTCAGCGTGCTGCTGGCGCTCTTGCCCGCACACACGGACGACTGGCCGGTGAATGTGATCCGCCAGGTGCCATCGAATCTGGCGGCACTTCCACCACCGTCGCCGGAGCTGCGGCGAGACGGAGCTGCTCGCTCGGACCGCTCGCGGCGGGCCGGCGCTGTTGCACGCGGTTCGGAGGACGAGCCGGACAGCGACTTGTTGTCATTGCCGAGACTGCCTCCGGTGGCGCCCTGGCTCCATGCGACGCTGCCGCCGAGCGCGGTGAAGAGCAGACAGGGAAGGATGACGTATTTCATGATGACCCGGGAGACTGTCATGGGCGGTTACTGCTTGGATGCGACCCAGCGGCCCGAACATCCATCGGATCGCTGGAAGGTGCCTGAACCGGTACGGCCGGAGAGGCGGCCCTGGCTGGTGACGCCGATGCCGCTGTAGTTTCCGGCGCCGCGAACGGACCCGTTGGCGCTCACCGTCGCCCTGCCGCTACCGGTGCTGCCCGTCATCCGCCCGCCCGATACGACGAATTGCTCCGTCAATGTATCAGAACAGCCGGACGTGCCTGCGCTGGAGATCGACCAGACGCCATCGAAACTTCCGCCTCCGCCGCCGCTCTCGCTACGGCTGCGCGTCGCTGTCTGACGGCGCGGTGCGGGAGCCTCGGTGCGTTCGCGGCGCGCAGGTGGTGCCGACCGCGATTCCGTCGCGGAGCCCGACAGTGTCTTGTTGTCATTGCCGAGACTGCCACCGGTGGCGCCTTGAGCGAAAGCCGCGCTCCCGGAGAGAAACAGTGTGGCTGCACAAATCATCAATCCGCATCGAAGAGACATTTCAATCAGCTTTCAAAATGGACTTGCTTACAATTTCGCGTCGGGGCCTTTGACCGAATTGGCGCAAATGGCGCCGACGATTGAACATGACTTTCCGGTCTTGCTGCACTGATCGATGGCGGCGTCGCGCGCCTGCGCAAGCGTTGTGCGCGCGACCAGCGACCAGTTGCCGCCAAGCGCCGCAAAGGCCCCGCAATTGGATCCGTAGAACGACAATTCGAGCGGGCAGGTCGCTGCGCCGCATTGCGCGCGCGCCTTGCCGACCGCCGACTTGCGCGACGGCTGGTCCCACGACATGCCCCATTTCTTGTCCTTGGCGTCGTAGACGATGGCGCCCCACGGCTTGACGTCCTGTATCGTGCGCAGCCGCTGCAGCAGCCCCTCGGTGGCTTCACCGGTGGGCGGCAGGCCGCCCTTGAGCTGGAAATCGCGGATCGCGACAGCAATGCCGTTCTTGCTGTTCAGCGGCTCCGGATCGAAGTTCAGCTCGTAGAGGCGGTCGCTGATCTCCGTGAGCTTGACGGGATCGGTGATCGTGAGCTTGTCGAAGTCGATGCGCGGCGCGTCGGGCAGCCGCGCTTCCTGCATCGGCTTGTCCGGTACGATGAGCGGGACAGCCGGGGCGGGCGCCACGAAATAGAAATTGCCGTCGATGGGCGACGACGACACCCAGGGCTGTTGCGCGCCGCCGGTCGAACGCTTCACCGCGAGGCCGACCTGATTGAAGGTCTGGAAGATATCCAGTCCAGCCTGCCGCACCGTCGTCGCCAGCGCCTTCGTGTATGGGCTGTTGCCATCGGCGCCGTCCTGCGCCACCGAGCCGGGCTGGGTGGCGTAGGAGATCAGCGTTCCCTCCGGCGCACGCATCTGCGCAAGACCACCCTCGGCCGCGCGCAGCCCGCGTGCGCCAAACGGGTTGTTGCGGCAGGCGTCGAGGATGACCATGTTGAGCCGCGTGCCCGCACCCTGCATCTGCCGCAGCACGAGATTGACGTCGACCATCTGGAAGTCGACATCGGCTTCGCGGGTCGGATTGGCGCTGACCGGCACGAGATAGTTCGCGCCCGCCACCTGCACGCCGTGACCGGCGTAATAGAACAGCGCGACGTCGGCGCCTTGCACCTGCCGGCCGAAATTCTGCACGGCGATGTCGAGCGCCGGCTTGTCGAGATCGAGCTGCGCGCCGCCGCCGACCAGCGTGAAGCCCAGCGCGGACAGCGTCTGCGCCATCAGCTTGGCGTCGTTCTTGGGATTATCGAGGCGGGTGATGCTCTGATAGTTCGAATTGCCGACGATCAGCGCAATGCGCTTCTCGGCATGAGCCATGCCGATCGTGGTCAGCGATGCGATAAGTATCAGCGCGAGCGATCGCGCATATCGGACGAAATGGTCCATGATCCTCACCCAGCAATGGGATCATGGTAACCGGGATGGCGTGAATCGCAATTGGCTGGATGCGCATAGCCCCGTCATTGCGAGGAGCGGAGCGACGAAGCAATCCAGCTCTTGGCTTTCTGGATTGCTTCGCCCAAACGAATTGGCCTTGCCGATTCGTCAGGGCTCGCAATGATGGCGGAAGAGACGGAGTTCTCAATTCGCCAGCATGATCCGGCCGACCACCTTACCGGCGCGGAGCTGGTCGATCCATTTCTGGGCGTCGGCCATCGGCTCTTCCTTCATGGGCGTCGGCTTGACCTTGCCGGCGCGGGCGAGGGTCATCAGTTCCTTGGCTTCCTCCAGCGTGCCGACCATGAAGCCTTCCACGGTCAGGCGCTTGTAGATCCACTGCACCATGGGCATGCTGAATTCGCCGCCCATCAGGCCGGACACCACGACCTTGCCGCCGCGGGCGGCGGTCGCGACCGCGAAATTCATGGATTTGTCATTACCGGCGAAATCGATCACGCCGTCGAAGCCGCCGTCGGTCTCCTTCACGATGCGCCTTGCGACATCGGGCTCGGACGGATCATAGGCAAACGACGCCCCGTTCTTTAGCGCGGCTTCGCGTGCGGCCGGATTGAGATCGGCTACCGAGATCGGCTGCTTGAACATTGCCTGCGCCAGCGACAGGCCGGCCATGCCGACGCCGCCGAGACCGACCAGCAGCAGGTTGCGCTGGCGCGGGCGGTCGACGAGGCGCTTGAGTGCGCCGTAAGCGGTGATGCCCGAGCACATCAGCGTCGCTGCGACATTGGTCGGCAGCGGATCGTAATCGAGCAGGTATTTCTGGTCGGGCACCAGTACATGGGTGGCGAAGCCACCATCCAGCGAGACACCGAGGAAGCGGTTCTTGGTGCAGAGGTTTTCGTCGCCCGCGAGGCAGTCGCGGCACTTGCCGCAGCCGATCCACGGGAACACGGCCTTCTTGGTGCCGACCAGCGAGGTGTCGCCATCGGGGCCGACTTCATCGACGATCCCCGCGATTTCGTGGCCGAGGGTGAAGGGCAGGGTCATGCCGCGGGTGGTGTCGAGCTTCTTGCCGCCGCCGAGATCGGCCCAGCCGTCCTGGATGTGCAGGTCGGAATGGCACAGGCCGCAGCGCTCGATGCGCACCAGCACTTCGCGCCCTTGCGGCTTTGGCGTATCGATGATGGTTTCGCAGAGCGGAGCGTCGAACTTCACCAGCGACTGGCGGATCATTTTTGTCATGGTTGTTTCTTCCCTGGACGTCGTTACCGCCTAGCAAACACAGGATGGCGGGAAGGGCAAGTGGGGGAGATTAGCTGCTCATTTCCAGGCCGGCCGCGAATGCGCGAGGGCAGCGCGGCGGAAGATCAGGCGGCGCAGGCGCGACTGGCGCGTCTCGCTGCTGGCCGGCATGGGCTCGACGATGACATGCAGCAGCCGCGCATAATCGAGCACGAGGCCCGGCGTCCATGCCATCGCTTCCGCGCGCCGGCGCAGCACGCCGGCGATCCACAATTCGGGCGTCGTCACGGCGCGGAAGAAAGCGCGCCATGGCCGTTCGGTCTGGCCCAGCACGCCTTCCAGCGCGGCATCGAGCGCATGCGCCACGGCGCTCGAGCAGTTGCGGCTGGTGAGATTGTAGGCGGTGTCGCTGCGATAGGCGCGCCAGAAATGGCGCACGCGCAGGCGGTCGATCCGCGTGAAATGCACATGCTCGGTGGCCTCGCACCAGCCATCGGCTTCCTCGCGATAGCTCGGCAGGAAGCGGCCGGGAATGTCGTTGTCGACGCTCGCACGCAGCACGCGACCGAATTCCTCCGGCGAGCGATCGATTTCGACGGCGGGATAGTGGCTGATATAGACATTGGGCGCGAGTTCGAGCGCTGCGTGTCCGGTGGAGATACGGCCTCTGTGATCAATCGCCGCGATGTAGCGATCGACAATCGGACGTCGGCGCGGATGGCGGCCCGGCCCGGCGGGTGTCCAGACATGGACGATCAGATCGTCATGGCCGGCATCGTCGGGCTTGGCGGGCACCCATAGCGCCGTGGGAAACGCGCCGCCGATCAGCATCGAGATCGGGGCATCCGGCGGCAGTTTGCGCAATCGGTTGGCGAGCAGGATCGTGCCCCAGCCGGAGATGATCAGCAACGCGCCGACATTGAAGCCGATCGTGCCTTCATACCAGGTCGGCCACGGCTCCAGCGTGATGATGGCGAGGATGATCTCGACGATGCCGGCGGCCATCGCCATGCGCCAGTTGTCGAAGCGGACCACCCAGGCGCTGGCGATGCGGAGCGTTCCGTCGCAGAGCATGACACCGCCGAGCAGCATCGCGATCAGCATGTTGGAGTGCCGCGGCTGCGCGATGATGATGAGTGCTGGCAGCAGCAGGATCACGGCTTTGGCGAGCTGCTGTGTGCGCCGTTGCGTGGCGACCATGCCGGCGAGCAGGCTGATGAGGCCTTCGAGCAGCAGCAGATAGCCGAAATAATGCGGCCTGATCAGCGTCGCACCATCGAGCGCATCCAGCATGATGAACAGGCCGAGCGCAGCCCAGACGGCGCCGATCACCAGCAGCGCACGCCAGCGCCGCTGCACCACTTCGGCGCCGAGCAGGAGAAGCAGGAGTCGGATCATGGGCGGTCTCGGTCTGCGTGCGAGGCCCCAACCTAGCCGGCAGATGTTTAACTTTTCCATGCAAGGGATAGCGCGATTTTTCACGGCAGGCAGGCGGTTCATGGCGTCCATCGGTTCCAATCTATGGTCGCGCGCCGCGGTGATCGCTGCCGCCATGATCTTCGGCCTGACCTACAGCCTCAGCGCCGCACTACTCGCGCAGGATCTCGCCGAGCGCGGGCATTCCGATGCGTTCATCGGCGCCAATGCCGCCATGCATGCGGTCGGCGTGCTGGCGATGGCCTTCGCACTGCCGCGCATGGTCGGCGGCATCGGTGCGCGGAAGCTTGTATTGGTCGCATTGGTTATCGCGGCGGTGGTGCTGGTGCTGTTTCCGGCAATGCCGGCCATCTGGCTCTGGTTCCCGCTGCGCATCGTGCTCGGTGCAGCGTCCGAGACATTGTTTGTGATGTCGGAGACCTGGCTCAACAGTCTCAGCACAGATCAGACGCGCGCACGGGCGATGGCGGCCTATACCGCGGCGCTGTCGCTCGGCTTTGCGCTGGGCCCGTTTCTGCTGTCGCTGATCGGGACCGAAGGCGCGACAGCCTATTGGGTCGGCGCAGTCTTTGCTCTCGGCGCCGCCGTGTGCCTCGCGATGCCGGGCATCAGCGAGCCTGTTTTCGACAAGGGCGGTCACGGCAATCCGGTCGGCTTTGTCATACTGGCACCGATCGCCATGGCGGCGACAGTGCTGCACGCGGCGGTGGAGAGCAGCGGGCTGTCCTTCCTCTCGCTCTATGCGCAGTCGCTTGGCTGGAAGGAAGGTGAGGCGACCCAATTGATGTCCTGCATGATGGTCGGCGCCATCGTGCTGCAATTGCCGATCGGCTGGCTCGGTGACAAGCTCGACCGCCGCCAACTGATCATTGCGCTGGCCGCACTGGCCGTGATCGGCGCATTGATCTGGCCGATGGCGCTGCGCTCGCCATGGACGACCTATCCCTTGCTGTTCGTCTGGGGCGGCGTGTTCGTTGGTATCTACACGATCATGCTCACCATCGTCGGCAGTCGCTTCAGCGGAAGCAGTCTCGTCGGCATCTACGCTGCGATGGGATTGATGTGGGGCGTCGGCGCCTTGATCGGACCGGTTGGCGCCGGTGCAGCGATGCAGTCGATCAGCCACGGCCTGCCGCTGTTCGTCGCTTTCGCCTGCGGCTGTTTCCTGCTCGCCGCACTGTGGCAGACGCTGCGGGGGAGTGGCGAGACGACGTAGAATGCGTAGGGCGGATCAGCCGAAGGCGTAATCCGCCGGCCGAGTTCATGGTGGAAACTCCGCGGCGGATTACGTTGCGCTAATCCGCCCTACGGGCTTTGCGCAACTCCGCCAGCTCATTCGCCATCGCAACGAAGCCGGACACCGGGATGGTCTCGGCACGCCGTGTCGCGTCGACGCCTGCAGCCGCAGCGAGCTTTTCCGGATCGACGCCAAGCGGTTTCAGGCTCTGACGCAACATCTTGCGGCGCTGGTTGAAGGCGGCAGCGGCGACCTGTTCGAGCAGGCGGCGTTCGCACGGCTCGGGATTTGCGCGCGGCTTGAGCCGCACGACCGATGACGTCACCTTCGGCGGCGGCGTGAAGGCGGCGGGCGAGATATCGAACAGGATCTTCGTTTCGGCGCGCCAGTTGGCGAGCACGCCGAGCCTGCCATAGGCCTCGTCGTCGCCGACAGCGACGATGCGCTCTGCGACCTCGCGCTGGAACATCAGCACCATCATCTCGTACCAGGGCGGCCACGGCTCGGTGCAGAGCCAGTCGATGAGCAACTGCGTGCCGATATTGTAGGGCAGGTTGGCGACGATGCGCGCCGGCGCGCCGCCCAGCAGCGGACGCGGATCGAAGGTCTGCGCATCGCCGAGCACGATTTCGAGCCGGCCGGGATAATGTGCCGCGATCTCTTCCAGCGCGCCGATGGCGCGTTCGTCGCGCTCGACGGCGATCACACGCGATGCGCCGGTCGCAAGAAGCGCACGGGTGAGGCCGCCCGGACCGGGGCCGACTTCGACCACCGTGACGCCTTCGAGCGGTCCCGCCGCTCGTGCGATGCGTGCGGTAAGATTGAGATCGAGCAGGAAATTCTGGCCGAGCGACTTTCGCGCCGAGAGGTTATGGCGCGCGATGACCTCGCGCAGCGGCGGAAGATCGTCGATCGTGCTCATGCGGCCGCATCTGCCATCCGCGCAGCAAGCTTGAGCGCGGCGATCAGGCTGGACGGATTGGCCTTGCCGGTGCCGGCGATGTCGAAGGCTGTGCCGTGATCAGGCGAGGTGCGGATGAAGGGCAGGCCGAGCGTGACATTGACGCCGTCGTCGAACGCAATCGTCTTGATCGGGATCAGGGCCTGATCGTGATACATGCAGATCGCGCAGTCATAGGTCGCGCGCGCCGCCGGATGAAACATCGTGTCGGCCGGCAGCGGGCCACGCGCATCGATGCCCTCGTTCTGCAGCACGGTGACGGCGTGCTGGATGAAAGCCAGCTCCTCGTCGCCCATGCTGCCGTCTTCGCCGGCATGTGGATTGAGCCCGGCAATCGCGAGGCGAGGGCGCTTGATGCCGAACCGCGCTTTCATGTCATTGACTACGATACGCGCAGTGGCGGTGATCAGGGGGCCGCTTAGCTGATCGATGGCCTCGCGCAGCGCGACGTGGATCGTCACCGGCACTACAGCGAGCTCGGGCGACCACAGCATCATCACCGGCAGCGGCACCTTGCCGTCCCTTGCAGCGAGCTCGGCGAGAAATTCGGTGTGGCCGGGATGTTCGAAGCCGGCGCGATACAGCACGCTCTTGGCAATCGGATTGGTGACGACGGCGCTGGCATGGCCGGCTTCGACATCGGCGACGGCCTGTCGGATCGAGGCGACGACGGCAGGCGCGCTGGAAGCATCGGGGCGGCGCGCCTGCGCGGTCACATCATGGCCGGTGGAGACCACGGGCAGCGCGCCTGTGAAGATATCTGCAGCGCTGGCCGGCGTCGCGTCCGCAAGGGCGATGTCGTGGCCGAGCGTCTTCGCGCGCGCTGCCATGAAGTCGCGGTCGCCGAGCAGATAGAACGGCGGCAGATCGAGTTCGCGCCGCTTCATCCAGGCGGCGATGGCGATATCCGGGCCGATGCCGGCGGGTTCGCCGAGGGTCAGTGCGAGAGGTCTGGTCATGCGGACGCCTTCAGTCGCGGCCGCAGCCGGATCCCGGGGATTAGCGATATTCGATCATGGCCGCCTTGCGGAGGTCCGCAAGATACGACTTCGACTTGGCATCGAATTTGTCGGCGAACATCTTTTCGCGGACTTCGCGCTTTTTCGGCGTGTCGACCTTGGTCGGCTTGCGCGAGCACAGCGCCACCATCTCGATGCCCTGCGCGGTGACTTCGGGCGGGGTGAGGTGGCCGATCGGGGTCTTGTCGAGCATGTCGCGCAGTGGTGGCGGCAGATCGGCCGAAGTCTTCACCACGATGCCCTTGACGGTCGCGTTCTGGGTCGACTTGAAGACGCGGATAGCGTCGTCGCAGCTCTGGATGCGCTCACGCAGCGCCGTCGCTTCCTTGTGACGCGTTTCCGCGAGACCGCCACCGGCGCCGCGCGGGACGATCAGCACCAGGGGGCGCATCTGATATTCGAACGCCTCGGCCATGGCGTCGCCGCCCTGACTTTGCACCGCAGCCTCGACTTCCTTTTCGCCGACCTGCAGGCTCTGCTTGAAACGGCCGCGGACGATCGCGTTCCACACCATGTCGGCCTTCAGGCGGCTCTTCAGCGTGTTAGGGCGAATCCCCTTGGAGGCCAGCGACTGCGTCAGTTGATCCGGCGTGAGGCGCATGCGCGACGCCATGGTGGCATAGGAGCCGTCGACCTCGCTCGGGCCGGGATCGACGCTGAACTTCTTGCCTTCCTTGATCTTGACCTTCTCGTTGATCAGATCGTCGAGTACGGTCTGGCGGTTGCTATCCTTCACGCCCGACAGCGCGTTCAGCTTCATCCGCTGGTCGATGTCCATCTGGGTGATCGGCTCGCCATTGACAATGACGGCGACGCTCTGGGCATGGGCCGGCGATGCCGCCGAAATCACAACCATCGCAGCAGCTGCCATTGCAGCATGCACAAGGTGACGGGCGTTCATCGCGTTCATCATTCTCCGGAAGAGGTGGTGGCTTGGCCCCGAAGCCGGGTTGGCCGCGCATTCATCGCGGCCGAAAACGGAAATTTCGCGGCATCCGGCACCTGGGCGTCCGAATGTCGCGATCAGGTGATCAATAGACGCCGCCAGTACCCGTACCTGCCTGGGTGCCGCCGAGCGTACGCAATCCGAGCTGGAACATCCAGGTGTGGCTCAGGACAGGCGGGGTCGAGAGATTGGCGACATAGCTGTATGAGGTGACATAGTTCACCGCCAGGATGAAGCAGTCGTCCACATAGCCGGCGCCCAGCATGTACTGGTCGATCTTGTTGGCTTCCAGGTTCCAGCGGGCGCCGCCGGTGACCACCCAATTATTAGCCAGCTTGACCGAGCCGGTGCCGAGCAGGCCCTCGCGGCGGGTCAAGTAGCCGAGTTCAGCCTGCGGCGCGTAATTGCCGTACAGCATGCTGACAGACCAGCGATCGAAGCTGGCGCGGCCTTCCGCCTCGAAGCGATTGACGTTGCCGGTGGCCTCGTCGATACGGGCGCGGGTCGAGAACGAATAGGTGCGGTTCGGCGCATAGGTGACGCTGGCCACATAGTCGGAGCGCGGGTTCTGCAGGCCAGAAGCGACGCCGGTATTGGTCAGATCGGCGACGGCGAACGAGTTCATGCCGAACAGCTGATAGGACTGGCCGAGCAGCACCTTGACCGAACCGCCCTGGTCGAACTGGGTGGTCGCCTGGACGCCGACATTGGCGCGCCCGCCGCCTTCGACGCGGTCATAGCCGGAGAACTTGTTCACGCTGAACAGGTTGCTGGTGTCGAAATTCATGCTCTGTGCGTCTTCGTTGGGAAGACGGCCGGCATAGGTTTCGTTCGGGCGGATGATCACCTGGGCGATCGGCTCGACCACCGTGCTGCCCCATGGCTGCACATTGATGAACGGATAGCGATATTCGAGGCCGACCGTTGGCATCACGCGTAGGGCTTGCGTGTCGCCGACCGGCAGGTAGTTCGAGACGCCCGGCTGGTTCGAGATCGACGCATCGATCGCGTCGACGCGAACGCTGGCGAACGGCGTGAAGATCTGGCCGAGGTCGTCGGTGAACGACCGGCGCCACTGTGCTTCGGCGGTGAAGCGGGTGTAGGTGCCAGGGATGCCACGCAGCAGGCAATTGCCGGGCAACCGAGCCATCGGATCGGCCGATGTCGGCGTGCATAACCCATTGCTCAGCGCGGTCGGCGTGATCGCGTCGTACTGCGCATCCTGACGCGTCAGGCTGGTGAAATTGACCTTGTAGCTGAACTCGCCGCCCAGAATGTTCTGCTGCAAAACGTTGTTGTAATCCAGCACCGGATGGATGTCTGGAACCTGGCGCTGGTTGCCAGAGAAGCTCGTATAGTGGATCGCGCGCAGGTCGAAGAAGCTGCGCTTGCCGACGCCCGTCAGGTAGAGCTGTGACACGGCTTCGGTCGTCAGGTTCAGGAACGACTGATACGGGTCCCGGTACATCGCCAGGCGATAGTCGTACAGGAAGTTGTAGTCGCTGAGCGCGACCGCATCCCAGCCCCAGACCCACTTGTCGTTGATCGCGAACTGACCTTTGGACTCGACGCCGCCGCGCCAGTCCTTGTTGCTTACCGAGTTGGCGTCAAATGCATTCCGGTCCTGCTGATTGATGCCATAGGCGCGGATCTGGTAGGCGCCGTCCATCAGACGCTGACGGAATTCGCCCTGCATCAGCAGGCCTTGCTTGGTCGTCCAGCGCGGTGAGATCGTCGCATCATAGTCCGGCGCGATCGCCCAATAGAACGGCGTCTCGATGCCGAAGCCGAAATTGGTGTTCTGCGTGACACCCGGCATCAGGAAACCGGTCTTGCGCTTCACCGTCGGGTCGGGCGTCGAGAAATACGGCATGTAGGCGAGGGGCACGCCGAAGAATTCGACGCGTGCATCCTCGAAATACATCATCTTTTCGGTCTGGTCGTGGATGATGCGGGCACCCTTGACCTGCCAGAGCGGGGGCTTCTTCGGATCGTCCTTACAGGCGGCGCAGGCGGTGTAGACGCCGTTCTGGAACACCGTGTAGTTGCCCGCCGTGCGCTCGGCGCGGGTCGCGGCCATGCGCGTCGCATCTGCGGTGTCCACGCGCAGCGAGTCGACGAAACCGTCACGATAGTCGTCGCTGAGGTCGAGCAGGTTGGCATAGGTGATCTTGCCGTCGGCATCCGTCATCCGGACATTGCCTTCGGCATGCAGGCGCTTGGTCTTCTGGTCGTAGATGACCTTGTCGGCTTCGACCGAAGTTCCGTTGTAATACATCTGCACGCTGCCGACGGCGGCCACGCGTGAGTTGTTGTAGTCGTAATTGACCTCGGTGGCCTGCACGAGCATCTGCCCGGTTTGGGCGGCCGGCGGCGGCTTCGGCCGGGTGGCCGGGCGGTTATAGGTGAAGCTCTGGGCGTGGACAGGCGTCGTCGCAGTCGCGCCAAGGGTCACGGCCACGCACATCATGGTCGCAGCAATCGACGTGATCGCGCGAGACGTGCGTCCGCAATCTGCACAAATGTGCAGTTTCGAGATCAATTTCCGCGCACGGAGGGCGGCAAAACCAGCCACTACCCGTCCTCCAGGTACAACAAGGCCAAGAATCCGGTGAGGCCGCCCACACAGACGGGCAGCCACGCCGCAGCAATCGGATGCATCAACTCGGCCTTGCTCAAATCTTCAGTCACTTTCGACAGGACATAGAGCAGAAAGCCCGCGCCCACGCCATACAAAACCATCTTCTGGACACCGCCCATCCGGAAGAACCTGAGGCTCACGGACGCGGCCAGCATCACCATCGCGACCAGCAAAAACGGCTGTGCGATGAGCTTGTGATACTGCAGACGATACCCCGCGGTCGCAAACCCCGAACTCTCGGAGGAACGGATATACGAAGGAAGTTGCCAAAATGACACTGTTTCGGGGGTCGAGAAACTATTTCGGACCTGCGCCGGCGTGAGGCTGGTGGCGATATCCAGGCTCTCCTGCTCGACGACGGGCGAATCGAGGGAGTAAATTCGTACCCCCTTGAACGCCCAGCGTCCCGGCTCGAGGGTGGCCTCGCGAGCCTCGATCCGTTCGCTGAACTGGTTTTCCGTGTCAAAACGAAACACCGTCAGTCCGGTCAGGCGGAGGCCCTGCTGTTCGCTGCGGGCGGCATTGATGATGGCCTGGCCATCGGCGTTGACCTGATTGATCCAGAACCCCGCGGCGTCCTGGACGCCGCCGCCGGAGGCGTCGCCGAACATCCGAGCCTCCATCCGCTTGGATTCCTCGCGCAGAGTGGCCGACATGGGGTTGTAGACGATGGTCGCCAGCACGCCGAGAACGAGGGCGGCGAACAGCGCCGGGGTGATGAACTGCCAGGCGGAGACGCCGGCGGCGCGGGCGACGACCAGTTCGAGCCGGCGGGAGAGGGCCAGGTAACAGGTCATGGCGCCGATCAGGATGCAGAACGGCATCAGTTTTTCGAGCGCCTGCGGGACCCGGTAGAGCGAGGTCTGTGCCACCATCAGCGCAGGGGCTGTGGACAATCCGGCGGTGCGGCGGACCATCTCGATATAGTCGACCAGCACCAGCAGCATGAAGATGCTGATGAACACACCAAGCGCCGCGACCAGAAAACGGCCGGCGAAATAACGCCCGATCGTATTGGTGATCATGTTCATGCGGCGGCCGGCCGTCTGAACAGGCGCAGGATCCGTTCGTTGGAGCGATTGATGGCTTCGATCAGCTTTGCGGGCGGCTCGACCGAGATGCCGAGCTTGATGATCGCGAGGCTGCCAAAGATCGCTGCGAACAGCAGGAAATATTGCAGCGGTGCGGCCCAATCCGATTTCGCCGCAGCTACCGAACAGGCGAAGCCCGCCATGCGCAGCCCGAACACGGCCCCGATGGCATTTCCCATGGAGAAATTGCGGCTTTGGCGCGTCGTGCGCGGCTGTCCGAGAAAAGCGAAAGTGAGAGCGGCGAAGGCAAAAGGATAGATCGGTGCCATCAGGCGGTCATGCAGTTCGGCACTGAAAGCGCCTGCCATCTGCTTGTACATGGGGTCATCGACCGGCGGCGCGAACAGCTCCCACAGATAGCGCTCGCGGATGCCATAGGTGACGTCCGTGCTGCGATTGGAGAACTTCGACATGTCGAAGGCATAGCGGGCGAAGGCCACCATGGCCGGGTCGGTCTTGCCGGTCTCGAAGCGTTGCAAATTGCCGTCTTCGAGAACGAGGAACGAGCCGTCCTTGTTCTTTAGGATCGTGCCGTGATCGGCGATGATGGTGTTGCGTTCCTTGGGATCGCGGCGATCGTCGACGAAGATGCCGACCAGCAAGCCGCCCGGCTGGCGCTCCTTGATCCGCACCGTCAGATTCGTATCGAGCTGGGCAAAGCGGCCGGGCTGCAGGATGTTGGTGAGCACGTCGGCGGTGATCTCGGCGTCCCAGCGCTTCAGGCGCCGCATGCCGTCCGGCGCGAGGTAAGAGGCGATGAAGGCCACCATCAGCGACACCACCAGCGTCGCATAGAGAAACGGCCGGAACAGCCGCATCGGCGACAGGCCGGCGGCATTCATCACGATGATCTCGGAATCGGTCGCGAGCTTGGTGAGCGTATGCGAGACGGCAATCATCAGCGCGATCGGCGCGATGATCAGCACCAGCACCGGGATGGCGAGACTCGTGAAGCCGAGAAAGGTCAGGATGGTCTGACCCTGGCTCGTCATCAGGTCGATGCCGCGCAGCGCCTGGGTGATCCAGATCACGCCCGTCAAGCTGACCAGGACGATGGCGAAGGACGCCAGCACCATCTTGAAGATATATCTGTCGATCGAACCCATCGGTCCCCGTAACGGCCCTGAAGCGTTCTGCGTGCCCATCCCCGACTGGGGATCCCCGAGGGCGGCGCAGCGGCTCCAAGCCTGATCGTCCTGTTTACCATCCCTTTGATCGGTCAACAAAATGGCCGGGCGATGGCTGACTGAAGAAGTGGCTCATTTCGCATGCGATGTGGCCCCGGGGACACTGAAAACAAGGCCGGACGGGCGCTTTCATCCGTAACGGTGATGGCCTGTGCTCCGGAAACTGACATTTCGTCGGCCGCCGACATATCCCGACATGGAATCAGTCGAGCTGTAGGGGCGGCAAAGCGAAGCGTGCCCACCATCACGCGACTTGCGGGGATTCGGCGGGCAAGCCTCGCTTCGCCCACCCTACGAAGACGCTTCGCAAAGGCCGGTCTCTATCACGCGGCTTGACGGCTCAGGCTGAGGGGACAACAACAGCCGTTCCCTCGAATCGCCCCCGCGGTTCGATGCGCCTCATCCGATGTTCTGGAGGTCTTGCCCATGTCCGACACCGTCAAGGTCGGCTTCGTCCCGTTGTCCCAGGCCGCCCGCGGCACCCTCGTGGTGTTCTGCGACGATGCGTTGAAACTGGGCAAGGCCACGACCAAGGCGCTGGGGTCTGCGTCGGCGCTGGTCAAGCGCGCGGCGGCGACCGGCAAGTTCAAGGGCAAGAATGGATCGACCCTCGACATCCTGGCGCCGGAAGGCGTGAAGGCGGACCGGCTGCTGGTGATCGGCACCGGCAAGGCTGACGAAATCAAGGAAACCGATCTCCTGAAATTCGGCGGCGTGCTGGCCGGCAAGGTCGGTTCATCCGCCGATGCAGTGACCATTATTGCCGAATTGCCGTCAGCTGACATGACGGCGGAGCAGGCCGCATCGGTGGCCGCAGGCGTGTTGCTGCGTGCCTACAAGTTCGATCGCTACAAGACCAAGAAGAAGGACGAGGACGACAAGCGCGGCACCGTCAGCGTGTCGCTGGCCGTCAGCGATGTCGCGGGAGCCAAGAAGGCATTTGCCTCCGACAACTCCGTCGTGAATGGCGTCGTGATCGCGCGTGATCTCGTCAACGAGCCGCCGAATGTGCTGTTCCCCATGGAATTCGCACGCCGCGCGAGCGAGCTGAAGAAGCTCGGCGTCGCCATCGAAGTGCTCGACGTCAAGGCGATGGAAAAGCTCGGCATGGGCGCGCTGCTCGGCGTCGCGCAGGGCTCGGCGAATCCGGCGCGCATCGTGGTGATGCGCTGGAACGGCGGCAAGAAGGGCGATGCGCCTGTCGCCTTCATCGGCAAGGGCGTCACCTTCGACACCGGCGGCATTTCCATCAAGCCGGCTGGCAGCATGGAAGAGATGAAAGGCGACATGGGCGGCGCGGCCTGCGTGGTCGGCCTGATGCACGCGCTCGCCGGTCGCAAGGCGAAGGTGAATGTCATCGGCGCCATCGGACTTGTCGAGAACATGCCGGACGGCAATGCGCAGCGTCCGGGCGATATCGTCACCTCGATGTCCGGCCAGACCATCGAAATCATCAACACCGACGCCGAAGGTCGCCTCGTGCTGGCCGATGTGCTCTGGTACGTCGCCAAGAAGCACAAGCCGAAATTCATGATCGATCTGGCGACGCTCACCGGCGCCATCATGGTGGCGCTCGGCACCGATCATGCGGGCCTGTTCTCCAACAATGACGAACTCGCGACCCGTCTCGCGACCGTGGGGCAGGCGACCGGCGAGCGCGTCTGGCGCATGCCGCTCAGCCCCGACTACGACAAGCTGATCGACTCACAGTTCGCCGACATGAAGAACACCGGTGGCCGCTACGGTGGCTCGATCACCGCCGCGCAGTTCCTGCAGCGCTTCGTGGACAATGTGCCATGGGCGCATCTCGATATCGCCGGCACTGCCATGGGCGCACCGAAGACCGAGATCAATCAGAGCTGGGGTTCCGGTTACGGCGTTCGCCTGCTCGACCGGCTGGTGGCCGACTATTACGAGGGCAAGAAGTAAGCTGCCATGACCGAGGTTCTGTTCTACCACCTGCAGAACATGGCACTGGAAAACGTGCTGCCGCCGCTGCTCGAAAAATCTCTCGAGCGCGGCTGGCGGTGCATCGTCCAATCCACCTCGGAAGAGCGTGCGGATGCGCTCGATGCGCATTTGTGGACCTATCGCGACGACAGCTTCCTGCCGCATGCCACCTGGCGCGCGGCGGACGCGGCGGAACAGCCGATCCTGCTGGTGCTGGAAGACAGCAATCCGAACGGTGCACAGGTCCGGTTCCTCGTTGACAATGCGAGCCTTCCGGCCGAAACGGCTGGCTATGAGCGCATGGTCCTCGTCTTCAATGGCGATGACGACGAGGCGCTCGCGGCGGCCCGCAGCGCCTGGACCGAATGCAAGGCGCGGGGACTGACTGCGACTTATTGGCAGGCCGACGAGCGCGGCCGGTGGCAGAAGCGGAATTAACGCATGATCCCGAAAAGTGGCAGCCGGTTTTCGGACAAGATCATGCGCCAATCGAAAATGGCGATTAACCGTATTTGATGCTAATTGCGCCTTTCTGGAACGGCGGCGGCCGGGTGTCATGGTCACGCCGCAAACGAATGATGAGACGGGCGCTTCGTCGCCGGGTGGGATAGCGTTGATCGTGCACAGCAAAATGCTTCATCGAACGGGTTTGGCCGTCATTCTCCTCGCACCGCTGCTCGGCGGCTGTTCGGGCATGAGCGCGGGCGACATGTTCAAGTCTGACCTGCTGTCCAAGGACGCCGACTGGTTCTCCCGGTCCGGCCGCACGATCATCAAGAATGTCTCGATCGAAACCCCGCCGCTGACGCCGGATACGCCGGTCTCGCCGCAGGACTTGATCAGCGCCGATGGCGCATGCCCGGGCATGCCGCCGCGCGATGCCAGCGCACTCGCCGATGGCGCAGCCGCGGTGGCGCCGGCGACGGGCGTCGTGGCGCTCGGCCATACCGAATGTGACGTCGCCCGCGGCGCCGGTGCGCCCGACAGCGTGAATATCGGCGGCAATCCGCGCGGCGACCGTCTCACCACACTGACCTATCTGCGCGGCCCCCGTGCCGGCATCTACACCTTCACGGCGGGGCGCCTGACCATGGTCGAAGGCACGCCGCAGGCCGAGCAGCCGAAGCCGGTGCGCGCGGCGAAGAAGAAGCGGGCGGGCTGACGCAAGTCTGCCGCAATTGCGCCGCACTGCGGCCGCACCGAATTCGGCGAATTACACGCTATTTGCCTCTTCCAGCAGCGCGCTGGCGGCCAGCCATTGCTCTTCCGCACGAGCCAAGGCGTCAGCCGCCGCGGCGCGGGCTTTGGTGAGTTGCGCGGCTTGCTTGGGGTCGCGCGTGAAGATGTCCGGCAGCGTGAGCGCGGTATCGATCTTCTCGATGATCCCCCCGATGCGCTCCATCTCGGCTTCGGCCTCTGCGACCTGCTGCTTCGGTGAGACGCGTTTTTCCTTCGACCGCACGGGTTTGTCGTCGGTCGCCGCTCGTTCGCGCGTCGGCGTGCGCGGATCGCGGGTCTGCATCACCAGCTTGCGGTAGTCTTCGAGATCGCCGTCGAAACTGGTGACCGTCTTGTTGGCGACGACCCACAATTGATCGGCACAGGCCTCGATCAGATAGCGGTCATGCGAGACCATGATCACGGCGCCGGGGAATTCATTGATCGCTTCCGCCAGCGCCGCGCGGCTGTCGATGTCGAGATGGTTGGTCGGCTCGTCCAGGATGATCAGGTTCGGGCCGTAGAAGGTCGCGAGGCCGAGCAGCAGGCGCGCTTTCTCGCCGCCGGACAGGCTCTTCACCACGGTATCGGCCGCCTTGCCGGAAAAACCGATATTGCCCGCGCGAGCGCGAACCTTCGACTCCGGCGCTTCGGGCATCAGCTTGCGGATGTGGTCGTAGACCGACGCGTCCATCACCAGCTCGTCGACCTGATGCTGGGCGAAATAGGCGACGGACAGCTTGTCCGCGCGGGTAACCGCGCCCGAAAACGGCTGCAGCTTGTTCGCGATCAGCTTCACCAGCGTCGATTTGCCGTTGCCGTTGGAGCCGAGCAAAGCGATGCGGTCTTCGGTATCCACGCGCAGCGTGACCTTGCTGAGCACCGGTTTGCCCGGCTCATAGCCGACCGCGACATTGTCGAGCGCGAGGATCGGCGGCGACAGCATTTTCTCGGGCGCGGGGAAGTGAATCTCGCGCACCTCGTCGCTGACGATGGCAGCGACCGGCTTCATCCGTTCCAGCATCTTGACGCGCGACTGCGCCTGCCGGGCCTTCGACGCCTTCGCCTTGAAGCGGTCGACGAAGTCCTGCAGGCGCTTGCGTTCGGCCTGCTGGCGCTCGAAATTCTTGGCCTGCAGCGCTTCGCGATTGGCGCGGAATTCCTCGTAGTTCGAATAGGTGCCGCGATAATGCACCAGCTTGCCGCGGTCGAGATGCAGGATCTCGTTCACGGAAACGTCGAGCAGATCGCGGTCATGGCTGATGACGATGACCGTGCGCGGATAGTTGGCGAGATGATCCTCCAGCCACAATGTGCCTTCGAGATCGAGATAGTTGGTGGGCTCGTCCAGCAGCAGCAGATCCGGCGCGGAGAACAAAGTCGCCGCCAGCGCAACGCGCATGCGCCAGCCGCCGGAGAATTCGGAACAGGAACGCAGTTGATCCTCGGACGAGAAACCGAGACCGCTCAGAATGGCTGCCGCGCGGGCTGGCGCGGAATGAGCGTCGATATCGACAAGGCGGGTCTGGATTTCGGCGATCCGATCCGGATCGGTGGCCGTATCGGCCTCCGCGAGCAAAGCGTGGCGTTCGACATCGGCCTTGAGGACAACGGTGATCAGGCTTTCCGGCCCGTCCGGCGCTTCCTGGGCAAGACTGCCGATCCGCCAGCGCGGCGGGATCACGATGCCGCCGCCTTCGAGGGAGAGGTCGCCGCGAATGGCGTGGAACAGCGTCGACTTGCCGACGCCGTTGCGGCCCACGAAGCCGACGCGCGCGCCGGGAGCGATTTGCACCGTGCTGCTGTCGATCAGGAGCCGGCCGGCGATGCGGATGGAAATGTCGTTAATGGAAAGCATGCGGCCTTGTCACCGTTGCAACGCGCAAAGGCAACCGGGATTTGCGGTCAGGAGCCGCCGTTGTCACGCTGCTGCAATTCGCTCAGCAGCATTTGCAGGCGGGAGGGCAGCGGCTCTTCGGTTCCCATGTCCCGTCGCAAGCGTTCTCCGATGGCGTTGCAGATCGCCGCAGTGGTGCTGCGGTCCATCTCGTCATCGCCGTCATTGGAGAAAGGTGAGGTCATGTCGATCCAGAAATGTTCGTTGCCGTATTGACAGCAAGGCAAGTCATACGGGCGAAAAATGTTTCCCGATTTCCGGATTTCAGCGCGTTTGCTTCAAAAAAGGGTGAAATATCCACAGCCGCATCGCAAAAACACCCGGCCGCCAGGACCGGGTGTTTCTGTGGTAAATACCTAGTAGCAGCGATTGACCAGCCGCCAGCGCGGGCCCCAAGGGGTGGGGACGACCCGCCGGACCCAGCAGCCGCCACCGCCGTAGTAATACGGGCCGCCGACGAAGCGCGGGCCGCCATAGAAGCGAGGCCCACCCCAGCCGCCGCGCCACCCGCCGCCATGCCAGCCGCCACCGTGCCAGCCACCGCCACCGTGCCATCCGCCGTGTCCGCCCCAGGCGGAGGCGGAGGTCGGCGCCAGAGCTGCGGCGCCCAAGGCTGTCGCAGCGACCAAAGTCAGTGCAATCTTGCGGAACATCGTCATCTCCATCGATCTGGCACGTCCTTGGCCGGTGGATCGCCGCCGGAAGCGGTGGGGCGTGCTATGGAGGTAAGGCTAGGCCCGCCAAACTGAATGCGGGTCGGCCAGCCCCTTCAGAAATGGTTCATCTGAATGACATTTTGGACAGTTCCGCGAGAGTTGCCCTGGGAAGGCGAGGCTGCGACGTTCGGACGGATCGCTTGCGGGGGGCGGAGCGCACCGATATAAGCCGCCATCTTTCCAACTGCCGTTATTCAAGGATGTACCATGGCCATCGAGCGTACCTTTTCGATTCTCAAGCCCGACGCGACCGAGCGTAATCTGACCGGCGCGATCAACGCGCTGATCGAGAAGGCCGGTCTGCGCATCGTCGCGCAGAAGCGCATCCGCATGACCCGCGAACAGGCCGGCACCTTCTATGCCGTCCACAAGGAGCGTCCGTTCTTCGGCGAGCTCGTCGATTTCATGACCTCGGGTCCGGTCGTCGTCCAGGTGCTGGAAGGCGAGGGCGCGATCCTGAAGTATCGCGACGTGATGGGCGCCACCGATCCGTCGAAGGCGGCTGAAGGCACCATCCGCAAGGCCCACGCCAAGTCGATCGGCGAAAACTCGGTGCACGGTTCGGACGCTGCCGAGACCGCCGCGATCGAAATCGCGCAGTTCTTCTCGGGCAACGAGATTGTCGGCTAAGTTTCTGCCATTCTGATATCTGCCGGTGCGCGGGGGGCGCGCCGGCAGATCCATAAGACCAACAAGAGAGGGGCGCGCTGTGGACTGGGTGCTGCAAGTTTTCGATCCGGCGACGATCAAGTCGGTTTTCGTTCAGTTTCAAGTCGAGATGCAGCAGCCTGCATTTTGGGTTGCCGTCGGCAAGATCATCTGGATCAACGTGCTGCTCTCGGGCGACAACGCGCTCGTGATCGCGCTCGCCTGCCGCGGCCTCGAGCCGAAGCAGCGCATGTGGGGCATGATCCTCGGCGCCGCCGCTGCCGTCATTCTCCGTATCATCTTTACCGGCATCGTCGCCTCGCTGATGGCGCTGCCCTATCTCAAGCTGGTGGGCGGCCTCGCGCTCATCGTGATTGCTGCCAAGCTGCTGGTGCCCGAGCCTGAAGAAGAGGACGGCGTGAAGGCCGCCTCTAATCTGTGGGCGGCTGTCCAGATCGTGGTGATCGCCGACATCGTCATGAGCCTCGACAACGTCATCGCCGTGGCGGCCGCCGCCAATGGCAGCGTGCCGCTCCTGATCCTCGGCCTTGCCGTCAGCGTGCCGCTGATCGTTGCCGGCGCTGCCCTGATCATGGCGCTGCTGACCCGTCTGCCGGTGCTGGTCTGGCTCGGTGCAGCACTGCTTGGTTGGGTCGCTGGCGAAGTGATCGCAACCGATCCGGCGGTTCTGCCGGCACTGCACGCCTTCTTCGGCGGTGCGCTGGGCACCAGCCTCGACGGCATCTTTGCCTCGCTCGGCAGCGGTATCCGCTTCACCGGCGACGGCACGGGCGGCGAGATCCTCTGCGGTCTGCTCGGCATCGTCGTGGTGCTGGCGGTCGGCGCGCTGTGGCGTCGCCGCAGCATGGCCGGTCACGCGGAGCAGGCAGCGTAAGGCCGCCTGTCTCAAAACAGCTTTTGAACTTTGAACGGGCGCTTCGGCGCCCGTTTTGTTTTGTAGGATGGGTTGAGCGCAGCGATACCCATCACC
>JAEXHR010000046.1 GCA_023449855.1 Pseudomonadota bacterium | reverse complement strand
GGTGATGGGTATCGCTGCGCTCAACCCATCCTACGAATTCAGCCCAGCATCTTCCGCTCACGCGCCCTGACGATCCCGACCACGGTGTCGTTCACCAGCGTCGGCACGCCGAGCGGCTTGCCGAGACGCGGGATCGAGCCATTGATGGCATCGATTTCGCAGCGGCGACCGGCCTCGTAGTCCAGCAGCATCGAGGGCTTGGCATTCGGGATCTTGCCGCCGAGTTTTCGAACATGTGCGACGGGATCGCCGACATCGAGCTTGATCCCCGATGCATGAGCCACAGCGATCGCTTCCTCGGCACAGCCGCGCGCAACCTTCCACGCATCGGGATCGTCGATGATCTCGCCAATGGTCAGCCCGGTGGTGCAGGACGTGCCGGAGAAGGCGACATTCATGATCAGCTTCTCCCACACCATCTGCTTGAGGTCGTCGAACAATGCGACCTTGAAGCCGGCGGATTCCCAGATCTTCGCCGATGCCTGCAGCAATTGCCTGGGCAGGCCGGCATAGGACCCGAAGCGGATCATCTCCATGCCATTGTGATGGACATGGCCGGGCCCGCGCATCGAGGCGCCGAAGCCACCGACCACGCCGACGGCGATGCGATCAGCGCCGAGAAGCGGAGCTGCGACTTCAGGTGAGCCGAGACCGTTCTGGATCGTCTGCACGACGGTCTCGGGGCCGAGCAGGGAGGCGCAGCTTCTGGCTGCTGCTTCGACGTCGAAAGCCTTGGTGGCGATGATGACCAGGTCGCAGGGACCGATGCCGTCCGTCGTGGTCGAGCCATGGATCGGCACCGTGCGGTCGCCGCTGATGCCTTCGCAGCGCAGGCCCCTGGCGTCCATCGCCTCGGCATGATCGGGCCACATCGTGATTGCGTGCACCTCGTGGCCCGCATCGACCATCAAGGCCGCATAGACCGATCCCATCGCGCCGCAGCCGACGATTGCGATTTTTGCCATTCGTTTTCTCCCTGTCGTTCGGCGGCGTTTCGATCGCACGCTTCGATGCGGGAGGTTACTTCGTCAGGGCGTGATCGACCAATGCAATTGGGGATGCCGGTTGTTCGCTCTGCAAGGTGGCGTGCACGATATAGCGCAGCGGCCCCGGCGTGACGGAGTCGAGTGGCCAGCAGGTCGTCAGCGCCAGTCCCGTTTCATCGGCGCGCGCATCGATATTCGAAGCATCGAAGCGCACGACCGCGGTGCCGGTGACGCGATAGCGAACTGCCTGGCCGTCACGGCGCGTTACATCCACGATGTCGCCGATCACGACATCGCCGAGAAAACGGAAATGCGTGTCGCGATGCGCCGAATAGACGGCGATGCCGCGTTCGCCGGCTTCCGGCGTATTCTCCACATGACCGGGACCGAAGGCGAGGGCTTGCCCGCTACTGCCATGCAGCACGATGGCGCTGGCATGCAGCCGCTTCACTTCGATACGCGCCACCGGCCATGTATCCGCCCATGACCACGGTTTCACGGCTTGGCCGCTCGCTAAAGAGCCCGCGAAAGCGCGTTCGAGCAGGACCTGAGCCAGCATCGCCTTAGCATGGATATAGATGCCCTGGCCGAACAGAATGGCGCCGATGAGCGCGAGCGCGGCGACGGTGATGCGGAGCATGGCGGCGTCCTAGATGAGATCGAGCGACGAATGAAGAGATGCGCGCAGCTCCGGGGAAAGCTGCGCGCATCGGGAAGGAGCGGAGCTCCTCCATGGTCGCCGTCAGCGGGGGACGATCCGACGGCGACCGAAGGCGAGAAGCATCAGGCTAAGCGACAGCATCACGAGACCGAGCAGCATCTTCAGCTCGGCATCGGTGGCCGTCTTGGGCAGTTGCACGCTGGCCGGCTGTGCGACCGGCGCGGGCTGCGGAGCCTTTACGGCTGCGACCTGAATACGCGCGTCTCCGGTCTCGGCGCGGCGCTCCGTCGGCGGCGCGGGCAACGGCTGCCGTTCGCCGAACAGTTTAGCAAAGTCCCAGCCGGCCGGCAGATTGACCGGCAGCTCGGATAGTTTGAGCGGCTCGCCGGCCGGACGCGTGATCGCCTTGTCGACGGCCACCAGACTCGTCAGACGCGTGACCAGTTGATGTTCGAGCGCGAGCGACAGGATGGCGCTGTCTGCATCGGCCGGCTTGATCCTGTTCAGCGTTCGCGCCACTTCGGCGTCGTCGATCATGCGGCGGGCCCACACTTTGGAGAGACCCTTGCCTTCGGCCGCGCGATCGATCGGCAGCGTCACGGTCCAGGGTTGATCGCCGATACGGCCCTTGATGGTGACATTGCCCGCGAGCCGGTCGAGACGCGCGGCCAGTACTAATGGTTCGCCGCGATAGAGGTCGGGCAGGGCCGCTGGTGTGAGGTCGGCTTTGGCGTCCGAGAAAGTCGCAGAGAGTCCGGTGACGACCGGGTTTTCGAGTTTTGCAAACAGGTCGCGCATTCGCTCCTCGACCTGCGCGGTCGAACCGATATGGGTGAAGGTGCCGCGGCCGAGTTCGGCAGCGCGTGTCATCAGGAAGGTGTTCGGCGCCGAGCCGATGCCCACCATGAACACCCGCGAACGGCCGCGCAGCGCGGTGATGGTGTCGAACAGTTGTTGCTCATTGCCGATGGCGCCATCCGTCAGGAATACGACCTGACGCAGAAGGCTGCTATCGCCATCCGCTGCATCGTTGAGCGCGGCGCGCATCGCCGGCACCATTTCGGTGCCGCCTGCGGCCTGCAAGCTGCCGACGAAAGACTTCGCATTGCCGATATGCGCGCTGTCCGCCGGCACCGATGCCGGAAACAGCATGGTCATGGTGTGATCGAAACGGATGACGTTGAAGCGATCGTTCGGCTGCAGCCGCCCGAGTGCGTAAGTCAGGCTGGCTTTGGCCTGGACGATCGACGTGCCGCCCATGGAGCCGGAATTGTCGATCACGAAGATGACCTCGCGCGGCATCGGCTTCTGCTCGGCTTGCGCAGCGGGTGGCGCGACAAAGGCCAGGAGATAGTCGGACTTGCCGACATGCTCGCGGAACAGCCCCACCGATGGCGCCTTTTCTGCGGCCGATTTCCAGCTCAGCTCGAAATCGCGGTCGGCCGGAACGGGACCGTCGGCGAGCGTAATGATCCGCGTGTTGTTGTCGGGGCTTGCGATATTGACGCGGTGATAGTGGCTGGTGACGTCGCCGAGCGGGAAGCCGGCCTGCAGGCGCACGGTGATGGTGGTCGGATTGACCGGCGCATTCTGCGCGGGATCGAGCACGGGCTGGGTGATACGATCGCGGTCCGGCACGGAATCGGAAGATGCGGAGCCCCAGCCGCCGCCATCGGCACTGATATCGACGGTCTGTACGATCGGCGCCGGATTGTAGCGGGGGCCGACGACCATGGGGATGCGGAGCGAGAAGTCGTTGCCGTTCTGGTGCACCGGCTCCTGATATTCGATCTGCACCAGCACTGTTTCGCCCGGACCGATATTGGCGACGGCATTGGTGAAGATGTTTGGCCGCTGCTGTTCGGTGAGCGCCGCCTTCTGGCCAGCCTGCCTGGCCTGCTCATAGATCGCACGGGCCTGCTGTCGCTCCTTGATGTCGCCGACCACGACACGGTCGCCGATCACCAGCTTGAGCGTATCCACCGCGCCGCCCTGCGGTAGCGGATACATGTAGGTGGCCTCGACCCAGTCCTGGGTCGGGTTGCGGAAGATCTGGGTGACGCGGGCGCGTAGGGTCGGGCCCGATACGGTGAGATCGACATCGACGCCGAGGCGGGTGGCTTCGGTATTGCCGTTCTCCGTATTGATCAGCAGCGCGCCGGAGCGGGGCGTATCGTCGCGGGCCATGGCCGAAGGCTGCGCCGACCATGCCGGACGCAGGTCGAACAACAGCAATCCGACGCCAAGCATGAAGGCGGCGAGGCCGCCGAGCGCGAACAGCAGGATCTGCTCCAGCAGCTCCGGCAATCCGGTGACGCCGCGGAGGTCGTCGGCGTCATGTTGATGGTGATCGATGGTCGTCATGAGAGGCGCTCCCGGAGGCATTTGCTATGGGCAAAGTCTCGCGGATCGCGTGCCCGGCGGACGAGCGTGATGATCGGCAATGATTGGCCGCAAACCGCCGGCAGCCTTGCGCGCGTATGGCGCGTTTGTGCGGTTTTGTGCCGCCTTGTCCGTCTGCTATTGTGCCGGACGCAATGACAGGGATGACGATGCAGACGCCTGACAAGCAGCTTTCCGACGAGCAGAGCCGGGAAATTGCCGCCATCATTCGCGAGGAAATCGCGCGCCGCCGCATCTCGCGGCAGACGCTGGCCGAACAGGCCAAGCTGAGCATCTCGACGCTGGAAAAGGCGCTGGGCGGACGGCGCCCCTTCACGCTAGCTACCACGGTGCGGCTCGAGGAGGCGCTCGGCGTGTCCTTGCGCAGGGGAGCAGATACGCCCGCGGCTCCCGTGCAGACAAATGGCAATGGCGATGTTGCGCCAGACAGTCTCGGCGCCTATTCGCGGCGCTCCATGAGCTGGATTGCCGGCGCCTATGTCACGCTGCGCCCGTCATTCGGCGAGGCCGGGGCGATCTATGCCTATCGCACCGAGATCGCGTGGGATGCGATGGGATCGTGCTACGAATTTCGCGAGGCCGAGCGGCAGGACGCGGCCTATACGCAATTCGGCGAGGTGTCGGTGCCAAACCAGTCCGGCCACATCTATTTCGTCACCAACCGGAACGGCCAGTTTCGCCTGATCACGGTGTCGCGGCCGACCATTGCCGGCGAGATGTACGGTATCATCAACACGCTGCTCGCCGGTCGCGGCTCGCTGCTGACGCCGATCGCGGCGCCCATCGCTTATGTGCCGATGGCGGGGATTGCCGAGCCGAGCTACGGGCGCATCTCCGCAGGTGCGGCGAACTACGATCGGTATCGCGCGCATCTGCAGAAGATCATGGATGAGCCGTTCGCCGTCTTCCTGCCGGGCTAGCGGCGCGGGTGACC
>JAEXHR010000036.1 GCA_023449855.1 Pseudomonadota bacterium | reverse complement strand
GCGCGCGGCGGCGCGTATCAGGGCGCGAAGAAATACGGCGACGCCGCCAACCTGCCGGCCCGTCTCGACAAGGCGGCGCAAGGCAAGGCGCGCGGCAAGTTTGCCAGCAAGGCGCGCAAGCCGACGCTGGATGAGATGGGCCCGGGCATGGAGAGCAAGATCTTCCAGCCGACCAATAGCCGCGAGTCCGGCCCCGAATTCGGACCCGCGCCACGATCGAGCGCAGGCGCACCGGGGCGGCGGGGTGGGTGGAAGAAGAAGTGAGCCGAATGGCGGCTCGCTTGCGATAGACTTCGATCCACTAGGTCGAAGTTCTTGTCCCGGACGCGATGCGGCACGAAGTGCTGCTTCGCAGAGCCGGGACCGTATCGAACTCCGATGCTCATGAAGGTCCTGGTTCTGCGCAGCGTTTGCACGCTGCAGCGCGCCCGGGACAAGAGCTATGTTCTCTCCGCCGGAACGAGCTTCGGCCACGCGACCACGGCGGGCGGGGGCTGAACCCGCCGCTCCGCCATGGCGCTCGCTGATCCCCATGCACAGCGAGAACGCGCGTCGGCCGGAAGCTTGCCCGAAAACATGGCGCGATGGTGGTCAGTATTGAACATCCGCGCGCCCTCGCACGACAGATGCAGGCATTCATTCCGGGGGTCCCTGATGTCGCTGCGCCTTCTCGCCCTGCCCGTTGCCATCCTCGCCACCGTCCCGGCCGTCCAGGCACAGCAACAAGTCCAGCAGCAGGCGCAACCACCCGCCGCATCGCCGCCGCTGACCATCGCCTGCAGCGGCCCCTTCGCCAAGGATTCCTCCCACGCCCGCCTGCAGCAGACTTTCGGTGCGCAATATGTTGCGATCCAGAAGATCGACGGCGCCGAGGGCGAGACGTTTGAAGCCAGCGTGCTCTACCGCTCGGTGCCGGACAAGCGCCTGGAAGTGACATGGACGGACGATAAAAAGCGCAGCGACCTCTCCTCCGCCAGCGTGAAGAAGCCGTCGAGCTGGACCGGCCCCGAAGGCATCCGCATCGGCATGACGCTGGACGAAGTCGCAAAGATCAACGGCCAGCCGTTCAAGCTGAATGGCTTCGAATGGGACTATGGCGGCTATGTCACCGATCTCAAGGGCAAGCTCGCCAGCCTCCCCGGCGGCTGCGGCATGACACTCCGTTTCTCACCCGGCATGGCGCTTGATGCGAAGAAACATGCAAGCCTGATCGGCGAGAAGAAGCTGTCGTCATCGGACGCGAAGCTGCTGGCGGTGAAGCCGGTGCTGGTGAGTTGGAGCATCGGCTACGCCGAGTAGACGCGAGAGTTGCCTTGATTATGTAAGGAATATTCCTTACATTCAAGACGATTTCAGCCTTGGAGTTTCGCCATGGCCCGCAAGGTTTTCGAAGAAGTCAGCACCATCACGTCCAAGGGACAAACAACCGTCCCCAAATCCGTGCGCCAAGCGCTAGGCCTCTCCGAAGGCGACCAGATCGCCTTTCGCGTCGATGATTCCGGTGTGACGGTGCGACGTGCCGAAAGCCCCGACGACGATCCGGCCATCGCCGCCTTCCTTACCTTCCTTGCCAAAGATCTCGAAGCCAATCCTGAGAGGCTTCAGACCCTGTCGCCCGACATCGTCGCGCGTATGGCAGAGCTGACCAAGAGGATGACATTCGACCCTGATGCGCCCATCGAGGGCGACGTCGACCTCTGAGCCCCCATGATCATCAACGGATGGACGATCTTTTTTCATCCGCTGTTCGTCGATCAGCTCGCGCGCCTGACCGCAGGCGTCGAACGGGATCGCGCCAAGGACCCGGCGAACTACAACAGCAAGCCGAATGCGAAACTGCTGCATGCGATCCGCGCCATCACGCAGGAACGCATCCCGCAAGACCCGACAGATAAGCGCTATCGCCTCGGCGGCACGCTCGGCAACGACCACAAACATTGGTTTCGCGAAAAGTTCGGCAACGGTCGTTTCCGGCTATTCTTCCGCTTCGACACGAAGGCGAAGATTATCGTCTATGCGTGGGTGAACGATGAGACGACGCTGCGAACATATGGAAAGAAGACAGATGCCTATGCAGTATTCGCGGCAATGTTGAAAGATGGTAATCCGCCGGATGATTGGAATCGATTGATCGCGAACTGCAAGAAGTCGTCGTCTAGAAACTCCTAGATATGCTCGTTCACCAAGAGGGGTTGCCGATCGTTCTGCTGCGACGCACGCATCATGCAAAAGGCCGGACGCCTTGCAGCATCCGGCCCTTAAGAAGCGCAGCGATGACGATCAATGCGCCGACGATTCGCGCTGGCTCTTCACCGCGCTTGCAGCGACGGCCGGCGCGGCATTGCCCCAGCTGTTGCGGATATAAGTGAGCACGGCGGCGACCTGCGCATCGGTGAGGCGCCAGTCGAAGCCCGGCATCGCCGGCGCGGTCGGTGCGCCAGCGGTGCCGACGGCGCGCGCGCCGTTCAGCACGACATGCGCCAGTGTCGCCGGATCGTCGGACTGCACGATGGCGCTGCCCGCGAGCTTCGGGAACAGATGCGTCTCGCCGGAGCCGTTGTCCTTGTGGCAAGCAGCACATGCATCCTTGTAGATCGCGGCGCCGGTTCGCATCGCCGCATCGCTCGCCGCAAGCGCCTGCGGCTTGCTGCCGTCGCTCGGCTTGCTGTCCTTCAGATAGGCGGCGATGGCGTTGAGATCCTCATCGGACATCTGCGAGGTCGAATTGGTGATCGCTTCGGCCATCGGCCCGGAGGCGAGCGTATGCCTGTTGGCGCCGGTCTTCAGATAGGCGACGAGCTCTTCTTTCGTCCACGCGCCAATGCCCTTGTGATTGTTGGCAGTGATATCAGGCGCAAACCAGCCCCGCAGCGTCGCGCCGGACAGCGCCACGCTGGTCTTGTCGCCGCCGAGCGCCGTCTTCGGCGTGTGGCAGGTGCCGCAATGCGCGGGCCCTTCGACGAGATAGGCGCCGCGATTCCATTCGTCGGATTTTTGCGGGTTCGGCTGGAAGCGGCCGGGCGTGAAGTTGAGCCAGTTCCAGAATGCCATCGACAGGCGGATGTTGAACGGGAACGGCAACTGGTTCGGCTCGACTGCATTGCTCACCGGCTGCACGGTCCTGAAATAGGAGCGCAGCGCCAGCACGTCGTCGCGCGACATTTTGGTATAGGCCGGATACGGCATCGCCGGATAAAGCCGGCGTCCATTGTGGCCGCGGCCGTCATGCAGCGCCGCGACGAAATCGTCGTCGCTCATCTTGCCGATGCCGGTTTCCGGATCCGGCGTGATGTTCGGCGCGAGCAGTTTGCCGAACGGCGTTTCCAGCGCGAGGCCGCCGGCGAAAGGCTTGCCGCCCGGCGCGGTGTGGCAGCCGGCGCAATCGCCGAGCACCGACAGATAGCGCCCCTTCTCGATGCGATCAAAGCCGAGCGGATCCTGCTGCGCGAGCGCGACGCCCGTGAAGGCCAGCGAGACGATAGCCGAGAGAATGAGAGAACGTGTCATGATGCGCTCCCTCAGACCAACGGACCGGGATTTTTCAGATAACGATTCTTGATCGCATCCGCGGTCCAGTAAGCCAGTGCGCCGACAGTGCCCGTCGGATTGTAGCCGGCATTCTGCGGAAACACCGAAGCGCCGCCGGGCACGAACACGTTGGAGACGTCCCAGCTCTGGCAATAGCGATTGACCACGGAGTCCTTCGGATCGTTGCCCATCACCGTGCCGCCGGTGTTGTGCGTGGTCTGGTAGATGGTCGAATTCCACGGCCCCTTGCGCGGGCTCGCCGTCAATTCCACCGGATCGAGCGTCTTCATGATCTCGGCGGTCTTGTCGGTGAGGAATTTCGACATGTTGAGTTCGTTCTCATGGAAATCGAACGTCATGCGCATCAACGGCCGGCCGAGCCGATCCTTGTAGGTGGGATCGAGATCGAGATAGCAGTCCTTGTAGCTGTAGGACGAGCCATGGGTGCCGATATTGTAGGCCCGGTTATAGGTCTCCGCAGTGGCCTTCTTCCACTGCGATCCCCAGCGCGGCGTGCCCTTCGGCACCGGACGCGTGGTGATCGGGCGCGCGCCGGTCTGCCCCGAACCGATATAGCCGCCGCCGATGAAATCGAGATCCTTGTGATCGAAATTGTCGCCGTTGAAATCGTCGATCATCATGCCGCCGGAGCCGGTGGCGATGAAATTGTTGAGCACCTTGTCCTTCAGGATCACTGAAACGCCCGACGTGGTCTGATAGGCGTAGTTGCGCCCAACAACGCCCTTGCCCGACTGCGGATCATAGGGCGCGCCGATGCCGGACAGCAGCAGCAGCCGGACATTGAACAGCGAGAAGGCGCAGACCAGCACGAGATCGGCGGGCTGTTCCCACTCTTCGCCCGACGTGTCCACATAGGTCACGCCGGTCGCCTTCTTGCCGGTGTTGTCGAGATTGATCCTGGTGACTTCGGACTCGGTCTGCACCGCGAAATTCGGCAGCCGCATCAGGGCCGGCAGCACGCAGACCTGCGGGCTGGCCTTGGAATAGTTGCCGCAGCCGAAGCGTTCGCAGAAGCCGCAATAGGTGCACTGCCCCATGGTGACGCCGAGCTGGTTGGTATAACCCTCGGAGATATTGCCGGACGGGCGCGGGAACGGCGAATAGCCCATCTTCTTCGCGGCCTCGGCGAACAGCGCCGAACCGTAGTTCTGTTTCAGCGGCGGCGTCGGATATTCGGCACTGCGCCAGCCTTCGAACGGATTGCCACCCACCTGGATCTTGCCGTTGAGATTGCCGGCCTTGCCGGAAATGCCGGCGAGCTTCTCGAAGCGATCATAATAGGGCTCAAGCTCGTCATAACTCACCGGCCAGTCCTGAATGGTCATGTCGTCCGGGATCTTGCTCGAGCCATAACGCTCGGTGATATGCGTGCGCAGCTTGAAGTCGCTGGGCAGGAAGCGCCAGGTCTGGCCGTTCCAGTGCAGGCCTGCACCGCCGACGCCATTGCCCGGCAGGAAGCCGGAGAATTTGCGTATCGGCAGCGCCGTTTCGCTCATCTTGTTGCGGACGGTGAGCGTCTCCTGCTCCGGTCGCAGGAACATGTCGAGACGGACGCCATAGCGCAGCTCGTCCTGGCCATAGCCCGGCGGGAAATCGGAGGCCGTATCGCGCCACGGGCCGCGCTCGATGGCGACGACATCGAGGCCTTGCTTGGCGAGTTCGTAAGAGAGAATGGAGCCGGTCCAGCCGAGGCCGACGACGACAACGTCTTTGCGGGGAAGTTTGCGTGCCATCATTCAGTCTTTCGCTGTCCAGTCGGCGCGGCCCATGATGCTCACCGGCGGCAGGGGATATTTTTCGTTGTAGCGTTCGACCCAATCGCGGAAGTCGTAGCGGGCGCCCGGGAAGCCGACGAGCTTCCAGCCCGCCATGTCGCGATTGCCGCCATAGATCGGATCCGCGAAGAAGCCTTCCTGCGTCGTCTGCAGCAGCAGCGAGAAGAAGCTGACGCCATTGACGTCCTTGAGCTTCGCGGCGCCCTTCTCGATATCGGTGAGCACCTTGTCCTGATCGGCAGGCGTGAGGGCATTGAAAGTCTTGCCGCCGAAATTCGCCTTCACATAGTCGGCGATCGCAGCGAGTCCCTTGCGATAGCGCGCAGCCGGTGCATCGGCGCCCTGATAACCTTGCCCCGGCGTGCCGTTCATGAAAGGCGGCCGCATATAGAGGCCTTCACTGCGGCCATAGGGACCTGCAAGCTGGCGATCGAGATAAACGGCGCAGCCGGCATCCTTGCCACCAGGGCCGAGTTCATCAGAGGGAATCAAGCGATCGACGATCGCTTCGACGGCGGCAGCCTCATCGGCGGTGAAGAACTGCCAGGGTCCTGGACGCGCCGGGACGGGCGGAGATGCAGTGCCTTTTTCCCACGGCATGGCGCCGGACAGCGTGCGCGCACGCGCAGATGTTGCCCCTGCAACAAGAAGCGCCGCGGTGGATGCCAGCAGCGAGCGCCGAGACAATTGCACTTCCCGGAGTCGATCGTTCATCGTGACTTTTCCGAATTGGAATTATTCCAATCCTAAATCACGACAATTTGTCGCAGGGCAACGATCCTGTGATCACAATATCGGGAGACACAACCTGACATTCATCGCGGAAACATATGCGCGCCTGATCCTGGCCGAGGACGCGCGTCAGCTCCGCTTGCCGAACCTGTCGAGCACGTTGCGCGTGATCTGCTGCGTGTAGCAATCGCCCTCGATCAGGCCATTGACCCATTCGCAGGTGCCCGCGGTGAATACCTTGCCGGCACCGCGTGCGAAATGCACGACCATGCCACTGCCGCGCTTGTGACGTTCGAGGCTCTCGCTGCTGGGCTCGCCAAGCAGGGAATTGCGGAACTGGGCGTCGCCGTCGCCCAGCATCAGCGAGCTTTCGAATTCCGGCAGGCCGCTTTCCGCCAGCGTGGCAAAGCCCATGGCGAGGATGCTCAGCCCCGCCGGCGCGCCGTCTTCGCCGGTCGGCACCGGCAGGCCATCCGCGAATGTGTATTCGACGCCATCCATTTCGAAACCGAAGATATTGGCCTCGTCGCCGAACATGTCGGCATAGCCGAGACCGGTGCCCGCAAAGGCCCAGTGCTCCGGCCGGAACACGTTGAAGCCGCGTGCGGCACGGCGGGCCATGCCGCCGAAGGCCGCATAGATGCCGCGCAAGGCATTGACGCCGAAGGTCCTGGCGCCGGGGTGATCGATCTGCGGATCTTCCCACGCGCTCGTCATGCGCGACGTACCGACTTCCGGGTCGAGACGCCGCGCATCGTATTTCCAAGCAATCTGCTTCTGGGCCGCGCGATCCAGCCGGATCTGCCAGAGGAAGTTTCCGGCGAAACGCGCGACGCGACCGCCGCCGTCGACATAGGCGTCGACGGCATCGCGCATCTCGCGCGACCAGTATTCGTCATGGCCGACAAACACCGCACACGGATAGCCCTTCAGTGCGTCGGGATCGTCATGCAACTCGTCCTGCGTGATCACATCGAACGCATAGCCGTTGGCCTCGGCCCATTGCAGGAACGGCCGTTCATAGGACGCCCAGCCGGCCAATGCGTAATAGCGCGTGTAGCCGTGGATGAAGGCCCATTCGACGCTGTCATAGCGCGCCGGCCCAGGCTTGCCGGGGCGGACCTGATTGACCGAGCGCGGCGCGCCCTTGGGCAGCGCGACCTGGCCGCGTGCCCAAGGCCGCAACGCCGATAGCTGCGCCGAGCGACCGCGCGGCAGTGCCGGGTTGATGCCGTAGTAATGATTGGCGCCGCCCCAGTCGTTATAGGCCGACCATGTGGATGTCGCGGCCACCAGCACCAGCGCGCCGGGCATGCGCGCTTTCTGCCGGTTGAAAAACAGGTGATGGCCGATCACCTCGCGCTCCGCCGTGGTCTCGTCGCGGATCTCCACGACATAGCCGCCGGATGCGAGATCGTCCGGGATCGTCCAGCTCAGAAACGCCGGCCAGCCGCAGCCGGCCGCATAGACCTGCTCCGGCACCGGATGAAACGCAGCATCCCTGATGCCCGAGGTGAACGCCGCATCGCTGCCGCCGGGATCGCGCTTGATCGTCAGCGAGACACGCTCGACCGTCGCCGACAGATGCAGGGTCACGGTGTCGCCCGGACGATAGGCACGGCGGTCCGAATAGCACCACGCGGCCTTCTCGCCGTCGCGGGACGGGATTTCGACCCATGTCTCGCGCGCGCCCCGGCGCGGCCCGGAGATCACCGATGCCAGCCGGTTGCCACCCGGCCGCTGACCGCGCGCATTGTCGAAATCGGAATCGGCCATGGAATTCTCCCGTCAGAGCGTCAGTTCGAAGCGTTGCGCGCTATGCGTCGCGGATGACGTCGGTGCGATGAACGCCGTCGCGGTGCATCTGCCAGTAGGCGTCCCTGATCCGCAGCGAGATCGGCCCCGGACTATCGTTGCCGAGGATCGTGCCATTGACGCGCGCAGCAGGCATGACGCCGCCGGCCGTGGTGGCGAGAAACACTTCGTCGGCCTCTTCCAGTTCGTCGCGCCGGATCGGAGCCACCGCAGCGTCGATGCCGATCTCGCCGCATAGTTCAAGCACGGTCCTGCGCGTGATGCCATGCAAGCTGCCATGACCGGACGTCCTCACCCTGCCGTCCTTCACCACGAACACATTGAAGCCCGGCCCCTCAGTGACGAAGCCGTCGGCATCGCAGACGATGGCCGAGTCGACGCCGTGATCCTGCGCCTCGAATAGTCCGCTGGTGAGATCGCTCCACTGATAGTTCTTCACGGTGGGATCGACCGAGGCATCGGGCACGCGCGGTCTGGTCGCGATCCACAGATGCGCGCCGCGCGCCTGAACGTCCTTCGGGATGACATCGATCCACGGCACCGCATAGGCCATGAAGTGATTGTCGCAATCCTCGATCCTGCGCGAGCCGGCAATTCGCGGCCGCCCGCGCAGCGCCACCATCGCCACATAGGCATCGTCGAGACCGGCCAGCGCGACGCAGCGGTGCAGGATGGCTTCCATCTGGCTGCGCGTCTCCGGTGGCGCCAGCCGGCGCGCGCGCATCGACGCCTCGAAGCGGTCGAGATGATCGGCGAGCCGGAAGAAACCGCCCTCAAACACATGCACGACATCGTAGACGACATCGGAACGCGTGAACGCCCAGTCCAGCGGGGACACGCTGGCCTCCGCAATCGGCACGAACGCACCGCGCGAAAAGGCGGCTCCGCTGCGAAACCGTTCCTGCATCCGATCGCTCCCCGGCTATGGCTTTCGTGATCGCGATGATTGCCGGTTCGCGCTGCGGCGGCAATAGCGCTTCACCATTATGTCTATTATAATAGACGATCCATTGCCGGTTGAAAGGACGCCGCGTGACCAAAATCGGATCAAAGCTCCGCGAACTACGCGAGCGCCGGAAGCTCGGCGTACGCGAACTGGCCGACCGCTCCGGCACATCCCATTCGACCATCTCGCTGATCGAGCGCGACCGCACGAGCCCGTCCGTGGGCACTTTAAGTGCAGTGCTCGACGCATTGGGCACGACACTGATCGGTTTTTTCTCCGAACTGAAGGCAGAGACGTCGAGCCCGTTCTACCGCAAGGCAGACTTCGTCGAGATCGGCGACGGCAACGCCATCTCCTATCGTATGATCGGCGCCCGTTTCCCGAACCGCCAATTGCTGATGTGCCACGAGACCTACGGTCCAGGCGCTGGCGGCACGCAACCGATCACCCATGCAGCGCAGGAAGCCGGCATGATCATTCGCGGCGCGATCGAACTGACGGTCGACGGCGAGACGCAGATCCTGCGCAAGGGCGACGGCTTCTATTTCGACAGCCGCCTGCCGCATCGCTACCGCAATATCGGCAACGACCCCTGCGAGATCGTGAGCGCACTGACGCCGCCGACATATTGAAGTCGCTTCCTGCGAGGCCGAACACTTTGCCGTGTTCCAAACCGCCTCCCTGACCAACTCACATTTGCGGCACCGCCACATCGGCAAATGACACCACCCCATTGTGCAAGGTGTTGCTGCATGCGCATCCGACATGGCCGGGCTGCGCCTGATTTTTATCGCAGGGCTGTACAAGCTGCGATGTTCCGTCGCAGTTAAGTCAGATAGTCTTCGCAGGAACGCGGCGCGACTTGCGCCTCGCAACGGGATGGAAACGACGATGACCAGACAGCCCTGGTACAAGGTCCTCTATATCCAGGTGATCATCGCCATCATCATCGGTGTGGCGCTCGGTTACTTTTATCCCGATGCCGGCAAGGCGCTGAAGCCGCTCGGCGATGGCTTCATCGCGCTGATCAAGATGATGATCGCCCCGGCGATCTTCTGCACGGTGGTGCATGGCATCGCCTCCATCGGCGATATGAGCAAGGTCGGCCGCATCGGCGGCAAGACGCTGCTCTATTTCGAGGTGGTCTCCTCGCTCGCGCTGCTGATCGGACTTCTGGTCGGACACTTCCTGCAGCCCGGCGCCGGTTTCAACATCGACCCCTCCACGCTCGATGCGAAATCGGTCGCGAATTACGTCACGCGCGCCAAGGAAGAGAGCTTCGTCTCGCATCTGCTGGCGATCATCCCGACCTCCTATTTCGACTCGCTGGCCAAGGGCGATCTGCTGCAGGTGCTGCTGGTCGCGATCCTCTCGGGTTTCGCCATCGCCCATATGGGCAAGCCAGGTGAGCAGATCGCCGCCGGCATCGATCTGGCCGGCAAGATGTTCTTCCGCATCATCGGCATGATCGTGAAGGTCGCGCCGATCGGCGCTTTCGGCGCCATGGCTTTCACCATCGGCTCGTTCGGGCTCGGCGCGCTGGTCAATCTCGGCTATCTGATCATCACCTTCTACGCGGCATCGCTGCTGTTCGTGCTGCTGGTGCTCGGCGGCATCGCGCGCGCCTTCGGCTTCTCGATCCTGCGCTTCATCGCCTATATCAAGGATGAGCTTTTGATCGTGCTCGGCACCTCCTCGTCGGAGACCGTGCTGCCGCGCATGATCACCAAGATGGAAGCGCTCGGCGCGTCGAAGCCGGTGGTCGGCCTCGTCATCCCGACCGGCTACAGTTTCAACCTCGACGGCACCAATATCTACATGACGCTGGCCACGCTGTTCCTGGCGCAGGCGACCAACACGCATCTCACCATCGGCCAGATGGCCGCGGTGCTCGGCGTCGCCATGCTCACCTCGAAGGGCGCATCGGGCGTCACCGGCGCAGGCTTCGTGACGCTGGCGGCCACGCTGTCGATCATTCCCGACATCCCGATCACCTCGCTCGCGATCATTGTCGGCATCGACAAGTTCATGAGCGAATGCCGCGCGCTCACTAACCTGATCGGCAACGGCGTCGCCACCATTGTCATCAGCCGCTGGGAAGGCGAACTCGATCGCCACAAGCTGCATGAGGCGATGGCGCATCCGATTGCGTTCGGCGAGGAGATGGAGCGCGTGCCGCTGGATGGATTGCCGGTCAAGCCGGCGGCTTGATCTTGTAGCCCGGATGCAGCGAAGCGTAATCCGGAGTCCGGCGTTTCATTTGGCTCGACTGCCCCGCATTGCGCTCCGCTCCATGCGGGCTACGGCTGTGTGTCCGGCATCAGCGCCGAGATCGCCTCTGCGCTCGCGTCGGCCTCCGACAGCAGCAGATATTTGCCATCCCGCAACGTCGCCGCGCTTGCAACGACCACCGCGCGCTTCGGGCAAATGCCAAGGCAACTCGTCATCACCACGCGGGGCGGCTTCACAGCCTGCGCGGCGCTGCGGTCCTTCGCTTCTGACTTGAGCGCCTTGCGCAGCTTCTTGCCGTCGTCGATTCGGCCGAGGCACTTCTTGCAGACAAGGATCGGCGGCGCGCGGCGCAGCCTTGCGGCGATAACGGGTTTTGGAGCCATGGGGTTTATATAGACGCGGGCTTCTCGATTGCGATCACCCGGAACGGCGGCTGGACGTATTCTGGACGAGATTGCCGTGCGCGGCCTGTTCGCGGATATTGTGCTTCTCATCGTCGCGATGGCCCTTGGTGTCGTCGAGCTGCACCTTCGGCACATTCGACGGCCCTTTGTCGCTACGGTTCTGTGCGGGGACGGGTTGGATATGCTTGGTCATATGTCACTCCGTTATGGGAGAGAGGGATAACGCAGCAGGGGCCGTCCGCGTTCCTTTGCGCGATCGGCCACTTCGACCGGAGCGCGCTCCAACCTTTGAACCTTCAAATGCCTTGGCCGGACGCATTTAGGTCGTTGGGGGGAATCTGCATGAAAGTCGTTTTGTTAATTCTGCTAGGCCTAGTCCTCGGCCTCCTCGGGGGCGGCGCTCTCGGGCTCGGTGCCGGTGTCGCATGGGTCGAATTGTTCAAAACCAGCAATTTCGAAGGTTACAGCGCCATGCTGGTGTTTTTCACCTTCATGCCCATCGGCGCCCTGCTCGGCGCCGTCGCCGGCGCCATTCTGTTCGGCATCGCCGCTGCTCGCCCGCGGGAGCTGAGCGTTGAGCATCTCCAGCAACAGACCCCCCTCCGCCCCCGGCAGGACATCTGACCGTCAAAATAGCAATTGTGCATTGCAGAAAGTTATCTTGCAATGCACAAGAAATTTTATTACTTTAAGTTTCAATTGATTACCGTTCGTCGCCCGACGTCGCTTTTTCCGCGCGGGCCCTTTCGCTGCACCCATTCCGGAATTTCCACAAAATGACAGAGCATTGCCTCTGGCGTTTGTCGCGTGCGTTGCATCGCGCGATCAACGACCAGCATTTCGACGATCTTGCCGCCATGATCGATGATCACATCGACTGGGCCGTATTCGGCCCCATCGACATGTTTCCGTTTCTCGGCTCGCGCCATGGAAAGATGGCCGTTCTCGAAGCCTGCCGGCAGATTTCGCAGAATGTCCGCGTACATCGTTATGAGCGCGAATCCGTGATGCTCGGCGAGAATTCCGCCGCGGCGATGGTGCGTTTCTCGCTGACCGCGCTGGACACCAATCGGCCGATCAGCCTGCGCCTCGCGCAGTTCGCGCAATTCCGTGCTGGACGGCTGATCAGCATGCGCGTCGTTGTCGATACGTTCGATCTGGTAGAGCAGGCACTCGGCCGCGCGATCCATTTGCCGAAGATCGCGTGAACGTGGCTTGCAGCTGAATGCTGCGATGCCATAATTCTGCCCGTGGCGGCGGTATGATCTGCGGACCAACGCGATCTGCTGGGCATGGGCATGATGGCTGCGATAACGGCTCCTTTTTATCGACTTGGCTTCATTGTGGCGGTCTGCACAGGCACCGCCATGGCGCCCGCTTACGCGCAAAATCCGTGGGCCGGCATCAACGATGTCGAGCCCCACGATCTCGCGCCACCGCCCGGCGAGATCGAGCCGGTCGATACGTCGCCTGTTGCGAAGAAGGATACGACGGAGCCCGACTGGAGTTCGCTCAGCGTTAACGACTCGCCGATGGCCAAGGGCTCGCTTCGCGAGAAGAAGTCATCGCTGATCGTTGGCAAGCAGACATCGTCCTGGACTTCGAATGACGGTAACGGCGCATCGGCCGTCTCCGTGAAGCAATCGGTGCTGCCGTTCTGGGACACGCGCATCGGTGCCGACATGAATGTCGCGCATCAGGACGCTGCTCGGAGCGCACAAGACGCCTATCGCAACCAGTTCGGTGACGGTACGCAGGCAAGCTCGAACGGCACCGCCTGGGCTGCAATGACAGCGCCAGGCGTGGGCTCGATCTGGGATCAGACCGCCATCGAAGCGCGCGTCGATCCCTATGCGGACCAGACCAAATTCGGCACCTCGATCAGCAAGTCGGTACCGCTGGCAGGCAACCAGTATTCGCTCACCTTGCAGAGCGGCTACAATGTCATCCAACAAGGCAGCATTCCGATGGTCGGCTATAACGGCCGGCCGACGCGGACCTATGAGACCGACCAGCTCGCACGCTTCAATATCCCGGAAACCGGCACGAGCTTCCTGGCAGGGCAGTCCTTGGCGACCACCGACGACAAATGGCTGCGCAAGGTGGGCGCCGAGCAGAAACTGTTCGGCGGGATCAATGTCACCGGTTCGCTCAGCGAGACCACGACCGGCGTGACCAACAAGAGTCTTACCGCCGGGTTTAAACACAGCTGGTGATTTAATTTTACATACACTTTACCGGCGAATTTCAGACAAAGAACCGGTACCCGCCGCAGATTGGCCGCTATCCTGTCGGAATCGACTGCGCAGATGACAATGTTGTTACGCCGTGCGGGGGACAGTCCGCGCGTCATGCGTCGATCAGGAGAAAGCCTATGAACGCACGTCCCGAGCAGACCGAAACCACCGCCACCGAAGACAGCAACCTCGCTGCCGTCTCGGAAGTGGAAGCCGGTATCCGCGACTTCGTCCGCAACGACATCGCCTATCTCCGCCGCCCCGGCGCGACCGCTGCCAGCGGTACGACCGGCGAAACGCCGGCTGCTCCAGAGGCTTCGCTCGATTCCTCGGCCGAAGCGACCGTGAACAGCGTCAATTCGCTGATCCAGCGCGTCGCCGGCACCTCGCTGGCCGAGATCGAAAACCTGATCGGCGAGCTGGAAAGCCTGCGTGACCTGCTGCATGCTGAAGGCCAGCGTGTCCAGCGCGAGATTTCGGGCTACGCACAGCTCAGCCAGGCGGCCATGAAATCCACCCGCCTGATTGCGGATAATGTCGCCCAGTGGAAGCGCGCGGCGGACAACCTCCGCCACGACTGATCGGTAAATAGCTAGTGTTTTCGAGCGCCGCCCTGGCTCAGGGCGGCGTTTTTCATTGAAATTTCAGTTTCTTGGGCACAATTTCAATTGAACTTTAACCACCTCTCCCCGACCAAGTTCTAGGCAGAAAAAATCTGTCAGGGGTCTGGGGAGACATCCGTGCAAACGATTCGTCCGAATACCGCCGCGCCTATTCCGGCACGGGCATCCGCGCCCAAGATGGGCACGATCATCGTTCGATTTTCGGGTTTGCTTCTGGTGGCTGTGGCGCTGATGGCCTTCGCCTGGAGCCGCTGATTTCCGCGGCAAGTCTCACGTCGAAATTCAGTCCTGCTGCCCGCACCATGGTGCGGGAGGCAACGCGTCATTACTCGCTGACGACCGCGCTGTTATCCAGCGTGTAGGCGCCGTCAGCATAGCCCTTCACCACCATGCAGGTGCCAAACATCACCGCAAGCGTGACGCTTGCGAAGATGAAGCCGACAAATTTCAATCCGGCGCGATCAGCCATTGTAGTCCCCAGTCAGTCCTAAGCATCCGTTGTGCGTCTGTCGCACATCACGCTCACAAAGTTCAAAACACATTAACGTTGAGCCGGTTCCACCGACAAAGTTGGATTGGGTTAATTGCGGCCGCTGCGCTGTGGCAGAAATACCGAGCCGAGAAAAGAGTAAACCTCTTCTCCCCGCTGATTGACGGCGACGCTCTTCGATTGAACGATACCCCAACCAGGCCGTGATGCCGTAGCACGTGCCGAAACGATTTCACTGGAATAAGTCAACGTATCCCCCGCGAAAACGGGTTTCAGCCAGTTGAGATCGCGAAAGCCGGGCGAAGGGCCGCCGGTCCCGAATTCCTCACCGCGCGCTTCGGCCTCCTGACGCGCGCGGACACCGTCCGCAACGATCAGTTTCATGCAGACCGATGCGACGTGCCAGCCGGATGCGACGAGCCCACCGAACAGCGAATTGCGGCCAGCTTCTTCATCGAGATGAAACGGCTGCGGATCGAATTCGCGCGCAAACGTCTTGATCGCTTCCGCGGTGAACGTGAACGTGCCGAGTTCGCGGCGATGGCCGATTTTCATGTCTTCGAGAAACGGCATGTCACACCTGCTCCGCAGTCACGCGGCGGCCGATCATGATCGGTACAGTCATGTCCGACACCATCTGCCCCTTCGCATTGCGCGTGCTGAACCGGAAGGTCACGAGACCCATCGACGGACGAGACTGCGATGCGCGCGTCTCCAGCACCTCGACATCGAGCGTGAGTTCATCGTTCGGACGAAACGGCATCAGCCATTTCATTTCGGTGACACCAGGCGCCCCGAGCGATGCGGTTTTGTGCAGAAAGCCGTCATAGATCATGCGCATCATCAGCGAGCACATGTGCCAGCCCGAACCGGCGAGCCCCTTCAGCATCGATGCCTTGGCGGCTTCTTCATCCAGATGCATCGGCTGCGGATCATATTCTTTGGCATAAGCGATGATTTCATCGCGAGTGACCAAACGGGGACCAAAACTGCCGAAATGTCCCGGCTGAAAATCTTCGAATGTCAGGGTCATGATGGGGAATGCCGTCAAAGGAGCCTGATTGTGGCCGTTATTTGGAGCAATCTCAACCCGGTCACCTGCATGGCTCGCCCGTAACTTACGGGAGGGGAAACGAGCCCATGATGCGGGAGGCCTTGAGACTTCACGCGTAGTACTGGGGGAGATTTTCCGAATGTTCGAATTTCGCGACCTGTTTCAGTGGGACCGTTTCATCACGCCCACGATCATCAAGACGTTTTATTGGCTGGTAATCGCCCTGATCGTCCTGTTCGGGATCTCGGGCATTTTCTCTGGCCTGGCCACAATGGCGATCAGCCCGTTTGGCGGCTTCATCTTGCTGCTGTCGAGCCTCGCCAGCGTCATCGTCGGCGTCATCGCCGCGCGCATCAGCGCGGAATTCGTGCTGATCGTGTTCCGGATCAACGAGCACCTGGGCGCGATCCGCGATCAGGGTGAGCAGCGGGGCTTGTAGTATTGGCGCCGTAGGATCGCTGTGTCGTGTCCCAATCTCAGGTCCCTCATGGTGAGGAGCGCGCATCTTGCGCGCGTCTCGAACCATGAGATGGCTGGACTCCGAGCCCTGCCGCCATCCTTCGAGGCCGTCGCAATAGCGACGGCACCTCAGGATGAGGGCAGCGTAGGTGGTGATGTCACTTAGGTATTGAACCGGAAATGCAGCACGTCGCCATCGGCGACGATGTATTCCTTGCCTTCCAACCGCAGCTTGCCGCCGTCGCGAGCGCCGGCTTCGCCATTCAGCCTGACATAGTCGTCATAGGCGATGGTTTCGGCGCGGATGAAGCCCTTTTCGAAATCGGTGTGAATGACGGCGGCCGCCTGCGGCGCCTTCGTTCCACGCGTGATCGTCCAGGCACGCGCCTCCTTCGGACCGACGGTGAAATAGGTGATCAGCTGCAGCAGCGTGTAGCCTGCGCGGATCAGCCGATCGAGACCAGCCTCTTCAAGGCCGAGCGTATCGAGGAATTCGGTGCGTTCCTCGCGTGACAGCGTCGCAATTTCGGATTCGATCTTCGCCGAGATGACGACAGCTTCGGCGCCTTCCTTCTTGGCGTGTTCGAACACCTTTTCGGAGAACTTATTGCCGTTCTGCGCCGAACCTTCCTCGACATTGCAGACATAAAGCACCGGCTTCGAAGTCAGGAGGCCCAGCATGCGGAATGCGCGCTCTTCTTCCGGCTTGCGCTCCATACCGCGGGTCGGCTTGCCGTCGCGCAACAGCACCAGTGCACGCTGCACGAGTTCGAGCTGCTCCTTGGCATCCTTGTCGTTGCCCTTGGCCTTCTTGGTCAGGTTATCGACACGCTTTTCGAGGCTGTCGAGATCGGCGAGCATCAGCTCAGTCTCGATGATTTCGATATCGGCGAGCGGATCGACCTTGCCTTCCACGTGGGTAATGTCGCCGTCCTCGAAGCAGCGCACCACATGGGCGACGGCATCGACTTCACGGATGGTCGCCAGGAATTGATTGCCGAGACCTTCGCCCTTCGACGCGCCCTTCACGAGGCCGGCGATATCCACGAAGGTCAGACGGGTCGGGATGATCTGCTGCGACTTGCCGATCTCGGCAAGCTTGTCGAGCCGCTTGTCCGGCACCGCCACCTCACCGACGTTGGGCTCGATGGTGCAGAACGGGTAGTTCGCGGCCTGCGCGGCTGCGGTTTCGGTGAGCGCATTGAACAGCGTCGATTTGCCGACATTCGGCAGCCCGACGATACCGCATTTGAATCCCATGACCCTGTCCTAATTCTTCGACGGCTTCTCGGCGGAGCCGTTGTCGTCCTTCGACGTGAAACCCTTAGCCTGCATCGTCAGATGCACCTTGTTCTGGAACGACGAGTCGCTGCCGCCGACGAGCAGCCCGACATGGTCGGACACCGCGTCGTTGAAAGCTTCGAGCTGCTGCCGTTCGGCTTTGGCGAAATCGCTCAGCACGTGACCATGCACGAGTTCCTTGGCACCGGGATGTCCGATACCGAGACGCACGCGACGATAATCGTTGCCGACATGGGCGGAGATCGAGCGCAGACCGTTATGCCCGGCAATTCCGCCGCCGACCTTCACGCGCACTTTGGCGAAAGGCAGTTCGAGCTCGTCGTGAAACACGGCGATATCGCCGAGTGAAATCTTGAAGAACGCGGCAGCTTCCTGCACGGAGCGACCAGACTCGTTCATGAACGTCATCGGCTTCAGCAGAATGACACGCTCGCTTCCAAGCGTGCCCTCCGAGGTCTCGCCCTGAAAACGACGGCGCCACGGTGCGAAACCGTGACGCCGCGCAATCTCGTCGAGAACCATGAACCCGATATTGTGCCGGTTGCCCTGGTATTTCGCACCAGGGTTTCCGAGGCCAACAAAGAGGCGCATGACGCGGTCTCCCGCGCTGGCTTACTTCTTCTTCGCCGGAGCGGCGGCAGCGGCCGGAGCCTTCGCACCAGCAGCCGGCGCCTTGGCGCCAGCAGCCGGAGCAGCAGCGGCAGCCGCAGCACCTGCAGCCGGCGTCTCTTCGCCGTAGCCCGACGGCGGCACGATGGTGACCAGGGTCATGTCGGCATCGCGGGCCAGCGTCTTGACGCCCTTCGGCAGCTTGACGTCGGTGATGTGCAGGGACGAGCCGATGTCGAGCGTCGAGACGTCAACTTCCAGATACTGCGGAATGCTGTCGGCTTCGGCTTCGAGTTCGATCGAGTGGGCGACGATGTTGATGGTACCGCCACGCTTCACGCCCGGAGCGACTTCACCGCCATTCACATGCAGCGGAACGCTGACGCGGATGGTCGCGCCTTCGCCGAGGCGGAAGAAGTCGACGTGGATCGGGAAATCCTTGACCGGATCGAGGTGGTAGTCGCGCGGAATCACGCGGTGCTTCTGGCCATCGAGTTCGATGTCGAAAATGGTGGTCAGGAAGCGGCCGGCCTGGATACGCAGGCGGAGTTCCTTGTCGTCCACCGAGATCGCCAGCGGGGGCTTGTTGTCACCATAGATCACAGCCGGAATACGGCCGGCGCGACGCTCTGCCCGTGCGGCCCCCTTGCCGCTCACCGGACGTGCGGTCGCCTTGAATTCCTTCACGGTCGCCATCGTCTAAGTCCTTGTTTTTGAAAAAGTTAAAGGCCGCCTGGGCGGCCTCGTTGTCACGTCACGGCAAGCCTCCAGGGGTGCGGGGGCCGCAGACGTGGCCGGCTTTTAGCGCCATCGGGCCGAAATGACAAGGAAATGTCAGGCTTTTCGGCGCCTGTATCGACGGAACCCGGACTGGACCCAGGCCTTAACTGCCGAGTTTCGCCTCCAGCGCCGCGATCCGCGCCTTCAGGGCCTCATTTTCTTCGCGGGCGAGCCGCGCCATGTCTTTTACCGCCTCGAACTCCTCGCGCTTCACGAGGTCGAGATCGCGGAGGATCTTCTCGGCCTGGGTGCGGACAACGGTGTCGACCTCGCGCTTGACGCCCTGGGCGGCGCCGGCGGCCTCGTTCATCAAGCGGCCGATCTCGTCGAATAACCGATTGTTGGTCTGGGTCATGGCAAGAACTCCGGTCGGATAAACTCAAACAGCCGCGTCGCGCAGCGCGCGGACAATGGCGATCTCACCCATTTAGTTCAAGCCGCGCCCGGCTTCCACAGTCACAAACGCGAATATCCCTTAATTCGTCATGGCCTTGTGCTTTACTGCGGTCATCGGGAGCCGTAAGTCCACGCCATGCCCTTCCTCGCGATCGATTTTCCCAACTTCAATCCCGTTGCCGTTGCGATCGGCCCGATCGTCATTCGCTGGTACGCGCTGGCCTATATCGTCGGCATCGTGCTCGGCTGGGTCTATGCGCGTGCGCTGATCAAGCGGGAGAGGCTGTGGGGCGGCCCGGCGCCGGTCTCGCTCATCCAGTTCGACGATTTCATCCTGTGGGTCACGCTCGGCATCATCATCGGCGGCCGCACCGGTGAAGTGCTGTTCTGGAATTTCCCGTATTATTACGCGCATCCGCTCGAAATCTTCCAGCTCTGGAACGGCGGCATGTCGTTCCACGGCGGCTATCTCGGCTGCGCCGTCGCGGTGATCGCATTTGCGCTGACACAGCGCATTTCGATCCTCTCGCTCGGCGATCTGACTTGCGCAGTGGCGCCGATCGGAATCTTCCTTGGTCGCGTCGCCAATTTCGTCAATGGCGAGCTGTGGGGACGCGTCACGGACGACAGCGTGCCATGGGCCGTCATCTTCCCACATGCCGGGCCGCAGCCGCGCCATCCGAGCCAACTGTATGAAGCCGGCCTCGAAGGCTTGCTGCTGTTCGTCGTCCTCGCCATCATGGTTCGCATGGGTGCACTGAAGCGGCAGGGCATGGTGCTGGGCGCGTTCACGGTCGTCTATGGCTGCGCGCGGATCGTCGGCGAACTGTTCCGCGAGCCGGATGCGCCGACCGGCTTCGTCTTTGGCCAGGTAACCATGGGGCAATTGCTGTCCGCCCCGATGATCATTATCGGCATCGTTCTGATCGTGCGCGCATGGCGCCTGCCCGACCGTCGTGCACTCAATCCGGGTAAGGCCTGACCGTGAACGATCAAGCATCACTGCTGCTCGACGAGATCAAGCGCCTGATCCGCTCCACCGGTCCGATGCCGGTGTGGCGCTATATGGAACTGTGCCTGACGCATCCGCGCCATGGCTACTACATCGCGCGCGATCCGCTCGGTCGCGAAGGCGATTTCACGACCTCGCCGGAAGTCAGCCAGATGTTTGGCGAATTGCTCGGCCTGTGGGCCGCATCCGTCTGGCGCGGCATGGACTCGCCATCGAAATTGCACCTGATCGAACTCGGCCCTGGCCGCGGCACCATGATGTCGGACGCACTGCGCGCGATGCGCGTGCTGCCGGATCTCTATCAGGCGCTGCATGTGCATCTGGTCGAGATCAATCCGGTACTGCGCGCAAAGCAGAAAGCATCGCTGCCGGCGCTGCGTAGCCTGACATGGCACGACAGCCTAGCGACCGTGCCGGAAGGCCCCTCGGTCATCCTTGCCAACGAATATTTCGACGTGCTGCCGATCCATCAGGCCATCAAACGCGACGGCGGCTGGCACGAACGCACTGTCGATATCAGCGCCGACGGGCAACTGATCTTCGGCGCATCGGCCGAGCCGATCCCGCGCTTCGAACTGCTGCTGCCACCCCTGGTGCGCGCGGCGCCGATCGGCGCCATCTTCGAATGGCGGCCGGACAGCGAAGCGATGACCATCGCACGGCGTGTCCGCGATCACGGCGGCGCTGCCGTGATCATCGACTACGGCCATGTGCGCAGCGATGCCGGCGACACGTTCCAGGCCATCGCGAAACACAGCTACACTGATCCGCTGAAGAATCCCGGCCAGGCGGACATCACCGCACATGTGGATTTCCAGGCGCTCGCCCGCGCCGCCGAAGATGTCGGCGGTCGCGTGCATGGCCCGGTGACGCAAGGCGAATTCCTCAAGCGCCTCGGCATCGAGACGCGAGCCCTCACGCTGATGGCCAAGGCAACGCCGGAAGTGTCCGAAACCGTCTCCAGCGCACTCAAGCGCCTGATCGACTCGGGCCGCGGCGGCATGGGCTCGATGTTCAAGGTGATCGGCATTTCCGATCCGAAGATCGAAACGCTGGTGGCGCTCAGCGATACGCCGGAGCTTTCTGCATGAAGACTTTTGCCTCTGCTGCGCTCTCCGACCTTCCCGGCCTGCGCCATGCATTCTTCACCCGCGACGGCGGCGTCTCCAAGGGCATCTATGCCGGCCTCAATGGCGGCATAGGCTCCAACGACGATCCCGCTGACGTCGCCGAGAACCGCAAGCGCATGGCCGCGGCCATGGGCGTCGATGTCGGCCATTTCCTGACCGCGCATCAAATCCATTCGCCCGATGTCGCCGTGGCAACCAAGCCGTGGGATCTGGAATCCCGCCCGCGCGTCGATGCGATGGTGACAGCGACACCCGGCCTCGCCCTCGGCGTCACCACGGCCGATTGCGGCCCGATCCTGTTCGCCGACTCCAAGGCACGCGTGATCGGCGTGGCGCATGCCGGCTGGAAAGGCGCTTTCACCGGCGTGCTGGAAAACACCATCGATGCGATGGAAAAGCTGGGCGCCAACCGCGCCGACATCACCGTCGCCATCGGCCCACTGATCCGGCAGCCGAGCTATGAGGTCGGCGCAGAATTCGTCGAGCGTTTCACCGCAGCCGATCAGGACTTCGCGCGTTTCTTCATCCCGTCATCGCGCGAAGGTCATGCCATGTTCGATCTCGCCGGCTTCATCCGCATGCGCCTAGCTTGCGCCGGTATCGCCCGTATCGACGACACCGGCATCGACACCTATCCGGACGAGCAGCTGTTTTCCTATCGCCGCACCGTGCATCGCAAGGAGCCGGATTACGGCCGCCAGATTCACGCCATCGTGCTCGCACGTTAACCATAGCCGGCATTCGGCACAGGACGTAACTATTTAAAATTTAAAGAAAATTGCCCAAAACCCGGCATCGAGCCGTCTACCTTGGTAATATCTGCGACGGCCCCGCCCTAGACCTTAACGCATTTTAACGATATCGCTCGACCATCCGGCGGCGTTCACGCGCCGCTCCACGTCGGACGACATCGCATGCGATTTCCTGCCGTTTTTGCCTCCCGAACCAGGTTGCTGCCCGCACTTGTCCTGCTCGGCGCGACGCTCGGTCTCGGTGGCTGCGTCAGCAATTCCGGCGGCGGTCCGATGAATGCCCAAGCCAGCATGTCTCCGGCCGGCGGCCCGACCGTAGCCTTTGAATCCATCGATGGCCCGCCGCCTCAGGTCTTCGAACGCATGGTCAATGTGCTCGACAGCGAAGCGAAATTGCGCAGCCTTGCGGTGGTCTCCCGCAAGGACAGCGCTGCCTTCCGCATCCGCAGCTATCTGTCGGCACAGGTGCGTGGCCCCAACACTTCCATCGCCTGGGTCTGGGACGTTTATGATCGCGACCAGAACCGCGCCTTCCGCCTTAGCGGCGAGGAGGCTACCGGCAAGGGCAGCCGGGATGCCTGGGGTACCGCCGACGATCTCACGCTGCGCCGGATCGCCCAGGCCGGCCTCACCGGTCTCGGCGGCATGATCAACGGTACGGCTCCCGCCGAAAGCGTTCCCGAGCCTGCGCCCGCCGTGCGCGGCCCCGCCATCGCCAGCACCGATGAGTTGCCGTCGCAGGCGACTGCATTCGCTGACGTGCACTAAGTTCAGCGCGCGTTAAGCAGCGACCCGATTTTGCGCAGGAAAAACGTCATCTGCGGGTTGCAAACTGTGACATCTGCTTGATATCACCTCGCTCAGCTAGACTAGTTCTTGTGGGTAACCCGATATGCTGAACGTTGTATCCACCAAACCGCGGGGAGACGCGTCGATGTCGGGCAAAAACGGTTCCATCAAGCTGGTCGCCGGCAATTCCAATCCGGCCCTCGCGAAGGAAATAGCCGATTGGCTGAAGATGCCGCTGACCAAAGCCAGCGTGCGCCGCTTCGCCGACATGGAGATCTTCGTCGAGATCCAGGAAAACGTCCGCGGCTCCGACGTATTCATCATCCAGTCGACGTCGTTCCCCACCAACGATCATCTGATGGAACTGCTGATCATCACCGATGCGCTGCGCCGCGCTTCCGCGCGCCGCATCACTGCGGTGATCCCCTATTTCGGCTACGCCCGGCAGGACCGCAAAGCCGGGGGCCGCACCCCGATCTCGGCCAAGCTGGTGGCCAATATGATCACCCGCGCCGGCACCGATCGCGTCATGACGCTCGACCTGCATGCCGGCCAGATCCAGGGCTTCTTCGATATCCCGACCGACAATCTCTATGCCGCGCCGCTGATGGTGCGCGACATCAAGGAAAAGTTCGACCTTGCCAATGTAATGGTGGTGTCGCCCGACGTCGGCGGCGTCGCCCGCGCGCGCGGCCTCGCCAAGCGGATCAACGCCCCGCTGGCCATCGTCGACAAGCGCCGTGAACGCCCCGGCGAGTCCGAAGTCATGAACGTCATCGGCGACGTCGCCGGCTACAACTGCATCCTGATCGACGACATGGTCGATTCCGGCGGCACGCTCGTGAACGCGGCTGACGCGCTGCTCAAATACGGCGCCAAGGAAGTCTCCGCCTATCTCACCCACGGCGTATTGAGCGGCGGCGCTGCCGCACGCATCGCCAATTCGCGGCTGAAGGAGCTGGTGATCACGGATTCGATCCAGCCGACCGAGGCAGTGATCAACACGCCGAACATCCGTACCCTGTCGATCGCCGCCCTGATCGGTGAAGCCATCGAGCGCACCGCGGCGGAAGAGTCGGTGTCGAGCCTGTTCGACTAAAGCTCAGGTCCCTTACGCCCGGATGAAGCGCAGCGAAATCCGGGGACCTGCGTTTTATTAAGCTCGACAGATCCCGGATTACGCTACGCTTCATCCGGGCTGCGAGGCCCTACACAATCCCCGCCGCCACCTGACCGCGCAGCCGCTCCAGGCTGAGCAGCGTCTCAGCGCAAGCAGCCGCGACCTCAACGCCCTTCTGCGCGAAGTGCTTGCGGAAGAACGCCGCGCCCTCATCCGTGTCGCGGAATTCGTTCGGCGTAACCACCGCCGAGAAGACCGGGATCTCCGTCCGCAGCTGAACGTCCATCAAGGCCCGGATCACCGTATCGGCGACATAGCTGTGCACGCCGCTATCGACGACGAGGCCGGCCGCCACGATCGCCGTATAGCGGCGGGTCTTCGCCAGCACCTGCACATGCAGCGGAATTTCGAACGAGCCGGGCACTTCGAACAGATCGACCTGCGATGCATCGACGTGACGCGCCGCGATCTCGGTGCGAAAGGATTCCCAGCACGGCGTAACGATGTCGCGGTGCCAGGACGATTGCACGAAGGCGACGCGCTGCGGCCTGGCGAATGGCGGATGGCTAACAGCTGGGGCGGATGTCTCGGTCATGGCTACTGTTTCCGTGTGTTGCCAAACTATGCCGGAGCACCCAGGCGCCAGCAAGGGCAAGCCCCAATCGTAGCTTGGATTGGGCGAAGCCGTAACCTGCCATCCTTCGCCCCACGGAGTCGGTCGGCAGATGACGCCTCGCTCATCCGCCTTACTGAATCCCCCGCTCCGGACTCTTCCTGCGCGCAACCGATTCAAGCGGACTCGCATTCCGGGAATCCGATTCCGGTTTGTTCTCATAACGACACGATCAACTGTGGATGAAATCCGGTTTGTCTGTGGACGGAGTCGAGGCGGCGTTGCGCGGATTCCGCAAATCACATCACTTCGACTTCGCAAGTTCTGGACGATTTAAGTCTAAAGCCACGCAACGGCGCTCCGACAATTTCGCGTACCCGGCCAGTCGTTTGCATCACGAATTTCCAAGGCAAGGTCGCGACCGCATGTCACTTCTCGAAGGCACTCTCGATTCACGCGCCAATCCGCTCGCGGTCGTCGAGGACATTGCCGCCGATCACAACTGGGCATTCGAGCGCTCGGGTGAAGACGAAGTCACGATCGTGTCCAAGGGCGACTGGACCGACTATCAGCTCTCCTTCACGTGGATGGGCGAGATCGAAGCGCTGCATCTCGCCTGCGCCTTCGACATGAAGATTCCAGCGGCACGGCGCAGCGAAGTGCAGCGCCTGATCGCAGCGGTCAACGAACAGATGTGGGTCGGCCATTTCGATATCTGGACCACGTCCGGCATGATCATGTACCGGCAGGCGATCCCGCTGCCGGACGGCCTGACGGCTTCGACTGCGCAATGCGAGTCCATGCTCGTCTCCGCGATCCATGCCTGCGAGCGCTACTATCCGGCGATGCAGTTTGTGGTGTGGGCCGGCAAGACCGCCGAGCAGGCAATGAGTGCCGCGATGTTCGACACTGCAGGCGAAGCGTGAGCGCCGAACCGAAGATCACGGTTCCGGACGCGCCGGGTGAAGCCGAGCGGCTTGTCGTTGCCAACGCCCTGCTCGCCTACAACACCGAACAGGTCGGACCGAACGACTACAAGCCGCTGTCGATCCTGATCCACGACCCAGAGACCGGTGAGCCGGCCGGTGGCATCTGGGGCAAGACCGCGTTCAACTGGTGCTTCGTCGAGCTGTTCGTGGTGCCGGAAAAATTCCGCGGCCAGGACGTCGGCAGCAAGGTATTGAAGCTCGCCGAAGACATCGCGCGCGAGCGCGGCTGCACTGGCCTCTGGCTCGATACCTACTGGTTCCAGGCACGCAGCTTCTACGAGAAGCAGGGCTATGAGGTGTTCGGCGAACTCCCGGACTATCCGCGCGGCGGGCCAAGATATTTCCTGAAGAAGAGCCTGGCGTGAGCTCCGTCCGTAGCCCGGATGGAGCGTAGCGAAATCCAGGGACCGGCGCCTCAACACGCGCGACATCCCCGCAATACGTTACGCTCCATGCGGCTACAGTTCACCGCGCGCGATCGGCTGCATTGCGCCCGTGACGCACAATGCTAAGGTCCCGCGCCTCCAGACAAGCCGGGACTTCCAGAATGACCACCACCTCACTTCTCGCATCCCTCGACGGCCACATCATCCTCGCCGGCGCAGGCAAGATGGGCGGCGCAATGCTGACGGGATGGCTCAAGGGTGGGCTCGATCCGAAGCGCGTGGTCGTGCTCGACCCCTACCTTTCCGACGAGATCAAGGCGCTCGGTGCGAAAGGCGTACGCCTCAATCCGGACGCCGCTGACATCGCCAATGTCTCCGCGCTGATCCTTGCCGTGAAACCGCAAATGTTCGCCGAGGCCGGCCCAACGCTGCGCGCCATCGCGAGCGATGCGCTGGTGGTCTCGATCATGGCCGGCACAACCATCGCCGGCATCGCGAAGGCCTGCGGCGGCAAGGTGGTGCGCGCGATGCCGAACACCCCGGCCGCGATCGGCCGCGGCATTACCGTCGCCGTTGCCGCAAGCGACGTGTCGAAGCAGCAGCGCGATCTCACCGACGCATTGCTGCGCGCCACCGGTTCGGTGGAATGGGTCGAGGACGAAAGCCTGATCGATGCAGTCACCGCCGTCTCCGGCTCCGGCCCGGCCTATGTATTCCTGCTCGCCGAGGAAATGGCCCGTGCAGGCATTGCCGCGGGCCTGCCGCCGGAACTCGCCATGAAGCTGGCACGTGAGACCGTGTCAGGCTCCGGCGAACTCCTCCGCCAATCCGATCTCGACGCCGCGACCCTGCGCAAGAACGTCACCTCGCCAGGCGGCACCACGGCGGCAGCGCTCGGCGTGCTGATGGCCGAGGATGGGTTCGAACCGCTGCTGACGAAGGCGATTGCAGCGGCGACGGCACGGTCGAAGGAACTGGCGAAGTAACTAGACCGGCACACGCACCACGGCGCGGAGCCCGCCCATAGGGCTGTCCGCCAGAGTGATATCGCCGCCATGCGAGCGCGCGATGTCACGTGCGATCGCAAGGCCGAGGCCCGTGCCGCCTTCGTCCTGATTGCGGGCATCGTCGAGACGCAGGAACGGCTTGAACACTTCCTCACGCATCGCCATGGGGATACCCGGCCCATCATCGTCCACCGTCACGGTGAGGTAACGATGATCGCGATGGCCGGTGATGGCGATGTCATTGGCATAGCGCGCCGCGTTCGACACGAGATTGGCGAGGCAGCGCTTGAACGACGCCGGCTTGACCGTGACGACCGGCAGGCCGTGGAACGTCACCGTAGCCCGGTGGCCGTGGCGCTCGGCATCGGAACGCAGCTCTTCCAGAGCCGCAGACATATCGGTCGGTTGCGCAAATTCGCCGCTGTCACCTCGCGCGAAAGCAAGATAGGCCTCGAGCATCGCCGACATCTCGTCGATGTCCTTGCGCATGCCCTCCACTTCCGGCCCATCCTCGAGCAGCGCCAGTTCAAGCTTGAAGCGCGTAAGAATGGTGCGCAGATCGTGCGACACGCCGGCGAGCATCGCGGTGCGCTGTTCCATCGCGCGCTCGATGCGCGCCTTCATCTCGATGAAGGAATTGGCCGCGCGCCTGACTTCGCGGGCGCCGCGCGGCCGGAAATTCGGCACTTCGCGGCCTTTGCCGAAGCTCTCGGCGGCATCGGCAAGTTTCAGGATCGGGCGGATCTGATTGCGCAGGAACAGGATCGCGACGATCAGCAGGATCGACGAGGTGCCGACCATCCAGAACAGGAAGATTTCGGAGTTCGACGCATAGGCCGCGCTACGCTGTGCGAAGATGCGCATGACCGCATCGTCGAGCTGAATGCGAATCTCGACGAGATTGGAGCGACCGACAGTATCGATCCAGAACGGCCGCGGTATCTGCCGGCCGATCTGCACCGACAGCGTCTGGTCAAGAAGTGAGAAGAACGGTTTCGGCCCCGGCGGGGGCATGTCACCGAGGGGCAGGAAGTCAACGACAAGGCCGAGCCGTTGCTGCGCGATCGCCTTGATCTGGGTGCGGTCCTTGTCCTGCGGATAGATCTTGTAGACATCAATCAGCGCCGCGATGTCCTGCACCACCGCCGCCGACAAACGACGCGTCACCGTGTTCCAGTGACGCTCCATGAACACGAAGGCGACCACCGACTGCAGGATCACCATCGGCACGATCATGATCAGCAGCGCGCGGGCATAGAGGCCCTTCGGCATGATCTCGTTGAAGCGCCGGCCCATCACGCGATTGGCCGACGCCATCCGCTCGGAAGCGGAGCGCAACATGGTGATGCCGGTGTCGAAGCTGCTCATGCGCTGGGTTTCATTGAACTAGGGCGATGCCACCAGCCGATAGCCGATGCCGCGCACGGCCTGCAGGAACAGCGGATTGGCCGGATCGACCTCGATCTTGCGGCGCAGCCGATTGATCTGCACGTCGACCGCACGCTCGTTCACCGTGCCGTCGCCGGTCAACGCACCGCGGGGCACGGTCTCTCCCGGCGTCTCGGAGAGAATGCGCAGCATGTCGCGCTCGCGGTCAGTGAGGTGGATGATCTCGTCGCCCTGACGCAATTCGCCGCGCGCGAGGTGATAGATGTAGGGCCCGAACTGCAGCTGCTCCGCGCGTTCGACCACGACCGGCGCGCTGCGCTTGAGGATATTGGCGATACGTAGCGCCAGCTCGCGCGGCTCGAACGGTTTCGACACATAGTCGTCGGCGCCGATCTGCAGCCCTTCGATGCGATCGTTCGACTCCGCGCGCGCGGTCAGCATCACGATCGGCACATGCGAAGACGTGCGGATGAAGCGCGCAAGATCGAAACCGGTCTCGCCGGGCATCATCACGTCGAGGATCAGCAGGTCGAAATGCAGCCCCAGCAGCTTGGCCCGCGCTTCCTTGGCGCTCGGCGCGGTGGTCACGCGATAGCCCTCGCTGGCGAGGAAGCGCGACAGCAGATCGCGAATGCGACGGTCGTCGTCCACCAGCAAAAGGTGCGGCGCATCGTCGGCCGGCTGCACCGGTATCTTCTTGGCGGCCTGGGCGAGTATCATGTCTTGGTCCCGTTATCCGTGCCGAGGATCACCTGCAGCACCTTGTCCGGATCGTCGCGATCGATCATGGCGCCGAGAAAGCGCGTGATCGCAGCGGTCTCGTCCGGCGTGAAATCCTTGAGCGCACGCTCGATGCGCGTGGTCTGAAGCCCCGCCATTTGAGCGACCAGAGCCTCGCCCTTGGCCGTGGCGAAAAGAAGCCGTTGCCGACGATCGATCTCGCCGGATTTCTGCACGATATAGCCCTCGTCGAGCAATTGCTTCAGCACGCGGCCGAGCGACTGCTTCGTGATGCGCAGCACGTCGAGCAGATCGGCCACCTTCAGCCCGGGATAGCGATGCACGAAGTGCACGACACGGTGATGCGCCCGGCCGAAGCCGAATTGGTCCAGCACATGGTCGGGATCGCCGACAAAATCGCGATAGGCAAAGAACAACAGCTCGATGATGTCCCAGCGCAGCGGCTGAGCCGCCTGAGCAGGAACCTCCAGCGGCCGCGACATGGCAGCATTGAAATTTACGTCAGCCATATTGACATATTTTCGGTTCAATCTTACAAACTTGGCCATCCGGACGAAATTTTATAACCTTCTCCGGAGGGGCCGATAGGTCCGATTTGAGAACCATACCGGACTTCGGCAGACGGCCATAGCCCAGCTTTGGGCAATTGGCCGCGCATGACAGTCAGCTTTTGCGGCCCGTCCGGACTCGACGTAGAACAGCACACGCCGTCGCCGACGCACGGCGGTTGTTAAGCAGGAGATAGGTCCATGGGCGTTTCATTCGACAAGGTCGATGGCGCAGTCTGGCTGGATTTCGACATCCGCCACAGCCAACACCCCGTTCCGGAAGCGGAGCGCGTGGCCAAGCTGAAGGACCCCGGCTTCGGCCGTGTATTCACCGATCACATGGCCATCGTGCGCTACAGCGCCGACAAGGGCTGGCACAGCGCACGCGTCGAGGCCCGCTCGAACTTCCAGCTCGATCCGGCCGCTGCCGTCCTGCATTACGCCCAGGAGATTTTCGAGGGCCTGAAGGCCTATGTCCGCGACGATGGCGGCGTGAACCTGTTCCGCCCCGATGCGAACGCCAGGCGCTTCTGGAATTCGGCCACGCGCATGGCGATGGCGCCGCTGCCCGAGGCCGTCTTCATCGAAGCCGTCGAGCAGCTCGTCCGCATCGACCGCGCCTGGATTCCCGGCGGTGAAGGCAGCCTCTATCTGCGCCCCTTCATGATCGCCAACGAGACCTTCCTCGGTGTGAAGCCCTCCTCCGAATATATCTTCGGCGTCATCGCCTCTCCGGTCGGATCCTATTTCAAGGGCGGCCCGGCTCCGGTGTCGATCTACGCATCGGAGAACTACACCCGCGCAGCCGTCGGCGGCACCGGCGCCGTCAAGTGCGGCGGTAACTACGCGGCCAGCCTGCGCGCGCAGGCCGAAGCGATCGAGCAGGGCTGCGACCAGGTCGTCTTCCTCGATGCGGTCGAGCGCAAATATATCGAAGAGCTCGGCGGCATGAATGTGTTCTTCGTGTTCGATGACGGCTCGATCTCGACACCGCCGCTCGGCACGATCCTTCCGGGCATCACCCGCGACTCCATCATCACGCTGGCGAAGGCTGCCGGTGTGACCGTGCGCGAGGAGCTCTACTCGCTGGACCAGTGGCGCGCCGATGCCGCCAGCGGCAAGCTCAAGGAAGCTTTCGCCTGTGGCACCGCCGCGGTGATCTCGCCAATCGGCAAGGTGCGTGCGACCTCGGGCGAATTCCTGATCAATGGCGGCGAGGCCGGCAAGGTCGCCATGGGCCTGCGCAAGCAGCTGGTCGATATCCAGTACGGCCGCGCACCGGATTCGCATAACTGGATCCGCAAGGTGTTCTGAGACAAAAAAGCCGCAGCTTCACCGCTGCGGCTTTTTTGTTTATTCGTAGGATGGGTTGAGCGAAGCGATACCCATCACC
>JAEXHR010000358.1 GCA_023449855.1 Pseudomonadota bacterium | reverse complement strand
CCTCTACCGCGGTGAGACGCGGGAAGTCGCCCGCCAGATCGGCGTTGACGTTTCTCGTTTCGAGGGACCGATCGTACCGGTGATCTATCTGGCCAATCTGCGGGATCCCAGCGGCTATTTCCTCTCGCAGTCCTTCGAGATGCGCAACAAGGACGTGATCTTCGTGTCGAACGCTGCCGCGGTCGAAACCACCAAGTTCCTGATCTTCCTGCGCACAATTATGGCTACCGCGAACGATCCCATTCTTTACGCGACCAATGCCTACGCGCTGAAGGCGGCGATCAACGGCACGACATCGACGATTATCACGACGCCGACGCCAATCACGACCGCGCGCTAGCACACCTGATCCGTCCAGGCGCAGTGCACCATGAGGTGTGCACTGCGGAGACGGGATCACACCAAACGCCGGAATTCTTTTGGCTTCGGGTCCGCGCTGCAGCACGCCCGGAACGCAGTTGTGACGTACGGATTGGACGGATCAAGCTTCGGGCCAACGCCTGACACCTGAGCCAAGCCTGCACGGCCCGGCTTCTAATATCCCTCCATTGGGCAAGGCCTCCGAGACAGAGTCTCCATCGCCAAGCTGCCTCGCCAGAGCGAACCAAGAGTCCGCCCGGATTTGCGCATCATCATTAAATCGTATTATATATATTTAATTATTTAATATCAACGGCGCACGACTCCGGCGCCGATTCCGTTCTTTGTATCTCTGGAGCGGTCATGGGCATCACCGTCGTTTTTCTGCTGTATTGTGGCCTGCTCGCCTCGGTGCCGATCCTGCTGCTCTTTCAGGGCATCATGACCAGCGGCATCGTCTCGATCTTTGCTGCCCTGACGTTAATGATCCTCACCACGACATCGCTGACTTGGGACCCACACCGCCTGCCGCGCTTCGTCAGCCCGTTGCTCCTTACCGGCCTGTTCGGCACGTTGCTTGTGCTGGTGCTACAGATCGTCCCCATGCCCGGCGGCCCACTAATGAATCCCATCTGGAACAGCGCCGCCGCAGCGTTGGGCGAAAGACCCGTCGGTTCTGTCACCATCGATACGGGCGTAACCTTGCTAGCCATTTGCCGCTTCACCTGCGTGATCGCGGTCGCCCTGCTCGCAACCCTGCTTGGGCAGCTTCGGCGTCGGGCTGAATGGCTTCTCTCGGCGCTGGCGGCGATCACCACGCTGGTGTCGCTCGAGCGCATTCTCCATGCCTTCTGGATGCCGGAAGCCTTTCAGTTCCTGCCGGCCGCCGCCCACGGCGCGGCCGAAACAATCAGCATGTTCGGCTTCGTGCTTGCCGCGGCCATGATCATCCGCGGCCATGAACGCTCGCGCTCGTCGAACTCCCGGGGGCGCGGACCTACACTCACCACCGAGACGCTCGCGGCATTCATGATCTGCCTCGTCAATCTCGGCGCGGTAGCTTCCAGCAGCGATCCCATATCGCTATTCGCCGCGCTGTTCGGCACAGGCCTCCTTATCGCCATCCTCGTCATCCGCAAGGGCCACCTCAGCCAATGGGGACAAGCCGGAACGGCCGCGGTGCTGGCGCTGGCGCTTGTCACCTTCATCGTATTGATGCCCGGCCGCGCTGAGACCGACGCAATCACCCGAATGACCGACGACACCCGCCTGCTGGGTATCGGCGCCGGAGCCCTCCCAGCGCTGGCCCCGATATATGGTGATGCGTCGGCAGTGTCCTTGCCGAACGTTCCGGTGGCAGCGACCCTCGCCATCGAAATGGGCCGACCGTTCCTTTGGCTGATTGCCCTCATCGCCGCCACTTGCACTGCGCTGCTGCTGCACGCCGCTCTAAAGCGAGGCCGGGATTATGTCTATCCGGCCGCCGGCGCCGGCTGTATCGCCGTGCTGTTGATCTCCGCGATATCCAACGGCGGCGGCCTCGCGCTCGCCCCCGCGATAATCCTCAGCGCCGTGCTCGGCCTCGCTATCGCCCAGAGCAAGGGCGAGACAGCCGGCGCGCCAGGCCTCTCGGTCCCCGGCATGGTGCCCGCGGCGACGCTCGATCCGTACTTGTTCAGATGGTATCTGCGCAGCGCATTGACTGCGTTCGGGCTGGTCCTCGCAATGCAAGGCGCCTGGATCGTTTTACCGGAATCGCTGCGCCCCGCGCCCATCGGCTTTCCAAGTGATCAACGCCACGCAACGGTGGCACGGCAGGATCAGGAAAGAGCGAACAGATCAGCCGCTATCGCCGGCGTGCGCGGCGACCTCTGGGCAGAGAGCGCCTTCACCGAAGCCGTCCTGGTGTGGACTGACCCAGCCTTTGAGATCGAAGCCAGCGGCCCGCGCAATGCCATGACCTCCATGAGTTTGCTCAAGACGCTGCACTACGCGCCGCATCGCGGCGACGCGTGGTTGATGCTGGCCTCCACCTGCGAGCGGCTGAAGCTGCGCGCCTGCAATGTCAGTGCGCTCTTGAAGATGTCGTATTACACAGCTCCCGATCAAGTCGGTCTGCTGCCGCTGCGACTTGCGCGAGCCCTGCGCGTACAGAACATTTCCGGGGACGACGAACTTGCCGACATGGTCCGCCGTGACATCCGCTTCGTGCTCACGCGGTCTGCGAACCTGCGCCCGGCGCTGATCTCGGCCTATCGAACGGCGTCCCGGGCGGGGCGGCTTTTGGTGGAACAGGCGGTCACCCCGGTCGACCCGGGCTACCTCACGATGCTGCGCGCCCAGCTCACCTAGTGACATCCAGTCGGGGGTGGATAATTATTTAATTTAGTTCTCTATTTATTTAAAATAATTCTTGCAAATAATCGACCCCCAGTAAATTATATTTAATAGTTAATTTTATAATAATCGGCAAAAATCATGCAGTCCATGAGACGGTTTGAGTTTGGCTCATCCCCCCTTTCCGGCCTCGGCAATAGCCCAGCGCGAGACAGAAGATGGCCGGTCCAGTACGACTCTGTGGAGCTGCTGGCACTGCTGGCTGACATTGCCACAATCTTCGTGGCAAGCCTCGTGGCCGCCTTTGCCTGGAAGCTTCTGATCGGAGCCCCCGGAGATATCGTGCGCCTCGCAGGTGTCGCGCTGCCGACATCGGTGGTCTTCACGGCCCTGGCCAAGTCCTTCAACCTGTATCAGCCCAAAGCCCTTCTCGAACTACGCAATCAACTGCGCTCCATCTGCGCGATCTGGCTCGGGGTGTCCTGCCTCCTCGTGGCGACCACTTTCACCCTGCATATGACGGGCGAAATCCCTTGGGATTTTGCGCTCATATTTGGCATCGCGGGTCTGACGCTTCTGGCCGCACAGCGCGTGCTACTGCGCGACGCCTTGCGCAAGGGGCTGGCCGAGCGCCGCTTCTCCGGCCGCAAGATCGTCCTGATCACCGACGAAGCCGGCCATGACGTCGTCAATACGCTGACCGATCTCGGCTACTTCATCGAAAAGCACTTTACCCTGCCGATCACGCGCTCGTCGCTGCGCCGGCAGGACGAACTGATCGGAAAGATCATCGACCACACCCGCGAAACCGAGATTCGCGAAATATTCTTCGGTGTCAGTCCCGATCACTGGTTGCGGCTCAAGCGGGCCGTGGCGGCATTACGGGTGCTCCCCCTCCGCATCAGGCTGGTGCCGACCGGCGCGAGCTCCGATCTATTCCACCGGCCGTCCATGGAGCTCGGCAGTGCGCGCTGCGTCGAACTTCAGCGCGGGCCGCTGTCGCCGGTGGAGTTGTTCGCCAAGCGCGCCCTCGACATCTGCCTGTCCGCCACCGTGCTGACAGCGCTGTCGCCCCTGTTGCTGTTGGTAGCCGTGGCCATCAAGCTCGATTCACGCGGACCTGCCCTCTTCAAGCAGCAACGTTGCGGCTTCAACGGACGACGTTTCACCATCTATAAATTCCGCACCATGTCCGTGCTGGAGGACGGAGCGAGCATCGTGCAGGCCAAGGCAAATGACTCGCGGCTGACGCGTATCGGCGGCTGGCTGCGCAGGACGAGCATCGACGAGCTTCCCCAGCTTTTCAATGTACTCGAGGGCAGCATGTCGGTCGTCGGTCCACGCCCTCATGCCCTTGCCCATGAGACTGAATTCGACAAGGCGGTACGTAACTATGCCTATCGGCGCCGAGTGAAGCCCGGCCTGACCGGCCTCGCGCAAATCAAGGGATTCCGCGGACCGACACCAACGCCGGCTTCGATCGAACGCCGCGTGAAAGAAGATTTGCGCTATATCGACAATTGGAGTCTGGGACTGGACCTGATGATCCTGATGCAGACGCCGCTCGAACTCATTCGCGGGCGCAATGCGCTATGAGCGTCACGACCGACATGCATTAGCGCCATAAGCTTGCGGTGAGTTGAGCGTCCGCCTCTCACAAACCGATGTCTGGAACGAGCTGAAACGGCTTTCGAGCAGCTCCAGCGTCATTTTCGCGCCAAGAGCTGACATCGAGCGCGCATGACAGCCGCTTGGCGCATTTCCTTCCTTTCCACTTCAGCTTCTTCGATGCCGGTCATCGAGCGAATTCCTATGCGTTCACTCACGGTCACATCGGATTGATCGCGAGCAAGACCGTATCTGAAGATCGTCCTGAGAGGCGCAAACCGCGTAATTGGCGGTGACCGACCGTTGGTCGGTTCAGCGTACCGACCGTTCGACGGTATGTTAATAAATTCAACCTATAGTTTTCGAGAGAAAACATAAAGCCCGACACGGCGATCACAATCCCAGGACGGAGCAAGATATGCTTGCCAATCTCAGCCTGAAGGCCCGCATCACCGCTGCCCTCGCCGTCTCGGCTGCAGCGACGGCGCTGGCTCTGCTGCTTGGTGCCCTGTGGATCATCGGCGGGATCGTCGATCGCGCCGATCGCAGCGAATTGCAAGGCAACTACGATGCGCTGCAATCACGTCTGATCCAGGAAGCACGGCGAGCGGCGGCGATGAGCGCCGTTGTGTCCTCGATTCCAGCCGTGCAACTCGCGGTGGCGCGCAATGATCGCGATGCGTTGCTGCAGCTCTTTGGGCCCGGATTCGCGCAACTCAAATCCGATTACGGCGTCGATCAATTTCAATTCCATACACCCGCGGGGCTGTCACAGTTTCGGGTGCATCAGCCGGCCAAATTCGGCGACGATCTGACCGGCTTTCGCAAGACGGTGGTCGTGGCCAACTCAACGATGAAGCCTGTGGTGGGACTGGAAGGCGGAGTGGCCGGCCTCGGCATCCGCGGCGTGGTCCCGGTGGCCGAGAAAGGCAAACATCTCGGCACAGTCGAATTCGGACTCACGTTCGGACAGGGGTTCTTCGACGAATTCAAGCGTGACCGCGGTGTCGATGTTGTGTTCTATGTCGCAGATGCTGATGGCTTCAAACCCTTCGGTGGAACGCTAGGGGGCACCACTTTTTTCGATAACGCCGCCTATCGCAACGCCACGGCAGGGAGCTTCATCGTTCGCCCCGGCGAATTGAATAAGACGCCTGTGGTCGCATTACTCGGGCCGGTCAAGGATTTCTCCGGACAAGCCATCGGCGCCGTCGAGATCGTCATGGACAACAGCGAATATGCGGCATCCATCGCACGAGCACGTCTGCTCGCGGCAGGTATGGCTGCGATCTGTCTGGTGCTCGCGGTGGCTGGCGGGCTGCTGATTGCCCGCGGCATTTCGCGCCCCATTCTCGCCATCACCCAGGCGATGCGCGAACTCGCCGAGGGAAACCTGTCGGTCGCTTTGCCGCAACATCGCGGCAAGGACGAAGTCGGCCAGATGGTGCAGGCGGTCGAGGTCTTCAAGCAGAACGCCATCCGGGTCAGCCACTTCCAGGCGGATCAGGATGCGAGCAATGCCCGCGCCGAGCAAGAGAAGCGCGCCATCTTCGCGTCGCTGGCCGACAATTTCGAGGGCAATGTCCGCAAGGTCGTCGACCACGTATCATCGGCCGCAGCAGACATGCAGAACACCGCACAGTCGATGTCGTCGGTCGTCGAACAGTGCCGGGTCCAGTCTAACGAGGTCTCCGACGCGTCGCTGTCGGCCACCGACAATGTGCAGACCGTGGCCGCAGCATCCGAGGAACTCTCGTCGTCCATCGGCGAGATCAATCGGCAACTGGCGCAATCCTCCGCCGCAGTCGGGAAGGCTGCGGATAGCGGCCGGCGTTCCAGTGAGCGCATGCAGAGTCTGGCCGCAGCGGCCCAGAAGATCGGCGAGGTCGTCGCCCTGATCAATCACATTGCCAGCCAGACCAATCTGTTGGCGCTCAATGCCACGATCGAGTCGGCGCGCGCCGGCGAGGCCGGCAAGGGATTTGCCGTCGTCGCAGGTGAGGTGAAATCGTTGGCGACACAGACGGCCAAGGCGACCGAAGACATCCGTGCCCAGATCGCGTCGATCCAGAGCGAGACCCATGCTGCCGTGGACGAGATCCAGGCGGTCTGCGCCACCATCGACGAAGTCGACAAGATCTCATCGGCCATCGCGGCGGCGATCGAGGAACAAGGTGCCGCAACCCAGGAGATCGCGCGCAACGTCAATCAGGCCGCAGCACGCACCGACGACGTGTCCCGCAATATTTCCAGCGTGACATCGGGCATTTCCACGACGGGCTCGGCTGCGCAGGACGTGCTGGGCTCGGCGACCAAGCTCGCCTCGCAATCGGAAGTGCTGCGCAATGAAGTCGACCGCTTCCTCGCAAGCATCAGGGCCGCGTAACGGGCAGCGTATCAGCTGCCCTTCTTGCCGTCGGCGGCGAACTGCTTGAGAAACGCCGTGAGATCCTTGATCTCCTGCTCGTTCTTGATGCCGGCAAAGCTCATCTTGGTCCCCGGAATCTTGCCCTTCGGGTCCTTGATGTAGTCGGTGAAGACCGCGTCGTCCCAGGTCAGACCGGAATTCTTGTTGGCATCGGAATAGTTATAGCCCGCTACGGTGCCGGACTTGCGCCCGAACAATCCATTGAGGATCGGCCCGACCGTGTTCTTTGCGGTCTCGCCGACCTGATGGCAGGCACGGCACTTGTTGAAGGACTTCTCTCCGGCCGCGATGTCCTGCGCCATGGCGTCGGTGGTGAGCACGATCAGCGAGACAGCAAACAGCGAAGAACGAAACGTCATTCTGGTCAAACCTCTATTGGAGTGATGGTCACGGCGCGCGCCAGATGGCTGCTGCGGGTTACTCGACCTTGGGTCCCGATTTTCCATCGGGCGTGACATCGATCGCCATCGCGCGTCCCGTTACCTTCGGCGGGGGCCGGCAATCCTTCATGCATGGATTCTTGTTCCAGAACTGCTTCTCGGATGTCTCGCGATCGTCCTCGAAGAAGGCCGACGCATTCGGCATCTTGATCGACGTAAAATTCTTGTCGTTCAGCTCGAAATTCTCATCCTTGACGATATCGTTCATGCTCAGCAGATAGGCTGTCAACGCGTACACTTCGTCATTGGTGAGCGACTGTGCGTTGCCATAGGGCATCGCGCGCTTGATGTAGTCGAACACGGTGGACGCTTCGGGCCAGAACGACCCCACGGTTTTGTCAGGCCGATCCGCCTTCAGCGTACCCGCACCACCCGCCAGCACCGGCCAGCGGCCGACGCCTTGTCCAAATTCGCCGTGACAGGACGCGCATTTTTCCTGGAACAGTTCGTCTCCCTGCTTCACCGTCCCTTTGCCGGCCGGAAGGCCGCGACCGTCCGGCCTCACATCGGTGTCCCATGCGGCGATTTCATCGGCAGTCGCCGGTCGGCCGAGTCCGAGCTTCGCTGATGGCTTGGCCACCTCGCGATTGGCGACCTGCTGCGCCGAGCCTTCGCCGACGATGCCACCGAGCAGGACCGTTGTCAGCGCGAGCGCCAGAGCTTTAGCCGATCTCGACATTTTCAGTCTCCCCGCCTGAGCGCACCAGCCAGGTCTGAATGCCGTTATTGTGGTAGATCGAATTGACGCCGCGCACCTTGCGCAACTCGTCCTTCGACGGCTGCACATAGCCGGTGGAGTCAATGGCACGGGACTGGATCATCAGCTCCTGCCCGTTCCAGCCGAAGTCGACATAGAAACGCACCACAGACTTGTCGAAGACGGGGCCGTCGATCCGCGCCGTCTGCCAGTTGCGGCCACCATCGAGGGAAACGTCGACACGCTTGACCGTACCTCGCCCGGACCATGCAAGTCCGCTCAGCACATTGCGCCCCTTGTGTTTCAAAGGCGCTTGGGGCGATGGATTGGTGACGACGGATTTCGCATCCATCACGAATGTATGTTTGCGCGATGTGCCGTCAGCGAGCAGGTCCGTATATTTCGACGTCTCTTCACGCGTCTGCCATGGCTGATCGCCAGCCTCGATGCGGCGCAGCCACTTGACCCATAGATTGCCTTCCCAGCCGGGAATGACTGCGCGCAGCGGATAGCCCTGCTCCGGCCGCAGCGCCTCGCCATTCATGGCGAAAGCAAGCATGACGTCGTTCAGCGCCTTCTCGATCGGCAGCGAGCGGTTCATGCCCGAGGAATCAGCGCCTTCCAGCATCAGCCACTTGGCGTTCGGTTTCAGTCCTGCCTCGTCGAGCAACACTTTCAGCGGCACGCCGGTATACATCACGTTATGGATCATGCCGTGGGTAAACTGGCAGCCATTGAGCTGGCTACCGCGCCATTCCATGCCGGAATTGGCGGCGCATTCGAGGAAATACACCTTGTTGACGCGCGGCATCCGCCTGATGTCGTCCATGGTGAAGACCAGCGGCTTGTCCACCAGCCCGTTGATCATGAGGCGATGATCGGCCGGATTGATCTCGGCGACGCCGCCGTGATGACGCTCGAAGCAAAGCCCGGATGGCGTGATGATGCCGTCGAGTTCGTGCAGCGGCGTGAAATTGACCGAGGACTCCGCCGACGCCGTGAGCCAAGGAACGTCGCGCCGGATCACATTCTTCTCGAATTTCGACGGCACGCCGTAAGGATGCTTGTCGACGCCGTCGCCGAGATAGCGCTGCCAGTCCTGCACTTCGGTGATGAGCGCTTCGGATTTCGCCGTCTCACCCGCAAGCGCAGGCATCGCTGACAATGCCGCACCTGCGCCGGCCAGACCTGCCGCGCCAAGGAAGCGACGGCGATTGAGCGTTTCCATTGAGGTTCGATCAGTCATTCGACAAGCTTTCGTATCTCTGCAATGCGACGGCCAGCGATCAGGTACCGGTCACCTTGACGGCGGCGTTAGGTTCGATCTTCACGGTCGATACCTTCGATACATGCGCCGCGACCACGTCCCAGATCGGCGGTCCCTGCGTGTTCTCGTTGATGCTGGCCCAGCCCGAGACCGTGTAGGTCTTGCTCGCCTCGATCGGCTTGCCGGATTTCAGATGCGTCATCGCGGATATACGCGAACCCATCGGCTTGGACACATCGATGGCGTAGCCCATGCCACCCATGCGGACCATGTCGCCGCCACCCTGGAAATACGGATCGGGATGGAAGATGTTGTCGGCCACGTCCTCGAGCACTTCCTTGATCTGCGTGCCCGTCATCTGGTTGCGATAGCAGTTCGGATAGGTGATCGCGGTGGCGTTGGTGATCTGCTCCCAGGTGATCGCATCCCCCGGAACGAGCGTACCACCCCAGCGGAAGCCCGGCGAGAGCACGATCTCCGCGTCGCGCTCAGCCATCATCGCGTTGCAGATCAGATCGTCGAACGTGCCGTTGAAATTGCCGCGGCGGTATAGCAGCGAATCCGTCTTGCCGATCTCGCGCGCCAGATCCTTGGCGAAAGGCGCCCTCACCTTTTCGATCAGCGCCGTCATCGCCGGATCGGGTTTGATCGCATCGGCGAATACCGGCATCAGCTTGAAGCGGATGTCCGAGACCTTCTTGTCCTTCACCTCGATATCGAGGCGCGAGACGAATTTGCCGTGCGATCCCGTCGCGACCAGCACGGTGTTGCCAACCTTGATCAAGCCCGGCATCGCGTCATGTGTATGCGCCGTCAGGATGACGTCGAGCCCCTTTACGCGGCCGGCCAGCTTGTGATCGACGTCGAAGCCATTGTGCGAGAGCAGCACGACGATGGATGCGCCGGCGGCACGCGCTTCATCGACCTGCTTCTGGATGTCTTCCTCGCGGATACCGAATTCCCAGTTCGGAAACATCCAGCGCGGATTGGCGACAGCGGTGCGTGGCAATGCCTGACCGATCACGGCGATCTTGGCGCCGCCGCGTTCGAACATTTTGCGCGCTTCGAAAACGGGCTCCTGCCATTCATTGTCGCGAATGTTCTGCGCGAGAAATGCGAAGGGCGCGGATTCGGCGATCTGCTTGACGCGCTCGGCGCCGTAGGTGAATTCCCAATGGCCGACCATGGCGTCCAGCTTCAGGGCCGACATCACATCGACCATGTCCTGCGCCTTGGTCTGCAATGACGTCCAACTCCCCTGCCAGCTATCGCCGCCATCGAGCAGCAGCACCTTGTCATCACCACGTTCGGCGCGAACAGCGCCAATCAACGTGGCAATACGATCCATGCCGCCCATGCGGCCGTAGTTCTTCGCAAGCGAAGTAAAATCATCGGCGGTCAGCGCGAATGCATCCGCCGAGCCTGCGGTGATGTTGAAATATTTCCTGAATTCGGCGTCGGTCAGATGCGGCGGCTTACCCTTGGCCTCGCCGACGCCGAGATTGACCGATGGCTCGCGGAAATGCAGCGGCATGAGTTGCGCATGCGTATCGGCGACATAGAGGATCGTCACCGTCCCCAGCGGATCGAACCGCAGGATGTCAGCCTGGGTCAGACGCTGCTGCGCCGCCACGCGCCCCAATGGCCCAAGGCCGCCACCGATCGTCAGCGCCGACGCAGCCGCCGTCGCTTGCAGGAAATCCCGCCTCGATATCATGAGTCACCTATGATCCCTTCCAACCCGGAAGGGTGAATATTCAGAAGAACGTCAGGCCACGGTCAGCTTGTTGGTGGCGACATAGTCGGAGCCGTCATCATCCTTCCAGGTGAAGGTGAATTCGCCGGACTCCGAAGCCTTGTAGAAAAACGACTGATAGGGATTGGCCGAGATGGCGGGGTTCCAGTCGGCCTCGAACACCGTCTTGCCGTTGAAGGCGGCAGTAAACTTGTTGATGATCTTGCGCGGCACGATCTTGCCGGACGCATCCTTGCGCTGGCCGGATTCCATTTCATGAGAGATCAGCGTCTTGATCTCGATCATCTCGCCGGCCTTCGCCTGGGAAGGAACACGAACGCGCGGGGTGGGTTTTGTCGCCATGGGAAAGTCCTCGCCTGATAAATGGGTTGTTCGAACGGTGCCGCGGGACTAGCCGCCGCAGCCGCCGATCGTGACCTTCACATTGGCTTTTGCCATGTAGAGCTTGCCGTTCGACATTTCGGCGATGCAGACGATGTTCTGGGTTTCGGCGAGACGCATACGGGTCGAGGCCGACGCCTTGCCGCAAGCCGGCGTGAACTTGTAGCTCACCACGCCCGGCAGCGGATTGCCTTCTGCAAACACATGCACCGACTTGACGTAGTCCGCATCGGTCATCGGACTTTCGACATCGACATTGATCGGCACCACAAGGCCGTTCTCGGCGATTTCGGGGACGTCGAGCTTGATCTTGCCGCTCTCGAATTTCTTGTCGCCGTACAGCTTCTTGATTTCTTCGGCGACGGTCTTCTCGTCGGCAAATGACATTCGCGGGGCGAGGACTGCTGCAAGCCCGGCAATCGCGGCCATTGCCAGCATATCGCGACGGGTCAGTTCGGCCGACTTCAGAACCATGGCACATCCTCCTAGGGGATTTGGGTCACCCCTTTACGATAGTATCGCTTGACGATTGCAAGTCTGATCTATCTTATCTGGACATATCATTATATTCTTTTTCTTGAATGTAAAGATCTGAAATGCACGAATGCCGCAGAGACGGCGGTGTGGGAGGGGACAGATGAGGAAGACCGCCATTTGGTCTGCGGCTGCGGCCGTTCTGGCATTCTGCGCGATCGGGCTCAGCGCGAGCGCCCAGGATGCCAGTGAGAAAGAGATCGAGCGCTATCGCGAGATGATCTCCGACCCAATGTCCAATCCGGGTTACCTTGCCGTCGATCGCGGCGAAGTGCTGTGGAGCGAGGCCCGCGGCACCAAGAATGTCTCGCTGGAAACATGCGATCTCGGCCTTGGCGCCGGTAAGCTCGAAGGCGCCTTCGCAAAATTGCCGCGCTACTTTGCCGATGCCGACAGGGTCATGGATCTCGAACAGCGCCTCTTGTGGTGCATGCAGAATATCCAGGGCCTCGACACCAAGGACGTGATCGCACGTCGCTTCTCGGGGCCGGGCCGTGCATCGGATATGGAAGACCTCGTCGCTTTCATCGCCAACAAATCGAACGGCATGAAGATCGATATCCCGATCGTTCATGCCAAGGAGCAGGAGATGCTCGCCGTTGGCGAGGCGCTGTTCTATCGCCGCGGCGGCGTCAATGATTTCTCCTGCGCCACCTGCCACGCCGACGAAGGCAAGCGCATCCGCCTGCAGGGCCTTCCGAACTTCTCCAAGCCCGGCAAACCCGCACAGGAAACCATGGCGAGCTGGCCGACCTACCGTGTCTCGCAAGGCGCACTGCGCACCATGCAGCATCGCCTTTGGGACTGCTTCCGTCAGCAGCGCTGGCCCGTGCCGGAATATGGCTCCGACGCACTCACCGCCCTCACCGTATTCCTCCAGAAGCAAGCATCGGCCGGCGAACTCAACGTGCCGTCGATCAAGCGATAAGGAGCTTTGAGATGAACCGCTCGCTCACACTCGCCACGCTCGCTCTCGTCGCAAGCTCATGGACGATGACAACCGCATCCGCACAGACCGCAGCCAAGGGCCCCGATCCCGCGATCGTCGATCGTTATATGAAATCCACCTTCGGCAAGGCGCCGCCGGAATGGCAGGCCCGGATCGAGCCGGACGAGACGTTGAAGACCTGCAACGCCTATCATAACGACGTTCCCAGCGCGGAAGCCGACAAGATCGTCGCGCGTGAACTGGCGCGTGTTGTCTATCCCGTCGACGGCAAATTCCTCGGCAACTGGAAGGAAGGCGCCAAGATCGCCAATAACGGCCGCGGTGGTCAATTCTCCGATCCCCCCGACACGGTCAGCGGCGGCAACTGCTATGCCTGCCATCAGATGGAGCAGAAGGAAGTCAGTTACGGCACGCTGGGGCCGAGCCTGACCAACTACGGGAAGGATCGCAAATACGATCCGGAGGAAATCAAGAATGCCTATACCAAGGTGTATGATTCCCAGGCCGTGTTCGCCTGCTCGAACATGCCGCGCTTCGGCGTCAACAAGGTGCTGAACGAGCAGCAGATCAAAGACATCATCGCATTCCTGTTCGACCCGGAATCGCCGATCAACAAATAACGGGATATGGAGCCAGTCGACATGACGATGAAGACCGTATTGGCCGCCATTGCCATGTCGATCATCGCAACATTTGCAGCCCGCGCGGACGAAGCCGTCATCAGCTACAAGTCGCTCGGACTTGATCTGGCGCTCGATGCCGCGCGCGCAGCCCTCAAGGATTGCCAGAAGCGCGGCTATCAGGTCGCCGTCGCGGTGGTCGATCGCTTCGGTACGCCGCAAGTGCTGCTGCGCGACCGTTTCGCCGGCCCGCATACGCCGCCGACCGCCACCGGCAAGGCATGGACCTCGGCGACCTTTCGCAACAGCACGACCGAACTCAATGCGATCAGTCAGCCTGGCATGATGCAGTCGGGTCTGCGCAATCTGCCGAATGTCGTGATCATCGGCGGCGGCATGATGATTGAAGGAGGCGGCGCGATGCTCGGCGCCATTGGCGTGTCAGGCGCACCCGGCGGCGATGCAGATGAAGCCTGTGCCAAAGCCGGTATCGCCGCGATCCAGGACAAGCTCGATTTCTGAGAGCATGTTTGATGCTGGGGATGTAGGTCTTGTCCGCGGCCCATCGCACAAGGCGACCGGCATAGTTGCCATCGGCGAAGATGCTGGAGACGAGCGGATAGCGCCTGCATGAGGCTTCGATTCCGGCGCCCGATGAATCACGATAAATGCGAATTGAGAAGTGCAGGCTTTAAGCGCGTTGAGAAGCATGCTTCATTGGAAGACAGTCAGCTTTTCAAATACTTTCTGAGACACATTAGGCTTATGCATCAAATCGCTCGCTCAATGCGCCTGTGGGCAATGTGCTGCGCCTTTGTGCTTCTAATCATCCACGGGTTCACGACAACAACGCCCGCCGCACCGCTCAACTTTCCGGGCGTGTCGTGGGAGGAGATCCCCGATTCGGAATTGGGGAGCACCTGCCGCGACGATCTCAAGACCGCCCGCGACTACGTGCGCACGCTGGACACGACGGCCCTGATGGCCGTGCAGGACGGTCGCGTGCTGTTGAGCGAAGGCCCGGTCGAGACTGTCAGCATTGTGTTCTCGGTGCGAAAGAGCGTGCTGTCGATGTTGTACGGCAAGTACGTGGCGAGCGGCACTATCAAACTCGATCACACGCTGGCTGACTTGGGGATCGACGATGTCGGCGGCCTGCTACCCACGGAGCAACAGGCAACGCTGCGCGACTTGCTCACCTCACGCTCGGGTGTCTACCATGCGGCCGCCAACGGTGGCGATGATGCAGCTGCCGCACCGCCGCGCGGATCGCAAACCCCGGGCAGCTACTTTCTTTATAACAATTGGGACTTTAACGCGGCCGGCACCGCCTTCGAGCGCCTGACCGGGCGCGGCATTTACCAAACATTTGCTGACGATCTCGCCGCGCCCCTGCAGCTCGAAGATTTCGACCTCATCCGCCATGCGCGCAGTGGAAACGCCCGACGATCAGAGCATTTAGCCTATCCCTTCTTCCTGTCCACACGCGACATGGCACGCCTAGGCTACCTAATGTTAAGCCGGGGCAACTGGCACGGACAGCAACTGGTTCCGGCCGACTGGGTGGCGGAGATAACGCGGCAGACAACGCCCGCCGCACTGATGCACCCGTCCCACACGGCACGGCGCGGATTCGGGTATGGCTATCTGTGGTGGCTCCTTGAAGAGCCGCCGGGCTCGCCATTGAACGGCGCCTACATGGCGTGGGGCGTCCACGGTCAATACATCCTCGTCATCCCCAAAAAGGCAATGGTCGTCGCACACAAGCGACAAGTGCCAGTGGCGGGGAATTGGAACGTCAGCTGGGTCGGCCCACGTGAGTTCCTGCATGTCGCCCGCATGCTGGCCGCCGCCCCTTGTCGGGCGGGCGAGACTCGCTGAGGCCATGCACGCAATCTGGTTCGACTTCTTTTGTTAGCCGGCCCCTTTTCTCAGATACGCTCTAGGCTTGATTTCGCCTATGCCTGCTTCTTCAGCCACTCAGGAAACGGCGCCGTCTCGTAACCCTTCTGGCGCACGTAGCGGAACATCGCGAGAAACTCTACGGGCTCCAGCAGCCCAGGCATGCGCGCGACTTCCCGCGCCTGCCCGCTTTTCGCAGCGAGGCCTGTTGCACTCTCCGGAAAGAACTGGATCGTCGGCGTGAAGCGAATGCCATAGGCTTCGCCGAAGGCTTTCTCGCCGCGCTTGCGGCCGTCGAAGTCGGTGACTTCGCGGGAGCCGATATGATTGAGATGCAGAATCTCGAAATTGTCGCGGATATAGGTCTCGATCTTCGGATCGGCCATATGGCTTTCGTGCAGGCGTTTGCACGAGGGACAGCCCTTGAGCCCCCACATGATCGCAAAGCGCTTGCCTTTGGCTGTCGCTCCAGCGAGATCTTCGTTGAGATCGAGAAAGCTCTCCAGATACCAGTCCATCTGGTAGAGACCGTCATCGCCGAGCGTCGCCTTCGCCGATGCTGGCGCTGTCCGCAGCGCGGTTATGCCGATGCCGATCGTCGCAAGCGCTTGCCGCCTCGTCATTCCGCCGATCATCCGATCCTCCCGATCCACGTCAACCAAGGGCGCCGATGGCTGGAAACGTCTCCAGCATCCAGCCCGAAATACGCGGCATGCCGCCAGTCAAAAACAGAATGCCGGTCACGACAAGCCCACTACCAATCACCTTCTCGATGACAGACATGTGTCGGCGCAGCCGCATCATCAGGCGCATGAAGGGGCCCGAAAACAGCGAGGCCAGCATGAAAGGAATACCAATCCCGAGCGCATAGGCGGCGAGTAGCAGAGCGCCCTGCAGCGGTGCGCTTTCGGCGCCTGCCACCATCAGGATCGCCGCCAGCACCGGCCCGACGCACGGCGTCCAACCGAAGGCGAAAGCGAGTCCCACGACATAGGCCCCAAGAAAACCAGCGGGCTTGCGGGCCGCCTGAAAGCGCGCCTCACGAAACAGCAGCCCGATCCGGAAGACACCGAGGAAATGCAGCCCGAGAACAACGATCAGCACGCCGGCAATGATGCCGAGTGTCTCGAAATGCGCCGTAATCGTCTTGCCGATCAGCGATGCCGATGCGCCGAGCGCGACGAAGACCGTGGCAAAGCCCAGCACGAAGGCAAAGGACAGCGCAACGACGCGCATATTCGGCCGCCAGCCGGCCTGCCCGCCATGATCGTCGAGCTCGTCCAGGCTGACGCCCGCGAGAAAACAGAGATAAGGCGGGACCAGCGGCAGCACGCAGGGCGACAGGAACGACAGCAGGCCTGCGCCGAGCGCCCCCAGCAGTGAGATCGATGACAGCACGGCAAACCCGACTCTGGTATAAATATTCGAATTCGTGTATATGTAACATATGATGTCAAGACTGGCGCTGAAAACTTTGCTGATCGCAGCCTTGCCGATGATGGCCGCCATGCTGTCGCCCGGCATCGCCGCGGCCTCGGAGCTGGTGATGTTCGAGCGCGACGGCTGCGTCTGGTGCGCGCGCTGGAATCGCGAGATCGCGCCCAGTTACGACAAGACCGATGAAGCCAGGCTGCTTCCGCTGCGCCGCATCAATATGGATCGCGACAAGAATCCCGGCTTCATGCTGGCATCGCCGGTGCGCTTCACGCCGACCTTTGTGATTGTCGATGAAGGCCGCGAAATCGGCCGCATTACCGGTTACATGAATGACGAATCCTTCTGGGGCCTGCTCGGAAAGCTTGCCGCCAGACTGACGACCTCACAGCCCAACGCCAATCGTTCCTGACGCTCCAACATTCGCGGGATACGCGCTTCCTTATGGCTTCCATCATCTCATCCGAACTCGAAGACGAATTGCGCGACGGGGCGGAATATTCCCCCGAACTCGACCAGTTGATGCGCAAGGCCCGCAAGGCCAGCAATTTCCTGAAAGCGATCTCGCACGAGAACCGCCTGCTGCTGTTGTGCCTGCTGGCAGAGCGCGAACGCTCGGTGTCCGAACTCGAAAACATCCTGTCGCTGCGGCAGTCCGCAGTGTCGCAACAGCTCGCACGCCTGCGCTATGACGGCATGGTCGAGACGCGCCGCGACGGCAAGACGATCTATTACAGCCTCGCCAATGACGACGTGCGAAGCGTTATCTCAGTCATCTACGATATCTTCTGCGCCACACCGGCGCCGACAAAGGAAAAATAGCGCCGCCGCCCCCGGCAGGCGGAGGTGCTGACTCGTAAGGTCAGTTCACCTCACATCAGGAGGAAACCCATGCAGAATATGTCTGCCTGGTTATCTGCGCTGGCTGGCTTTGCCATCGGCGGTGTTGCGGGCTTCGCCGTGCAACGCGCCCGCCTCTGCACGTTCGGTGCGATCGAGGACGCGCTGATGGGCGGCGACGGCCGCCGTCTCAAAGTATTTGGACTGGCGTTGGGCATTGCCATGCTCGGTACGCAAGCCCTGGTGCTCACCGGTTTCCTTGCACCGGAACTCACCACATTCATTCCGACCGCACTTCCGCTCGTGGCGATCGTCATCGGCAGCCTCATGTTCGGCATGGGCATGGCAATGGTCGGCACCTGCGGCTTCGGCTCGCTCGTCCGGCTCGGCACGGGCGATCTCAAAAGCCTCGTCGTCATCCTCGTGCTGGGCGCTACCGCTTATGCGACGCTCCGCGGCCTGTTCGCCGATCTGCGCATCGGCGTGATCGAACCCTTGTCGATCCAGATGCCCGATAGCATTCGCGCCGACCTCGCTTCCTGGCTCGCACAGGCAACCGGTCATGATCTGCGCCTGCCCCTGGCTGTGCTGATCGGTGGCAGCCTGTGCTGGCTGGCACTGACCGACAAACGCCTGCGCCGCGCGCCGCGCCTGCTCACGGCGGGCGTGACGCTCGGCCTGCTGATCGTCGGAGGCTGGATCGTTACGATCGGACTGAACGATGACTTTGCAGGACCTCCCCGTCCGCAGAGCCTGACTTTCGTCTCGACAATCGGAAAGGCCCTTTATGCCGGAGTGCTCAATGTCGCCAATTTCGCTGACTTCGGCGTCGGCAGCGTGTTCGGCGTCATCGCCGGCGCGTGGGCTGCCGCCTGGTCTGCTGCGGAATTACGATGGGAAGCGTTCGACGACGATCACGAAATGCGCCGTCATCTGCTCGGCGCCTGCCTGATGGGTGTTGGCGGCATTCTGGCGGGTGGCTGCACCATCGGTCAGGGAATCAGCGCCGGATCGCTGCTGGCGCTGTCCTGGCCGATTTCCGTTATCGGCATCATGCTCGGCGCACGGATCGGCATCGCGATCCTTGTCGACGGCTCGCCCCGCGATATCATCCAGCGCAACTGGATGCTGCTCGCGCGCAAGGCGCCGCCATCCAAGTAAAGCGCCATCAAGGCCTGAGATAGCTCCAGCCGGCTTCCTGCAGCTCGATCAGACGCACAGCGCCCGATGGCACCACCGTGGCATCGGAGATCATGCTGACCTGCTTGCCCTCGCGCTTTTCCATACCGTCCTTGGTATTTCCGCAAGCGATGAATTTCACATTGGAAGGGAAGCTCGCATCGACGATCTGCTTGATGCGATCCTTCACCGGCGAGGTGTCATCGCGCAACATATGCAGGCCCGGCCCGAACGTGACGATCTCGACCTGAACGATCTCGCCCTTCGCCTTGTAGAACTCCATGACATTGGTGGCGTTGTTCAGCGCCAGATTCATCACCGCCGGATCGTTCTGATTGACCTGAATGGCGACGCGATGCTCCTTGTCGGCGGCATGGCCTACCGACAGGGCCAGCGCAAACAGAACAACACCGGCAATTGCTCCCAATATCGCTCGCATCTCAGAACTCCTGTTCAAGGACGTACAATCGTGAAGCCGCGCTCGGCCAGATCGAGCATATGACCGACGCCGACCTGCACTTCATGCGCATGAGGATTCATTGTCGGACGCTTGCCAGTCTCGCGCTCGATACTGTCCAGCGTATTGCCGCAAACGGTAAAGCGCACACCCTGGATCACCAGACTATCGACAAGCGCGCGGTGCTCGTTCCCGGCCCGCAAGAGATCGATACCCGGGCCGAATGTCACGACTTCCACCGCCACTTTGTCCGGTCCGTAAGCCTTCAGGACGTTGCTGGCGACGCTGAGGACGAGCCGTTCCTTCTTTGCGTCAGCATCAGAGAGCTGCAATGCGATAAAATGTTCGGCGAAAGGCTTATCGGGTGCGGCTTCCGGCTTCGCTGGGCGCGTCTGCGCTGCAAGCGGAGCCGTCGCAACCCAAGCGAACGCAAGGACCGACAGTGCTTGAATGTAACCTCGCCTGTTCATTGCGCGCCAAACCTCTGCCGATCCAGAGATTGATTAGCAACCGCCACGCGTAGACGCAATCGAACTAAAGAAACCGGTTTGGCGGCACTATTGCGCTGCAAACGCTGGACGCGATGCCAGCCCCCGAAGCGCCAGTGCGGCGCCGGCAAGGATGCCAGCAACTGCGATGAAGGATGGCAGTGCGAGCGTGGACAAGCCAGTCAATCCCTGGCCGACCGAACAGCCATAGGCCATCGCGCCGCCGATCCCCATCATCGCTGCGCCTGCCATCGAACGCCCGGTATGGGCAGCGGAGGTATAGCCCTCGAACTCAAAACGACCGGTCAGCAGTGCGGTAACCAGACTTCCGACCCAAACGCCAGCGACAAGCGCGATGCCGAAATTCAGCGTCATGCCCGTCGACAACATGATGAATTGCAGCGTGTCGGCGACGGGCGAGATGAAGGTCAGCGAGGCTACAGGAACTGGATCGAACTCGTCGGCGCCGAGCCAGCCGGTAGCGAGCCAGCCCGCGATCACCAAGAGGCCCATCACGATCCCGGCCAGCAATTGGCCCGGCGAGCGACGAAGCTCGCGATGCGCCAGAGCGAAGACCAGCAGTGCACCACCGACCATCAACGCAGCGACAATCCTTCCAGTGCCCTCTTGCAGACCGAGACGATCGAACAGCGCGGGCACCGAATTCGCGCCCGGCGTCATCTGCGTCCATTGCAGGATCGCCAGCCGTGCCGGCGCGAGAAGCCCCTTCAAGGTCATCTGCGCGGTGACGCCGATGATTGCGAGAACGGCGAGCGACCGCAGATTTCCCTTGCCCAGCAAGACCACCGCTCTGGAGGCACAGCCATTCGACAGCACCATGCCGAGACCGAACAGAAGTCCGCCGATGAAGATCAGCGGCGCCGAGAAGGACGGCTGGAGATATAGCGATTTCGTAATGTCGATCAGGCCGTAACCGGCGATGAACTGGGTCCCGCAAATGGCGACGGCGATGGCCAGCGCGTAGCTGCGAATCCTCCGACCGTCGTTTCGCGTCCACCAATCGCGCAGACTGCTCATGAGACAGAAGCCGCTCAACAAGCCGACGACGCCAAAAATGACGCCGATCGCAAAACCGGAAATGACCGGTGTAGCTGGCATGAGGCGCTCCAAAACGAGAAGAATGATGAAGAAATTTCGGCTTCGATACCGACCGGCTTCATTCCAGTCCAGCCCGGGGCGTCAATGCAGAAAAACGCTCCAACGCGCGGCCATATTCGCCATTATTGTTCCACAAGAGCTGTCGAAGGCGACCAAATCATCCTCCTGCGACTGGTCGCAAGCCGCCTGCAAAGCTCCGTATTAGCGCGGCGTCTTGCTTGATCGCCACGGAGCTTATGGATCGACGAACTCAAGCCTTCGCTGGCTGCTTGACTGATCCGCGCATCTGCGACCGTCTCGGTATTGATGACATAAAGACGCTTAGCCTGGTCGGCTATGAAACAGATCGAGCCGAAAGTTGCTCGTATCACTCATACGTCCTCATTCCGACAATCAGACGCACGAGCTGCCGCAACGACGACTGCCCCAACTCTATAACCATCTGATTTCGTTTTAGTAATCTGGCTGGGGCGGGAGGGGTCGAACCTCCGCATGGGGGAATCAAAATCCCCTGCCTTACCACTTGGCTACGCCCCAACGGCGGCGGCGCGAGATGGCGGGTGGGCCTCCAGCTCGCGTCGGCTCCGCCGGTCTATAGAGAGATATCCGCGATTTCAACCACCTGAGGGCAATGTTCCACGGCTCCTCCGGCCTTTCGGGGCGCCGGCAGATCGAGGCCGGCCGGAATGCGCCCTTTGGCGTGTTGAGGGCCGTCTCAAATCGTGGGAAGACGGCAGAAAGCTGAAAAGTGTACCCGAAGAGTGCCTGGGAGCGAGATGCCATGACCTATCGTGCGCCAATCAACGACATTCTGCTGGCCCTGAACCACGGCGCCGGGCTCCAGGCCGCGCTGAAGGCCGGCCATTACGGCGATTTCGACGCCGAGATGACCGCCCAGGTGCTGGAAGAGGCCGGCCGTTTCGCCACCGACGTGCTGGCCCCCCTGAACCGCATCGGCGACCAGAACGGTATCAAGCTCAAGGACAACAAGGTCACCACCGCGCCGGGCTGGCCGGACGCCTACAAGCGCTGGACCGAAGCCGGCTGGAACGCCGTGTCCGGCCCCGAAGCCTTCGGCGGCCAGGGCCTGCCGCTGGCCGTGAACGCCGCCTGCACCGAGATCTGGAGCGCCTCGAACATCGCATTCGGCCTCTGCCCGCTGCTGACGCTCTCAGCCATCGAGGCGCTCGACGCCCATGGCAGCGAGGAGCTGAAGAACATCTATCTGGAGAAGCTGGTCACCGGCGAATGGACCGGCACCATGCAGCTCACCGAGCCGCAGGCCGGCTCCGATGTCGGCGCGCTGCGCTCGCGCGCCGAGCGGCAGGCCGACGGCAGCTACCGCGTGTTCGGCACCAAGATCTTCATCACCTATGGCGACCACGACATGACCGACAACATCGTTCATTTCGTGCTCGCACGCCTGCCCGATGCGCCCGCCGGCACCAAAGGCATTTCGCTGTTCCTGATCCCGAAATTCCTCGTCAATGCCGATGGCTCGCTGGGCGCGCGCAACGACATTTATGCCTCCGGCGTCGAACACAAGCTCGGCATGCATGCTTCGCCGACCTGCACCATGACCATGGGCGATGCCGGCGGCGCCGTCGGCTATCTGATCGGCGAAGAAAATCGCGGCATGCTGTGCATGTTCACGATGATGAACCAGGCACGCCTCGGCGTCGGCCTCGAGGGCGTCGGCATTGCCGACCGCGCCTATCAGCAGGCGCTCGCTTTCGCGCAGGAACGCAAGCAGGGCCGCGGCATCGGCAGCAAGACTCAAGGCATGGACCCGATCATGGTGCATCCCGACGTCAAGCGCATGCTGATGCAGATGCGCAGCCTCACGGCCGCCGCCCGCACCATCTGCTACGCCACCGCCGTCGCGCTCGATGTCGCCGCACGTTCGCTCGATGCGGAGACGCGCACCAAGGCCGCCGCCCGCGGCGCACTGCTGACGCCGATCGCCAAGGCCTTCTCCACCGATATCGGCAATGAAGTGACCTCGCTCGGCGTGCAGATCCATGGCGGCATGGGCTTCATCGAGGAAACCGGCGCCGCGCAGCACTACCGCGATGCCCGCATCACCGCGATCTATGAAGGCACCAACGGCATCCAATCCATCGACCTCGTCACGCGCAAGCTCGCGGCCGGTGGCGGTGCATCGGTGTGGGCGCTGCTCGATGAATTGAACGGCATCGTCGCCCGGGTCGAAGGGTCGAACGATCCCGCATTCGGAACCACCGGCGCCAAGCTGCGCGATGCGCTGGGCAGCCTGGAACGCTCGAGCAAATGGCTGCTGGAGAAAATGGCCTCGGCGCCAAATGACGCACTGGCCGGCGCCACACCCTATCTGCGCCTGTTCGGCTCGGCGCTGGGCGGCTGCATGCTGGCCAATGAAGCGCTGGCGGCCCGCGAGGGCGAAGGCGACAGCGCGCGCTATGTCTCGGTTGCCCGCTTCTTCGCCGAGAACATCGCGGTGCAGGCCGGTGCGCTGGAACGCACGGTGATGGATTCCGCCGAAGCCGTGATGGCCGCCGACGCCGCTTTGCTCGGCTGAGCGGTATCCATTTCCAATTATCCGCCGGTTCGGATTGATGTAACATCCGACCGATAAAACGCCGATGCGCGCATCGAGACGACAAGGGGCGAGCCATGACCGAACATCTGATCGTGACCGACGAAGAAGCGACGCGCGTGATTACGCTGCGACGGCCGGAAAAGAAAAACGCGATCACCCAGGACATGTATCGCGCCATGTCGGACGCCATCGACACCGCGCAGAACAATCCGGATATCCGCTGCTTTATCATCACGGGCGGCTCCGGCGTCTTCACCGCCGGCAACGACCTGCAGGATTTCCTGAAGGACGGCACTGATACGCGCTCGGCGGAATTCCGCTCGTCGAACGCCATCAAGCTCCTCTATTCGCTCGCTCACAACACCAAGCCGATCATCGCCGCCGTGGATGGTATCGCCATCGGCATTGGTACCACCATGTTGTTCCACTGCGATTACGTGCTGGCCTCCACCACTGCGACCTTCACTACCCCCTTCATCCATCTCGGCCTGGTGCCGGAAGGCGCATCGAGCCTGCTGTTTCCGCGTACCATGGGCCACCAGCGTGCTTTCGCCACGCTGGTGATGGGCCGGACCATGAATGCCGATGACGCCCGCACGGCCGGCTTCGTCAACGAGATCGTCGCCCCCGGCCATACGGAAGTCGAGGCGCGCAAGGTCGCGCGCGAGATCTGCGCGCTGCCGGCGGAAGCCGTCGCCATTTCGCGGAAATTGCTGAAGCTGCCGCCGGAGGATCTCACCCGCCGCATCGATCAGGAGAGCCATCTGTTCGGCGAGCGCATGAAATCGCAGGAGGCAATCGCCGCGTTCAAGGCGTTTTTCGCGCGCAAGAAGGCGTAACATTCCTGCGTTAAACGAGACGGCATGACCCGACTTCACGCGATACTCACTGCTGCCTCGCTGCTCTGCGCCCCGCTCGCTCATGCCCAGACATCGACCGAACCGGTCGATGTCACGCTGCTCGCGATCAACGACTTTCACGGCAATCTGCGCCCGGCCCCCGGCGGCATCGTCATCGACGATCCTGCCGACGGGACGAAGAAGGTCACCGTGCCGGCCGGCGGCGCCGAGCATATGGCCACGCTGGTGAAACAGCTGCGCGCCGGCAAGAAGAACACCGCCTTCGTCGCCGCCGGCGACCTGATCGGCGCCAGTCCGTTTCTCTCCGCACTGTTCCATGACGAGCCGACCATCGAGGCGTTGTCTATGATGGGACTGGAGATCGCATCGGTCGGCAATCACGAATTCGACGAAGGCCGCGACGAACTTCTGCGCATGCAGAATGGCGGCTGCCATCCCACGGATGGCTGCAAGGGGCCACATCCGTTCAAGGGCGCAACGTTCCGCTATCTCGCGGCATCGACCATCGATACGAAAACCGGCAAGTCGCTGCTGCCACCCTATGAGATCCGCCGCTTCGACGATATTCCCGTTGCCTTTATCGGCCTCACTTTGAAAGGCACGCCGAACCTCGTGGCACCGCCGGGCATCGCCGGTCTGGAATTCCGCGACGAGGCGGAGACCGTGAATGCGCTGGTGCCCGAACTCAAGGCCAAGGGGGTCGAGGCCATCGTGGTCCTGATCCATGAAGGCGGCTTTCCCACCGGAGGCTACAACGAATGCCCGGGCATCTCCGGCCCGATCGTCGATATCGTGAAGAAGTTCGACAAGGCGGTGGATGTCGTCGTCAGCGGTCACACCCACCGCGCCTATACATGCGAGATCGACGGCCGCCTCGTCACCTCCGGCGACAAATACGGCACGCTGGTCACCACCATCGATCTGAAACTCGATCCCGCCACGCGCGACATCACCAGCGCGAAGGCGAACAATGTCATTGTCCACACGTCGATCCCCGCAGATCCCGCGCAGACGGCATTGCTCGCCGCCTATGACAAGGTCGCAGCGCCGCTTGCGGCGCAGCCGGCCGGCGCCATCACGGCAACACTCTCCCGGATGCCGAACATGCAGACCGGCGAGAGTCCGCTCGGCGATGTCATCGCCGATGCGCATCTTGCTGCCACTGCCGCAGAAGATCGCGGAGGCGCCGTCATCGCCTTCACCAATCCCGGCGGCATTCGCGGCGACATCATCAAGAAGCCGGATGCCGACATCTCCTATGCCGACGTCTTCGCCGCGCAACCGTTTCGCAACCAGCTCGTGACACTCACGCTCACCGGTGCGCAGATCAAGGCGATGCTGGAGCAGCAATGGCGCGATCCGAAACGTCCACGCATCCTGCAGGTCTCGAGGGGCTTCAGCTACACCTGGGACAATGCCGGCAGCGACGGCAGCCGGATCGTCGCCAACAGCATGAAGCTCGGCGGTGAGCCGATCGATCCGGCCGGTCCCTATCGCATCACGGTCAACAATTTCCTCGCCGTCGGCGGCGATGGCTTCACCATACTCAAAGACGGCAAGAATCCGATGATCGGCGTCTATGACGTCGATGCACTCAGCGCCTATCTGCGCAGCAACAGCCCGGTGCCGCCCGGCCCCGTGGACCGGATTTCACGGGTGAACTGAGACGGATAACAGTTCGCACGACCTTGCCGGAGGGCGGATGAGCGAAGCGTAATCCGCCGGCCGATGATGTGTGGCGAAGAACGGCGGATTACGCCTTCGGCTGATTCGCCCTACTAATAAATCGATGGCTCCTTCACCGGGCCACCGAAATCGCTGCGCAGGAAATCGAAGTCGCAGCCCTCATTGGCCTGCTGGATATGTTTCGAGAACATCCAGCCATAGCCGCGCTCATAATTTTTCTCCGGCGCTTTCCATGCAGCGCGGCGCTGCGCCATCTCCTCGTCGGAAATATCGAGATTGATGGTGCGCGCGTCCACATCGAGCGTGATCATGTCGCCGTTCTGCACCAGTGCCAACGGCCCGCCGATGAAGGATTCCGGCGCCACATGCAGGATGCAGGCGCCGTAGCTGGTGCCGCTCATGCGCGCGTCGGAGATGCGCACCATGTCGCGCACGCCCTGCTTCACGAGTTTCTTGGGGATCGGCAGCATGCCCCATTCCGGCATGCCCGGGCCGCCCTGCGGACCGGCATTGCGCAGGATCAGCACATGATCGGCCGTGACGTCGAGACTCTCGTCGTCGATTGCCTTCTTCATGCTCGGATAGTCGTCGAACACCAGCGCCGGGCCAGTATGTTTGAGAAAACGCGGATCGCAGGCCGAAGGCTTGATCACGCAGCCATCGGGCGCAAGATTGCCCTTCAGCACTGCGAGCGCGCCTTCGGCATAGATCGCATTCTCCACGGTCCGGATGACGTCGTCATTGTGCACTTCCGCGCCGGCGATGTTCTCACCGAGCGTCTTGCCGGTGACGGTCGTCACGTCGAGATGCAGGTGGTCCTTGATGCGGTTCATCAGACCCGGCAGGCCGCCGGCATAGAAGAAATCCTCCATCAGATAGGTGTCGCCGGACGGTCGTACATTGGCGATGACGGGCACCTTGCGGCTCGCCTTCTCGAAATCGTCGAGGCCGATATCCTGCCCGGCACGGCGCGCCTGCGCGATCAGATGGATGATCGCATTGGTCGAACAGCCCATAGCCATCGCCACGGTGATGGCATTCTCGAACGCTTTTCGCGTCTGGATCTTGGCGGGCGTGAGATCTTCCCACACCATCTCGACAATGCGACGGCCGCAGGCCGAGGCCATACGGATGTGGCCGGCATCGGCAGCGGGAATCGATGACGCACCGGGCAGCGACATGCCGATGCTCTCCGCGATCGCGGTCATGGTCGAAGCCGTCCCCATGGTCATGCAGGTGCCATAGCTGCGCGCGATGCCGCCTTCGACTTCCAGCCACTCCTTTTCGGAAATGTTGCCGGCGCGGCGCTCGTCCCAGTATTTCCAGCCATCGGAGCCGGAACCGAGCGTCTTGCCCTTCCAGTTGCCGCGCAGCATCGGTCCGGCCGGCAGATAGATCGCGGGATAACCGGCAGAGGTGGCGCCGAGCAGCAGGCCCGGCGTGGTCTTGTCGCAGCCGCCCATCAGCACCACGCCATCCACGGGATGGCCGCGCAGCAGCTCCTCCGCATCCATCGCCAGCATGTTGCGATAGAGCATCGTGGTCGGCTTGAGGAAGCTCTCCGACAGCGACAACGCCGGCAGCTCCATCGGAAAGCCGCCGGCCATCAGGATGCCGCGTTTCACATCGTCCACACGGGTCTTGAAATGCATGTGGCAGGGCTGGGCTTCCGACCACGTATTCAGGATCGCGATGACCGGGCGGCCCTTCCACTCCTCCGGCGCATAACCCTGCTGCATCGCGCGCGAGCGATGGCCGAAGGAGCGCAAATCGTCCGGCGCAAACCAGCGGGCGCTGCGGAGCTGGTCGGGGGTCTTCTTGTGGTCCGGCATCATTCCATCCCTGTTTCTTTTTGCTTTGGCGCGACTCGCTTTTGCACGGCGCGAACCGGTCAAGCCTGTCGCGTGTGTCGTATTCGACTGTAGCGGTTCAAGACCGCCTGGCCAATGTCCGGTCCGGCGTCTGTGCGTCCAGCCGATGCGCTTCCAGTGCCTCGGCATAGAGCTTGAGACCTTCGGCCACCTTCTGACGCTGGGCGGGGGTCAATTGCTGCAGGGCATTGGTGACCTGCCGCTGGCCGTAGGCCTCGATCGCCTCACGCGTGCGCCGACCCTTGGCGGTGAGCAGCAGCCGCTTGACGCGGCCGTCGCCGGCGCTGGCGGCTTCCTTCAGCTCACCCGCGTCGATCAGCTTGCGGATCATCCGGCTGACGCTGGATTTCTCCAGGCCGAGAAACGCCGACAGTTCGACTGCAGTCATCGCCTCGCGCGCGCCGATCTCCAGCAACGTATGCACAGCCGATGGCGGATAGTCGGTCGCTGCAACCGTTGCCTGCATGAAGCCGAGTTCGCGCACCATCAGACGCGACGCAGCGCGGATGTGATCGATCAAATCGGCGTCAATATTGGACAATCGTGAGCTCCTTGACGATAGTTGCATAATACAACTATATTGCTGGCAACGAACAACGACCGTGTTAGCACGATCCACGCAAGGAATGACCATGACAACCAGCGCAGCCCAGCTCCGCGCTCGCGACCGCATGGCCGGACGCATCTGCCTCGTGACCGGCGGCGGCACCGGCATTGGCCGGGCGGCTGCGCTGCAGATGGCTCAGGAAGGCGCAGCTGCAGTGGTGATCGCAGGCCGCCGCGAGACCGAGGGACAGGCTGCCGCCGAAGACTGCGGCCGGTTCGGCGCCGAGGCGCTGTTCGTACGCACCGACGTGACCGAGGAGACCGAGGTCGCCAGTCTGGTGCAGGCCGTGATCTCCCGTTTCGGGCGGCTCGACGTGGCCTTCAACAATGCCGGCTATCAGGAACGGCGCGCGCCGGTCGAGCAGCAGACCAGCACGGTCTATGACACCGTGTTCGATGCCAATGTCCGCTCGGTGTTTCTTGGCCTGAAGCATCAGGTCCAGGCCATGGAGCTGAATGGCGGCGGCCGCCTCGTCATCAACGCTTCGGTCAGCGGCATCCGCAATCCCAATCCCGGCCTAGCGCTATATTCCGCATCGAAAGCAGCGGTGATCTCGCTGATGCGTTCGGCGGCGATGGAATGCGGGCCGCGCGGCATCCGCATCAATGCGGTGGCGCCGGGCCGAGTCGTCACCGACATGATGCTGGCCTCGGGGATCGCAGACATGTCGGCCGTCGCAGCAGGTCTGCCGATCCGCCGCATGGGGCAGCCGCACGAGGTCGCGGAAGCCGTGGTGTGGCTCGCATCCGACGATGCCGGCTACATCGTCGGCCATGTGTTATCGGCGGATGGCGGCTTTAGCGCGACCTGATGACGGCGAGCCTCAGTCGTCGATAATCGCCACCGCGCGGGTCCATCCTGCCGACGCCTTCTCGATCTTCACCGGGAAGCACGACACCATGAAGCCGGTGGATGGCAGCGCTTCGAGATTATGCAGCTTCTCGATATGGCAATAGCCGATATGACGGCCGGCCTTGTGGCCTTCCCAGATCAGGCTGGCGTCTTTCGTCTCGGCATATTTCTTCGCGGTATAGACGAACGGCGCGTCCCAGCTCCAGCCGTCGATGCCGGTGAGGCGTACACCGCGTTCCAAGAGATACATGGTGGCCTCGTAGCCCATGCCGCAGCCCGAGGTGACGTAATTCTGCTGGCCGTATTTGACGCCGGCGGAGGTGTTGACGACGACGATCTCCAGCGGGCTCAGCGTATGACCGATACGCTTGAGCTCGTCCTCGATGTCCTTGGCCGTCGCGACATAGCCATCAGGGAAGTGCCGGAAGTCGAGCTTCACACCCGGCTGCAAACACCATTCCAGCGGCACTTCGTCGATGGTCCATGACCGCTCGCCGCGATTCATGGTGGGATGGAAGTGCCAGGGCGCATCGAGATGCGTGCCGTTGTGAGTCGAGAGCTGCACCAGCTCCACCGCCCAGCCCTCGCCGTCCGGAAGGTCCTCCTTCTTCAGCCCGTCGAAGAACTGCAGCATCCGCGGCAGGCCCTGCTGGTGATCGACATAGTTGATGGTGGGATGATTGCCCGGCGGATCGGCGGGGACGTCGTTCTGCAGGGGAACGGAGATGTCGATCAGGCGACGGGGCATGGGATTTCCTCGGGTTTCTTATTTTGTTTGTCAGCGCCCGACGCTGAGGGCGGCGGAACCGCCCCCGGAATCCCAGCGCTGGTTACTTCGCAAACACCTTCGCAATCGCCGCCTGGGCGTCACTTTGGATCTGCTTCAGATGCACCTCGCTGCGGAAGCTCTCCGCATAAATCTTGTAGACGTCCTCTGTGCCGGACGGGCGCGCGGCAAACCAGCCATTGGCAGTGCTCACCTTGATGCCGCCAAAGCTCTGATCATTGCCCGATGCCTTGCTCTCGGTCACCGTGACGGGATCGCCGGCAAGCTCCGTCATACCGATCTGCTCGGGCGTCACCTTCTTGAGCACGTTCTTCTGTTCCGGCGTCGCCGCAGCGTCGATGCGCTCATAATAGGGCGTGCCGAATTCCTGCGTCAGTTTCTCGAAACGCTGGCTTGGATTTTCCTTGGTCACCGCGGTGATTTCCGCAGCAAGCAGACCGAGGATCAGACCGTCCTTGTCGGTGGTCCACACCGTTCCGTCCTTGCGCAGGAACGAGGCGCCGGCGCTCTCCTCGCCGCCGAAACCGAACGAGCCGTCGACGAGGCCGTTCACGAACCACTTGAACCCCACCGGCGTCTCCACCAGTTTGCGGCCGAGTTTCTTCACCACACGGTCGATGATCGCGCTGGAGACGATGGTCTTACCCACCGCAGCATTCTCGCGCCAGTTCGGGCGATGCGCGAACAGATAGTCGATGGCCGTCGCCAGATAGTGGTTCGGATTCATCAGCCCGCCGGTGCGGGTGACGATACCATGGCGGTCGGCATCGGTATCGTTGGCGAAAGCGACGTCGAACCTGTCGCGCATGTTGATGAGCTGCGCCATCGCGTAAGGCGACGAGCAGTCCATGCGGATCTTGCCGTCCCAGTCCAGCGTCATGAAGCGGAAGGTCGGATCGATCGCCGTGTTTACAATGGTGGCGTCGAGCTTGTAGCGCTCGATCACTGGCTGCCAGTAATGCACGCCGGCGCCGCCGAGCGGATCGATGCCGATCTTTACGCCGGAGCTGCGGATCGCCTCCATGTCCACAACATCGGCGAGGTCGCTGACATAGGGCGTGATGTAGTCGTAGGGCTTGACGAATTCGGAGGCCCGCGCGCGCGCCAGCGGGATACGCTTCACGCCGGCCATGTTGGCTTCGAGGAAACCGTTGGCGGCTTTCTCCATCAGCCCGGTGATATCCGTATCGGCCGGACCGCCATTCGGCGGATTGTATTTGAAGCCGCCGTCTTCAGGCGGATTGTGCGAAGGCGTGACGACGACGCCGTCGGCGAGGCCCGAGCTGCGGCCCTTGTTGTAAGTGAGGATGGCGTGGGAGATCACCGGGGTCGGCGTATAGCCGCCGTCCTTGTCGGCCATCACATGAACGCCATTGGCCGCGAACACTTCCAGCGCCGACACCAGCGCCGGCTCGGCCAGTGCATGAGTGTCGATGCCCAGAAACAGCGGGCCGTCGATGCCGGCGCTCTTGCGGTAGTCGCAGATCGCCTGGCTGACCGCCAGAATGTGGTTCTCGTTGAAAGAATTATGCAGCGCCGAGCCGCGATGGCCGGAGGTGCCGAAGGCCACGCGCTGGGTGGCGATGGCGGGATCTGGCTTGCCGGCGAAATAGGCCGAGACGAGCCGGGGCACGTTCACGAGCTGGGAGGGATCGATCGTTTTACCGGCCAGCGGATGGACGTGAGCAGCCATGAAGTCTCCTTAAAGCGGCGGGCCGAAGCCCGGGCGGGAGTCATGGCATGTTTCGGGGGATAAAGCAGCTGTTTCAGCCGAAGGCCGTAACCCGGGTGGAGCGAGCGCAACCCGGGGACCGGCGCTTCAGCTGGCTCGACGTCCCCGGATTTCGCTGCGCTCCATCCGGGCTAAAACGCCTACGCCGCCGCCAGCGCGTCCAGCTTGTCCATCGACAGCAACCGGACACCATCCGGCACCACCACAAGGGCCTTCTCCTTGGCGAGCTTGGTCAGCGTGCGGCTCACGGTCTCGATGGTCAGGCCGAGATAATCGGCGATGTCCTGCCGGCTCATCGGCAGCGGAACGGTCACCGACTTCTGGCCGATGCGGGCATAGCGGGCCTGCAGGTTGAGCAGGAAGGCCGCGACCTTCTCGTCGGCATTGCGGCGACCGAGCAGCAACATCTGATCCTGGGCGAGGCTCAACTCATGGCCGGCGAATTCGTGCATCCGGCGCAGCAGATGCGGCTTGCCGTCGACATAACTGAGGAAGGCCGCGCGGGAGAAGCGGCACACCCGCGCCGGGCTCACCGCCTCGGCGGCGACGCCGTAGCGGTCCATCATCGCGAGACCGAGGAAGTCGCCGGGGAGCGCGAAACCGACGATCTGGCGGCGGCCATCCGGCAGCGACTTGTAGAGGCGGACGACGCCTTCGGTGACATTGAACACGGCGCCGGCCTGCGCGCCCTGATCGAACAGCATGGTCTTGGCGGGATAGCTTTTGACCTGGCTGAGGCGATCGAGCTCGTCCAGCTCGTCGGGCTCCAGTGCCGCGCAGACGCTGAACAGGCGAACCTTGCAGTCGTCGCAGGCGCCGCGGGCATGCTTGCAATCGGCCGTGCCGCAGGTGTCAGCGGAGAGTTCCGCGAAGGTCATGGCGTGGTCCGTGGTCATTTCGAAGCTCGCAAGGGTCATATCAGCCAGGTCCTGAAATATCTTCGTACCTTTTGACATTGATCAATCGACGCCGCCTTGATGCAGATCAATGCCGACCTGGCCTGCCCCGGTCAGTCTAGCGCCCCATGCGGGAAACGGCCATGAAAGATGAGGAATATCAGGCACTACCCATGACCTGGGCGGATGCTCCTCTCGCCTATCCGCTGGTCTATCTGCACGATGCCAGCGTCACGCTGGACGCATGGCTCGACTTCGTCCGGCGCCGCACCGAGGCCAGTGGTGAAACCGGCCTGATCGTGATCCGCGACCGCGCCAATATCGTCCACGCGCTGTTCGCCTATCGGGTCGATCTCGACATCAAGGGCCAGCGCCAGCTGTGCATCGCCCAGCTCATTGTGGCCCAGATCCCGGGCTCCCAGATCGACCAGGCCGTGGTGGCCTCGACCGGGTACATCGCAAGCGATCTTGGTTGCCCCACCATCACGATTGAGCGGCCGTTCGAGCTGAGCGGACAAACGCCTGCGAAAACGTCCACCGCGGCTTGAGACCATGCGCGCATTCGGATTACCGGCCTGACGTGGCTGGACAGCGCGCTGCAATGCGATACTCTGGTATACATAATCCACAAAAGGCGCCGGACCGCTTGGAACCGGCGTTATCACAATCCCAAGGGACGGAAACATCGTGGCGCGCAATATCCTCATTCTCGGAGCCTCCTACGGCTCGCTGCTGGCAACCAAGCTGCTGATGGCCGGTCACAACGTGACCCTGGTCTGCCGCAAGAAGACCGCCGAACTGATCAATCGTGACGGGACCGAAGTCCGCATCAAGCTGCGTGACGAAAAGGATCACCGCTCGATCTTCTCGCGCGATCTGCCAGGCAAGCTCGATGCGACCTCGCCCGATCAGGTGGACCTGAAGCGCTACGACCTCGTTGGTCTGGCGATGCAGGAGCCGCAATACACCAATCACACCATTCGCGTGCTGATGATCAAGATCGCTGCGGCCAAGCTGCCGTGCCTGTCGATCATGAACATGCCGCCGCTGCCCTATCTGAAGCGCATCCCGGCGCTGAAAGGCATGGATCTCGAGGAAGCCTATACGAACGCCTCCGTGTGGGAGCGTTTCGAGCCCGGTCTGGTGACACTGTGCTCGCCCGATCCGCAAGCCTTCCGTCCGCCGGAGGAAGCAGCCAATGTGCTGCATGTCGGCCTGCCCACCAATTTCAAGGCCTCTGCCTTTGCGGACGAAGCCCACAACAAGATCCTGCGCGAGCTGGAAGCGGATATCGATGCCGTGAGGCTCGACGGCCACGACGTTCCGGTGAAACTGAAGGTCTTCGACTCTCTGTTCGTGCCACTGGCAAAGTGGTCGATGCTGCTGACCGGCAATTATCGCTGCATCACGCCGGAAGAGCCGCAATCGATCCGCGAGGCCGTGCATGGCAATCTCGCGGTGTCGCAATCGATCTATGATCATGTTGACGCCATCGCGCGAAAACTCGGTGCCGATCCCGAGGATCAGGTGCCGTTCGCAAAATATGCCAAGGCTGCGGAGAGCCTGCTGAAGCCATCATCGGCCGCGCGTGCGGTAGCCGCTGGCGCGCCGTTCATCGAGCGCGTCGATTTGCTGGTGAAACTGATCTCGCATCAACTCGGCATGACCAATCCCAATATCGATCGCACCGTCGATGTGGTCGATCAGAAGCTCAACGAGCGACTGGAATCGAGCACGGGGATCTGACCTCGCTCACGCCGCAGTTGGCACCAGCTTCGCGATCGCACTGAGAAGATCGGTCTGCGTGATCAGACCGGCAATCGTCCGGTCATGATCGACGATGATGACCGCATGGGTCCGCCCATCGGTCAAAGTCGGCAGCAGAGCCAAGGCCGGCGTGCGCTCCGGAACGGCAGCGGCCGGCGACATCCGAACGCCGATGTCGCCCGTCTTACTCAGGATCTCGCGCAGGCCGACGGTGCCGACGAGATGCCCCTGCCGATCGATCACCGGCAAGGCGCGCACATTGTGCTTCAACAATCGCGTGCGTGCGAGTTCGACATCGTCCCATATGCCGACAGTCACCACATCGCGTGACATGATATCCTCGCACAGGATGTCGCCATGGGTTCGCAGCATCGCCTGCAATTCGACCTGCCTGAGCAGGCTGTCGATATCCTCCGGGCTGATGTCGAACGTCTCCTTCAAAGTCTCCAGCGCCTTGTCGATATCTCCCGATGTGAAGCCACCGCGCAGCGCGGAGCTGATATCGGCAGTCTGATGCGTATTCGGCGCAGGCGCGATCGCCCGATGCGGATAGGTGTGCCGTGACACCTTGTGAAACAGCAGGCCGAGCGCCACCAGCAGCAGCGAGTTCAGACCGACAGGCACGAAGGGAAACAGGAAGCCCGCCGATGTCACCGCCGGGCCGCCGATAATCGCCGTGAGCGCCGTCGCGCCACCGGGCGGATGAAGGCAGCGCGCAAAGGACATGGCCGCGATGGCGATGGACACGCCAAAGCCGATCGCAAGGATCTGGTCATGCACCAGATGTGCGACGATGACGCCGATCAAGGCCGAGATTGTATTGCCACCGATGATCGACCATGGCTGCGCCAGCGGACTGGCCGGCACGGCAAATAGTAACACCGCAGAGGCGCCAAGCGGCGCCACGATCAGCGGCAGGCTGGTATGGTCGCCAAGCACGAAACGGCAGATCATCCCCGTCAGAGCGATGCCCACCAGCGCACCGACGCACGCCACCATGCGCTCGCGCAGGCTGGCGCCGGCGAGGATCGGGGCAAACAGCCGGAGGCCATGGCGCGGCCGCGCCAAGGCATCCCTGGGACTTTTGGATTTCGACATCGATGTGGACCGGAAGCGCGCAGGCAGAGATGGAAGCGCGATCACCGTTGACCACAATGAACCAGCCCGCGGCATCGCGGGCGGTGTGGCTCGCAGACAAGCAAGCATGCGGATGTTCTAGCGGGTTCCGCGCCCAAGGCAAGCCGGTGGCTATGCCCCCTCGTCCAGCGCCACCATCTCGCGCTTGCGCCGCAACGACGGCAGCAACGGCGCGATCAGCAGGATCACGGCGAGTGCCAAACATGCCGCCGAGATCGGACGCTCGATGAATGTCGTCAGGCTCCCCTGCGACAGGATCAGCGACTTGCGCAGATTGTTCTCCAGCAGCGGCCCGAGCACGAAGGCCAGCACCAATGGTGCGGGCTCATAGCCGAACTTGCGCATGAAATAGCCGATGATGCCGAAGGCGATCATCACATGCACGTCGAACACATTGTTGCTGCTGCAATAGACACCGATGATGGTGAACAGCACGATCAGCGGGAACAGCACATTATAGGGCAGCTTCAGCAGCCGCACCCACATGCCGATCAGCGGCAGGTTCAGCACCAGCAGCATCGCATTGCCGATATACATGCTGGCGACGATGCCCCAGAACAGGCCGGCGTTCTGGGTGATGAGCAGCGGCCCCGGCTGCAATCCGTGAATGACGAAGGCGCCAAGCAGCAGCGCCATCACGACATTCGGCGGGATGCCCAGCGTCATCAGCGGGATGAAGGCGCCGCCCGCCGCGGAGTTGTTCGCGGCTTCCGGCCCTGCAACGCCTTCGATCGCGCCATGGCCGAATTCCTGCGGCCTTTTCGACAGGCGTTTCTCCAACGCATAGGACGCGAAGGACGCCACGACGGCGCCGCCGCCCGGCAGGATGCCGAGGAAGAAGCCGAGAATGGTGCCGCGGCCGATCGGGCCGGCGCTGCGCTTCCAGTCCTCCTTGTTCGGCAGCAATTGCGTGATCTTCGCATTGATGATGTCGCGCTTGATCGCCTGCTCGGTGTTGAGCAGCACTTCAGCCAGACCGAACAGGCCCATCACCACAGGCACGAGACCGATTCCGTCGATCAGTTCGATACGGCCGAAAGTGAGCCGCGGCTGCGCCGTGATGCTGTCGAGACCGACAAGGCCGAGCACGATGCCGATACAGGCCATCAGCAGCGCCTTGGCCATCGAGCCTTGCGTGAGGAAGGTGAGCACCACGAGGCCGAGCACCATCAGGCTGGCATATTCGGCCGGACCGAAAGCAATCGCGACGGCGGCCAGCGACGGCGCGACGAGCATCAAGGCAACGAGCGCAAAGGTGCCGGCGATGAAGGAGCCGAGCGCGGAGATGCCGAGCGCGGGACCGGCGCGGCCTTTCTTGGCCATCTGGTGACCGTCGATACAGGTGACGACCGACGCCGCCTCGCCGGGAATGTTGACGAGGATCGAGGTGGTCGAGCCGCCATACATGGAGCCGTAATAGATGCCGGCCATCATGATGATGCCGGACTCCGGCGTGCCGGACAGCGTCACCGGCAGCAGCAGCGACATCGCCGAGATCGGGCCGATGCCGGGCAACACGCCGACCAGCGTCCCGATGAAGACACCGATAAAGCAGTAGATCAGATTGACCGGCTGCAGCGCGACGCCGAAGCCATGAAATACATTGACGAGAACGTCCATGATGCCGCGCTCCTCAACCGATCTCGAACACGCCGGACGGCAGCATGATCGCGAGGCCGTGCTTTAGCACCCACCACACGCCGAGCGGCGCGGCGATGGCGAGCGGGATCGCCAGCGTCCAGCGCACGGGATCGACAATGCGCAGCAGCAGCAACATCAGCGGCATCGTTGCGATCAGGAAGCCGAGCGGTTCGAGCGCAAAGGCGTAGGCGACCAGAACGGCGATGATCAGCACCGGCTTGCTCCAGCGCGCATCCTCCCAGCGCGAGCCGAAGGTCGGTCCGCCTTCGGTGATGGAAGCAAGGATGATGGTGACGGCGAAGGCGCACATCAGAATGCCGATATAGAACAGCATGAAGCCCGACCCGGGATCGTTGATGGTGCCGAGCTTCAGCTTGAGGCCGGAGCGGATCACGAAAGCGCCGAGCGCGAGGCCGATCGCGCCGGTCCAGAATTCAGAATTGTTCAGACGGAAGGCAGGACGGGTGGGCATAGGGAGGCTTTCGGGCAAACGCCATGTAGGGTGGGCAAAGGCGCGCTTGCGCCGTGCCCACCATTCGGACCGAACATGTGATGGTGGGCACGCTTCGCTTTGCCCACCCTACACCTGCTACTTCTTCGCGAGCCCGATGCTCTCGATCACCTTGCGCTCCGAATTGGTGACCTCCACCACGAACTTCTTGTAGTCCTCGGTGTTCTTGTAGTTCGGCACCATGTCGTATTTCGCCAGCGTGGCGACCACAGCGGGATCCTCGATCGCCTTCTTGAACGCATCGTGCAGCTTGGCAACGATCTTCGGATCCATGCCCTTGGGACCCGCGATACCGAATGGCGAGTCATACACCATCGGATAGCCGCTTTCCTTCAGCGTCGGCGCATCCGGGAAATTCGGCGAACGCTTGTCGGTCCACACCATCAGAAGCCGCAGCTTGCCTGCATCGACCAGAGGCCGCCAGCCGGTGGAGTCCGCCTGCAACATGGTGTGATTGCCAAGCACCGCAGCGTTGGTCTCGGCACCACCCTTGAACGGCACCTGCGTGAGCTTGATGCCGGCCATGGCGGCGATCTGCTCCATGCCCACATGCAGCGAGGTGCCGGCGCCCGGCGTCGCATAGGTCACCTTGCCGGGATTGGCCTTGGCGAAATCGACCACGTCCTTCCAGGTCTTGAACTGCGACTCGGCATTGGTGGTGATGCCGAACGTGTAGCCCGTGAGATGGATGATGTAGGAGAAATCCTTGTCCGGATTCCACGACACGTCCTGCATCAAGGGCAGGCGGAACACCGTGATCGGAATCTGCGAGATCGTGTAGCCGTCCGGCTTCGCGGCCGCCGCCATGGTCGCAGGACCGACCGTGCCGCCGCCGCCACCCTTGTTATCGATGGCGATGGGCTGGCCGAGATGTTTCGACGCTGCATCGGCAATCGCGCGCATCGAGATGTCGGTGGAGCCGCCGGCGGGCCACGGCACGATCAGCGTGATCGGCTTGGTCGGATATTCCTGCGCGCGGACAATGGTCGCTGTGCCAAGCGTGGCAATGGCGGCAGCCCCCAAGGCAACTGAAAAGCCAAATGAAAACGCAAAGCGATTGCGTTGCAGCATCTTGATCCCTCCCTCATTTTAGTTCTTTGGGCCGCGGCTCGTGTCCGGACCTTTTTGTTGTGACGGCAGTGTAACGCGGAAATCAACGCCGCAAAGTGCGTCTTCCGTCGTAACGCTGCCGCTCTGGCAATGAACGACGATTTGCCCGCAGCCGCAATTCCGATGGACCATCGCGCATGCGACAAACCGTCCGCACGTAACGGCATCGGGGCGCGCGTCACAACAACGACAGGTGGATGAGAGATTTTTTGGCAGCGCGTGTCGGATCGCCGTCGCCAGCTTCGTCCTTGGTGCAGTACACCGCTATGCGAAAGGGAATATTTCATGAGCAAGATGATCTTCGTGAACCTGCCGGTCAGCGATCTGCCCCGCGCGGTCGCATTCTATGAAGCCGTCGGCGCGACCAAAAATCCGCAATTCTCCGACGACACCGCGGCCTGCATGGTGTTCTCCGACACCATCCACGCGATGCTGCTCACACATGAGAAGTACAAGCAGTTCACCTCGAAGACGATCGTCGATGCGAAGACCTCGAGCGAAGTGTTGATCTGCGTCTCGGCCGAGAGCCGTGATGAGGTCGATGGCCTCGTGAAGAAGGCCGTCGGCGCCGGCGGCAGTGCCGATCCGACACCCACGCAAGACTTCGGCTTCATGTATGGCCGCAGCTACGAGGACCCCGACGGTCATATCTGGGAAGTGATGTGGATGGACATGGCGGCTGCCCAGGCCGCAATGGCCAACTGATCGGGAGACCGAGCGATGTCGAAAATCTCCCCCTGCATCTGGTTTGAGACAGAGGCTGAAGACGCCGCAAAATTCTACTGTTCGCTGGTGGCCAACTCGTCCGTCGACCGCGTGCAACGCGCGCCGATCGACTATCCCGGCGGCAAGGCCGGCAACGTGCTGGTGGTCGGCTTCACACTGGCCGGCCAGACTTTCATCGGTCTCAATGGCGGCAGTCCCGCCACGTTCAGCACCGCGGTGTCCTTCACCATCCATTGCGAAGACCAGGCCGAGGTCGATCGCGTGTGGGACGCCATTCTCGCGAATGGTGGCAAGGCCAACGCCTGCGGCTGGATCAACGACCGCTGGGGCGTCCCCTGGCAGATCGTCCCCAACGGCTTCACGGAACTGCTCGCCAGCGAGAATGGCGAAGGCGCCAAGCGGGCCATGGCCGCCATGATGGGCATGATCAAGCTCGACATGGCAGCGCTGAAGAAGGCCTTCGACGGCGACTAGATCCATCACCATCGCTTCGCCAAGTCCTTGGCGAAGCGATGCAATCGGCGCTCTTCGTGGAATCTGCTAACTGGATGACGGAAAAGCGGATTTCCGGTGCGTCCTTTGCTTGACAGGGAGTCCCGGCCCTCCTTATAAGCGGCCCATTCGCGGCGCGGCATCCTGGCCGTCGCGGCCCTGTGGCGGGGTAGCTCAGCTGGTTAGAGCACGGGAATCATAATCCTGGGGTCGGGGGTTCGAGTCCCTCTCCCGCTACCACATGCCTCTTGAGCACCATTAGCTCAAATTCCTCAACAAAATCAACGAATCTGCACTTCGTCGGGTCTCCCGGTGTGTTCTGTCTCACATGGATCGTTCACACCTTAGGTGCAATATATGGCCCGTTCAGCATTCATCTCGCGGCGAGAAGGACGCTACGTCTTTTCGATCCGTACCCCAGCTTGTCTGAAATCTGTCTATCGCTCTGGCTCCATTCGGCTTGCGCTTGGGACCTCGAATTACCGAATGGCTTCGACCCGGGCGGCGCGCATCGCATCCTGGATGCTTAGGATCAAAGGTATGGACGGCGACCCTCGCCAAGCACTGCTCGAATTGTGGCCCCGGCTGCAGGAGCTGGCCCGAGAGCCGGTCCGAAGCGAAGACGATTATGTCGAGCGGAGCGCGTTCCAGGCGGTCGCCTTTAAAGCACAGTTTCTGGTCAGGCATGCGGGGCTAAAACCAGATGCAGTGGCTCCGGGGTGGGACGAGCATTTTGTAATGCTGATCCGGGAGAATGGCCGCGCCGGCAATCAGCTCAAAAAATCAAATTCGCTCGAAGGGCGTATTGAGCGGCGCAGAGAGCAACTTTTTTCCGAAGGTGCAGATTTGGTTGTGCTGCCGGCGGGCGTTCCAGCACCAGCAAGTCCAAGCTTCACACCTGCCACAGTCGCGGCTGCCGTCACCGCAGCCCTTCCAGCCGATGGCAACCGAACTCTTATGTCTACCGCCTTGAAGCAGTTTCTCGATTGGCGTGAGGGCGAGGACGGCGATCGTCGCGCGGCTAACGATGTAGGCCCCATCATTCAATTTGCGATTGATCTCTGGAAGGATCCTTGCATCGGCGATATCGGCCCGGAGCAAATTGTTGCTCTAAAGCAAGCTATGCCCGAGGTGCCCACGCCCGCTGGATTTCTAGTTAATGAACGATCCCTTTTTCAAAGATGGACAATCGCAAAAGCCAACAACTACCTGATCGAAACTGAAGGAAAACGCGTTAAGCTGGTCCGTGTATCCTCTTCAACGCTCCGGAAACGCTATAGGACGGGATTAAACTCGTTTTGGAACTTCTTACGCGACAATCTATACGTGACCGGTCCTGCACCAGATTTCACGAGCCGATCCAAGCAAAATCCTCCCGCCGTTGAACGTGACGCTTTCGAGGAGGAGGAGCTTCTCAAATTCCTACAAACTCCTCTGTTTACAGGTTGCGACAGCATCAGCCGTGTCTGGGTCGAAGGACAGTCTTTCTGTCAGAACTATTTTTACTGGGCAGTACTCATTCAGCTTCTTTGCGGGTTACGTCCGTCCGAAATCTCGCAGCTCCGTTGCGCTGATATAGCCACGCTTTATGGCCAATGGCACTTTCGATTTGCTAAGCGCTCGCTTACTCATGGGGAGGATGAGAATTCGTCCGATGACGACGTTGATGTCGGGCCAGGCGGCAACGACGCCAAAACGAAAAACGCTTTCAGATGGGTCCCAATCCACCCACTACTTGAGCAATTGGGAATCATTGCCCGTCGGGAAGCAATCGTTGCGACTTTCATCTTGAGAAAGACAGCAGAGGCCGGTGGGATAGACCGCTTGTCAAATGCAAGACGTATAGCGATCGAGGAGGACGCTCAGCAACAATGGCTATTCCCCGAGTGGCGGATCTACGTACTTCCAAGCGGCCAGATACGATGGTCTCACGCCGTATCAAAGGCTTGGCAATATGTGAAAGTCAAATTCAAGATGCAACGCAAGGGTCTAGCGTTGTACAGTGCACGTCACACCTTCAAAGGCTTCATTGATGACCTTGCAAATCTATCAGAACGTTCACGCCTCATCGTAATGGGTCATTCTACAAAAATTAATACTGCTGGTGGATACGGTCCTAAATCGATCACCGAGGAACAAGCCGAAGTAATCCTTACTCTTTCGAATAAAACAATCACGCGCATGTCTGACGTATTGCTTGGTGCTTATCAGAAGGCCCAACGGGGTGAACTCAAGGCTATCGAACCTTGGCGGAACGACGAACGGACGAGTGACAAGGTCTTTCAAGCAGCGCTCGCGAAACGCGCGGAAGAATATCGCTAGGCAGCGCTTTGCCTAGCTTTCGAAAACGGGCCTCGAAAGAGCTCACGCCGCTTTTCCTAGATCGATAAAATGCAAGCTACGACGCTATCGAAAATGCAATCGCTTGCCCTTAGCGTGCGTCATCGCAAGCTGAATCCTGCTTGCAAGCTTTGCTCGCACGTCCCTTGACTGTCTCCAGCATTTTCATGGCCTCGCGAGCTGACTTGAACCAAACGGATCAAAGCCCCTCTCCGCCACTTCCCCAACCGTGAATTTACAATTCAAGGAATTGCCGTGCGCACCATGCTGTCTTGGCCACGATACATTCTCGCATGCGCGCTGGCTGGCAGCTCGTTTCTTTTTGGCTACCCATTGCTATTCATGATGCAGCACGGCTCGAATTCTCTTGCATGGCCCGACAATGCTGGAGCGAATCCGATCGTCTGGTTCAAGGAAATTGTGGGGTCGATCCCAGACAAATTTCCAAATCTGCTCTTTTTGGGATCTACATACTTCAAGATGTGGGCAGGGCAGTCGCTTGCATTTTCGGATGGTGGCTTCTATGCGGCAGCCTCGCTCACGGCATTTACTCTTGTCGCATGCACAC
>JAEXHR010000283.1 GCA_023449855.1 Pseudomonadota bacterium | reverse complement strand
GTGATCAGCGAGCGCTGGCAGTCGCAACGGCCGGGCGGTTGTCACCGAGCGAGACCCACACATTCGGATCGCTCTGCGATTGACGCTTGACGAAGCGGTAGCCGGTCTCGGTCCAGGCCAGCACGTTCTCGTTCTGATTATCGAGCACGTATTCGCCCTTGTCGGTCTTCACGGTGAGCACGGCATGACCGTCGCCCTTCTTGTCACGCACCACAGTGATGAGCAGCGCCTCACGCGGCCAGCCGGCCTCGATCAGCATCTTGCGCTTCAACAGCACATAGTCTTCGCAATCGCCGTAGCCATCGTCGGGCAGCGACCACTTCTCGATCACGCCCCAATGATCCATGTCGGTGATCGGCTTGATCGTTTCGTTGACCCAACGATTGACGCGCACCAAATCCTTCCACGCCGTCTGCGTGATGACGATGTCGCGAGGCTGCGTGGCGCCCCCGCGGCACTCGGCCGAATTCTCGGAACAGAACTCGACCCAACCGATCGGCGCACGCGTGGTGTCGCCGAGACTTGCATAGAGTTTTTCGCCGGCCGCATGTGCCGTCGCAGTCAGTCCGCACAGGATTGTCGCAACGACAAAGCCCGCGATACGCCCCTTGTTACCAGCCATTGTGGCCCCCGTTTTTGTTGGGACCACCTTGGCAGGAAGGATTTTCGTCGCCGCTAAGTCGGCGAAGTGCAATTGAGACGACTACAATTCAAATGCGCGGCGCAATTGACTCAAATTTGATGCAATCGGGTTTGCATCGAATTTTGCGCGTTAATCGCCGAAGTTCTGCAAAATCAGGAACTGTGCGCATTCCGCGTCCGGCGCGTTAACCGCAGCGGTTAACCTGCCGCAAGGCGTGCGGTATCTGCTGCTGCAGATAGCGCGCTCACAACACTGCAAAATCGCGATTTGGTGCGCTGTGGCGTTTACCGCGCGTTGACGCTGTCTTCCAACGTCTCCGGCGACTGCTCGTGCGCGAACTCCAGCGCAAAGCCGTCTTCGAGGTGACGGACCACGCGCGAGGGGATGCGACCCAGCATGACCTGGGCATTCAGCGGCGGACGTTTCTCCGCCGCGATGGCCGCGCCGGACAGCGACAGGTCGATGATGCGGCCATTCATCTGGATGCCGTCTTCCAGGGTGAGTACGGCAATCGGATTGCGCGGCACGATACGATCATGGCGGCGGTCTTCCGGCAGATTGAGGATGTCGCGATTGGCGAGCCAGGTGAGCTGCGCCGCCAGCTTGTCGCGCTTGCGCGGCGTCGCGCCCACTGTCATCGCAAAACCATTGTCGATGATACGGGCAATCTTGCCTTCGACGCGGCCGATGTGGTCGAGATAGGCGATGACGCGGTCGCCGACCTGGCCGATGCCGGGGCCGAGCAGCGCCAGGCCGCCCGGGGACATGTTGATGACCTGGCACGGGAATTCGCGGCGATCCGGCAGCATGTAGCGGCCGAGCAGGTGGACTTTTACGCGCTGGAAGCGTCGCCGTTCTTCTGCGGAGGGAAGAATCGATTTGGTCTGGGCGAGCGCCATCGGTGTCAGGCCGGTCCTGCGGAGAATTTCGTACCGACCGTAAAGCCCGCAAGGTTAATGCGGCGTTACATATACCACTTTTGCGCGTCCATTCGCGGTGCGATGAACTGAGGTCGCACGGAGATGGTCAGCTCACGCCTTCATAGACCATCAGGCCGCGCGCAGCCTGCAGCTTGCGCATCACGCGCGGCGCAAAGCGCTGCGGCTGATGCGCGAGATAGCGGTAGGACGTGACCTGCATCGGCCCGAGCCGACCGTTGAACGGCGTCATCGGCGCCAGCAGCCCGGTCAGGCTGATGGGCGTATGCGCGCGCGCGGCGAAGGGCAGCAGCAGCAGCTCCAGATGCGCCTTGTCGCCGAATTCGGTGTGGGCCGTGACGCCGGCCACCGCGACCAGCTGTTCCTCGGAGACGACGGTGATCATCTCCTCCACCTCGGTGCGGCCGGCGAGGGTGAACAGTTCGGGGAACGGCTTGTTCTTCAGGTCGCGGCCGAGCAGGGCACAAACTCTGGTACCCGCCACGCGGAATGGGAAATTGGCGGTCTTGTCGTAGCCGAGCACGAAAATGTCGCCGAGCAGTTCGCGCATCGGGCCTGGCTCGATCTCGCTGCGATCGGGCGCACGCGCAAAACCACGCTTTTCGTCCCAATAGGCGAAAAACTTACGGTTCGAAGGATGTTTCATGCGCGCTGATCCCTGACCCGGTCAGCTGGCGATCAGGGACAAATCTGTCCCGAATCCATCCAATACTGACCGCTACATGTTGTGCAGACGGGTCATTGCAGCGTCCATGCCGAAACGGCGTTTTCCACTGAGTCGGTTTGGCTTTCCGGCGTTAACGTTATCTTCACCATATTCTTGCGGGTCGGGGGATAACGGGTATCCTGCTCTCACTCCAGAGCGGAGCGGGCTGTCTCCAGCGGCCCGGTCCGTGCGCTTACACAGGGTTGTCGTCAAACAAGACGGTCACCGCGCGGGGAGGGGTGGGGGTGTCGGCATGATCGCCGATAGCATGTCGCCCGGCGCGAGAAGATCGATCGGACCAGGGAGAGCCTTTCTCAGGGGCTCTCCCTTTTTCGTTGTGCCGGGCGGTCAGACTGGCCGCGGCACAATCACGGCGACACTGAGCCCGCCGAGCGGCGACCGCTCCAGTTCGATCCGTCCCCGATAGGCCTCGGCAAGATCACGCGTGATCGCGAGGCCGAAGCCGGTGCCGGGCAGCGTCTCGTCCCAGCGCAATCCGCGTCCGATCTGCTGCATCTGTTCGGGTTGTAGGCCGGGGCCGTCGTCCTCGACGCGCAGCACGGTATGATCGGTGCTCTGCGACACGTCGAGCTGCACCCGCGTCGCGGCCCATTTGCGGGCATTGTCGAGCAGGTTGGCCAGAATCTCGGTCAGGTCGCCCTCATCGCCGGGGAAGCTCGCATCGCCGGCGATGTTGCAATCCCATTGCAGGGCGCGATCGTCGGGCAGGCGACGCAACGCGCGAACGATCTTGTCGGCCACAGGGCCGACCGGAATGGCGCTACGGCCCAGTGCGGCCGAGACACCGGCCCGCGCCCGCGCAAGCACACGGTCGACCTGCTTACCCATCAGCAGGATCTGCTCGTCGATGGGATCGGCGAGTTCGTTGCAATCGTCGTGCCGCGCCTGTCTTGCGACGGCGCCGAGAACCGCCAGCGGCGTTTTCAATCCATGGGCAAGATCGGCCGCATGCGTTTTCGCGCGTTCCAATGCGGCATCCTGAAAGGCGATCAGCCGATTGAGATCGTTCACCACCGGCTGCACTTCGTCCGGGAAGCGGCCGCCGAGCGAGCGGCTGCTGCCGGCATGAATGCGCCTGAGCCCGCGCCCCAACTCGTCGAAGGGGCGCAGGGCAAGGCGGATGAAAATCGACATAGCGATAATGAGGATGAGGCCGAGGGCGCTCAGCGACAGCACCAGCAGTCTGAACAGATATTGCTGGGAGGCGGCGAGATCGGTTCGATCCAATGCAGCGACGATCTGCAGGGGCACATCAGGCCCCGATGGCGACGTGACGGCGATGGTCTGCACGACAGCTAGCAGTTTTGCATGATCGGGGCCGGCGAGATCGGTAGTCCAGCGTGCGTCGCCATGCTGCGTTTCGGGGACAGTGAGCGCGAAGTCCCATAGCGAGCGTGAACGCGCGCGGTTCTCACCATGGCTGATTTGCCAATAGAGTCCTCCATAGGGTTTTTCGAAGCGCGGATCTGACATCGGCGCTTCCAGCGAAGGTGTCCCGCTCACGTCGATCTTCACTTGTGCTGCAAGCGCCACCACGATCTGACCGAGCTCGGCAGCCGCACGGCGTTCGATCTCCTGATTGAAGATGGTCCGAAGCCCGAATGCAGCGAGACCGAGCGCGATGGCGATCGCCAGCGCGGCCGCGCAACTCAATCGGAACGCAAGGGAGCGCGTGTTCACGATGGCTCCGCCGGAATGCAATAGCCGCGACCGCGATGCGTTTCGATCAGGGGAATGCCGAGCTTTTTGCGGAGCCGCGCGACAATGGCCTCGACCGCGTTGATGTCTCGGTCGGTATCGCCGGCATGAATGTGTTCGAGCAATTCGCCCTGCGACATCGTACGCCCGCGATGCATAAGCAGATAAGCGAGCAGGCGATATTCCATCGCCGTAAGAGCAAGTGAACGGCCATCGATGGTCGCCGTCTGCGATCGCGTATCGAGTTCGAGCGGGCCGGCCTTGATCAATGAAGAAGCTTGCCCCGCAGCACGGCGTGTGATCGCGCGCAGCCGGGCCAGCAATTCCTCCATCTGGAACGGTTTTGCGAGATAGTCGTCGGCACCGGCATCGATGCCTTCGACTTTGTCGCGCCAGCCATCGCGCGCGGTGAGCACCAGCACCGGCGTGGCAATGCCGGCTTCGCGCAGTCGGCGCAAGACCGAGAGCCCATCGAGCCTGGGCAGGCCGAGATCGAGCACGATGGCGTCGTAGTCTTCCGTCTCACCCTTGAACCAGGCCTCGTTGCCGTCCGCGACCGTTTCAACCGCATAGTTCGCAGCTTCCAGCCCGCGGCGGATATCTGCGGCAATGCGCGGTTCGTCCTCTACCACCAGGATGCGCATAGTTCAGTCGATCTTGATGACCGCGAGGGTCTGGGCATTGATTTCGATCTCTCGGCGTTTGCCGGATTCCGTGAGCACCTTGATCTCATAGACCCAGATCCCGTCATCGCGATCGAGCTCGACCTTGATGACCTCGCCGGGCAGTTTTTCGCGGGCGACCGCCAGCACGTCGGTCAATGGGCGGATCTCGCCGCTCTTGAGCGCCTGCAAGGCGCAGTCCTGTGCGCGCTTGCAGTCGGACTTGTCATCCTTGGCAACCGCAACAGGCATCGTGGTGTTGCCGGCGATCAGAGCGGCGAGCACTGTGCCAATCAGGATGCCGTTGCGGGTGATTACGCTGGCGCGCATTGTCATCGCGTGCTCCGGGGCCGGGCCTCTCGTGGCTCAACCGGCCAGCGCGGATTCGCGCATATGCGCTGCCGTTTTCTTGAGTGGTTTGTCATCGGTCTCGCTGGCAGGATCGTTCGGCGCGTCAATCGGCCGGCGTGCCTTGGTTGCAGCGTGGCCTCCGCCTGCCGGTGCCGTCAAGCCGGCCACTGCGCAAACCAGAATCATCAGGATCACGAACGTGTCGAAACGCAATTCCACCGCAGCCATCAAGGGCAGGGTGACGGCGATCAGGAACATGGCTGGCAGCATGGGACATCTCCGGTGGGGGTGAACATGTCCCCAACCTACCGATGCCTCGCTGACGGCTTCCTGACAGGCCATGTCAGGAAGCCGTCGGGCGCCATATGGCATCACGGTCGCCCAACACATCGCAAAGGAATTGCCATGAAATACGCTGCCATCGCCTTGATCGCCGCCTCGCTTGGCCTCGGCGCAAGCATCGCGCACGCCGATGACGTCGCCTGCAAGTCAGCAGCAACTGGACAAGCTGTGTCGATCGACAAGGCGATCGAGAAAGCCGAAGCGCTCGGCTATGCGGTCAAGAAGGCCAAGCGCAGCAAGGGATGCTGGGAAATCGAAGGTTTCGACCGCAACGGCGCCGAAATCGAGATCCGCATCGATCCCGTGTCTGGTGAGGTCGTCAAACCGGCCAGGTAGCTGGCGGACAAGTCGCCGGGCCGACCGCCTGCGGCTAGAGCCGGCGGATTGCGCAATGAGCCTCCGGCTTCATTCCGTTGACGGATGTTGATACCCCCATCTTGCATCGCGGTACGAAACACGCCTATCTGGAGCATCGCTCGCCAGAGCCGTTACAGACCGTTGCCGCCTTGGACCCATCGGAAAATCCCCCGCGCGAACCGATCCTGACCCTGCCGGGCGCGCTGACGGCCTATGTCGGGCTGCTCGCAGTGATTCATGTCATCCGCGCGTTGCTGCCGGTGGATCTGGACTACTGGATCATCGAGCTGTTCGGCTTCATCCCGAAACGCTACGACCAGACGCTGCTGTCGATGCCGTTTCCGGGCGGGACCGGGGCGGAGATCTGGACCTTCGTCACTTACTCGCTGCTGCACGCCAATCTCAGTCATATTGGGTTCAACATTCTCTGGCTGCTGCCGTTCGGCAGTGCATTGGCGCGGCGCTTCGGTGCGGTTCGGTTCTTCCTGTTCATGGCGGTCACGGCGATCGCCGGCGCGGCTGCGCATCTGGTCACCCATGAGCATGAACTCGCGCCGATGATCGGCGCCTCGGCCTCGGTCTCCGGTGCGATGGCGGCGGCGATCCGCTTCGCATTCGTGCGCGGCAGCTTCCTCTCCTTCAATCGCGGCGATGCCGATCAGGCCGCACGGGTGCCGGCGCTGCCGCTATTGCGCGCGCTGCGCGATCCGCGCGTGATCGGCTTTCTCGCCGTCTGGTTCGGCGTCAACATCATCTTCGGTATGGGCTCCATTGCCGTTGGCAGCGAGGGCGCGACGGTAGCCTGGCAGGCGCATATCGGCGGTTTTTTGGCTGGTCTGCTGCTGTTCTCGCTGTTTGACCCCATCCCGCGGGTGCAGCGCACGGCTTCAGAGCCATCTCCTTCGGACATGCCGGATTTGCATTAGATGCCTGCTGACACCTTGCGGGTGCAGCGCACTTCCCCCATCATTACCAAATAGACAGGTGACTCATGCCGGCTGGTTCGGCTCTCGAGGCCGAATCCGTTCTGCGTGAGCGGTGGTTAGGCTCGATCACCCATCTGCACGACCATCGAGCTTCGCCTCCGTAGCCGCTTGTTGCAAACAAGAAGGAAGGACTGCGCTCATCTGAAGAGCATGGTCAGTGAGGAGGCGACAAATGCTGGTTAGTGCAATTCTCGACGGTAAGGGCCATCACATTGTCAGCGTCGCGCCGGGCGACAAGGTGTCGTCGGTGGTCAAGCTGCTCACCGAACGCAAGATCGGTGCCGTGCTGGTCATGACGAAGCATGAGATCGACGGCATTATTTCCGAACGCGACATCGTGCGAGTCATCGCAGAGCGCGGTGCGGGCGCACTTGATGAGGATGTCGGCGCTGTGATGACGCGCAAGGTCGTGACCTGTTCGCCGTCCGATACGGTGGGCTGGATCATGGAGCGCATGACCAATGGCAAGTTCCGCCATCTGCCGGTGCTCGACGACGGCCGCGTGGTCGGACTGATCTCGATTGGCGACGTCGTCAAGTCGCGCGTCAGCGAATACGAACACGAGCAGGAAGCGCTGCGCGAATATATCGGGACGGCGTAGATACTGCGTTCGGGATCACTGGTCCTGTGAAGCGGCCGGCTTCTGCGCCACGGCCGGCGCAGGCGATCTGGCCGCTTCGGGGACCAGCATCTCGATGGCCTCCTGGATGCCCTCGATCGCGCGTTCCGTCGCCTTGGAGCCATGCTTGATCATGTCGTCGGCGCGATGAAAATCGAACAGCCCGAACTGACCGACGCGCGGCGCGATATGCATGTCCGGTGGATCGCCGGCGAGGCGGGCGCGGGTGATGCGATCCTGCATGATGTTGAAGGCATCGATCATCACGGTGGAAATACCGGGTCGCTCGCTGCTGCCGAAGAACTCACGTTTCACGGTGCGCTCGGCCGAGAAGAAGCTGGTGAAGCTGCGCTTCGGCTTGGCTGGTGCTTCCGGTTCGACCACGGGGGCCGGCGGCTCTGCGCTGCTGCCATGGTCGAAGATGGTGATCGAATGCCCGAACACGTCATTGCTGAGATTGACGGCGATGACGATCTCGGCGCCCAGCGCGCGGGCCGCGGAGACGGGAACCGGATTGACCAGCGCCCCATCCACTAGCCAGCGATCGCCGACTAGAATGGGCGAGAAAATCCCGGGCAGGGCGTAGGACGCGCGCATGGCGTCAACGACGCGGCCATGGGTGAGCCAGATTTCGTGGCCGGTGCGCACTTCCGTGGCCACGGTGGCAAATTTCACCGGCAAGTCTTCGATCACCTGCGCACCGATGGAAGCCTCGAGCTGGGCCGCCAGCTTGTTGCCGCCGATCAGGCCGGAACCGTTGAGGCGGATGTCGAGATAGCCAAAAATGTTGCGCGGCTGCAGCCCGCGCGCCCATTCCTCGAATGTATCGAGATGGCCGGTGGCATAGCAGCCGCCTACCACGGCGCCGATCGAGGTGCCGACCACCACATTGGGAACGATGCCATGGGCCAGAAGCGTACGCAGCACACCGATATGGGCGAATCCGCGGGCCGCGCCGCCGCCAAGCGCCAGACCGACCACCGGACGGCGAATGCTGCCGAGCCCCGGTTTGTCGCGGCCATTCGCGCCGTTCTGGCTGCGCCCCATCAATAACTCCAGCAAACGAAACTCCCAACGCTGCCGGCGATCCTAGGCGCAACGACGCCATCATGCCAGACAATCGACCGTTCATCATTTACGCGATGTATCCGACACTTAGGTGCCGAATATGACTGCATATCGACGTCCGGACGACTATTCACGTCGAGGCCGTCTCGGGGCTGTGGGCGGTCCCGGGCCGAACGTCGCGGTATCTTCATGAAGGCTTGAATTTGCCGTGTTTTCGTTGAAAAGCATGTCGATGACGACGTGGGGTCCTGATTTGCACACATCCGGCCGGAGCGGGCGGCTGGCTTTGGCGCTGGCGCTCGTGCTGATGCATGGCGCCTTGTTCACCCACTCGGCCTCCGCGCAGTTCTTCAGCGACCGTCCGGCGCCGGTTCCGCCAGCAAATATTCCTGATGTGCCGTCAGGCCCGGCCATCAGCCTCGCGCCGCCCTCCGGGCCGGCAGCTACGCCCGCGCTGCCGGCGCCGCTGCTGCAGCCGCCCATCGCCAATGTGACACCTCCGGCACCGTCGCCCGTGCAGACGCCGGCAGTGCCTCCCCAAGGCACGCTGGCCCTCAGCGCGCGCTACGGCAAGGATCTGCCGTCCATCAATGGCGGGTTGGTCTGGCGTGTGTATTCCGATCGCCCGGACGAGACCGGTGCCTTCAAGCTGCTGCGTGAGGACCGCACCGCGACCCCGAACATCCCGCTGCCGCCTGGCAGCTATGTGGTGCATGTGGCCCTTGGTCTCGTCAGCGCCGTCAGGCCTGTTATGATCAAGGCGGATGTCGATCGCGAGGCCTTTCTGCTTCCGGCCGGCGGGCTGCGCATCGAAGGTCGTGTCGGCAGCAGCAAGATTCCGCCCAACCAGATTTCCTTCGGCATCTACAAGGGCAGCCAGTTTGATGGCGGCGAGCGCACGGCGTTGCTGCCGAACGTCGCCGCCGGCGATGTCGTGATGCTGCCGGAAGGTACCTACTACATCATCTCGAATTACGGCGACGCCAATTCGGTGGTGCGTTCGGACATCCGTGTGCAGGCGAGCAAGCTCACCGATGTCACCGTCACCCACCGTGCAGCCGTCATCACCATGAAGCTGGTGAGCGACAAGGGCGGCGAGGCACTGGCCAACACCGCATGGTCGGTGATCACGCCGGCCGGCGACGTCATCAAGGAATCCATCGGTGCCTTCCCGAAGGTCACGCTTGCCGAGGGCGAGTATCGCGCCATCGCCAAGAACGAAGGCAAGGTGTTCGAAAAGCCGTTTAACGTCGTGAACGGCGTCGATGGTGAAATTGAAGTGGTCGCGCGCTAGCTGCTGCGATCTCCTTGCATTCACATCGAATGCGATCGAATTGTCATTCCCCTGTCATTGTTGTGAATCGCGAACTAACCATCGCGCGAATTTGCGCTGTGGCATGACGACGTAGAGGCATTCGGCCGTAAAACATTTACACGACATTAAGCGACGGGGGCTGAATAGCTTATACCGGTACAAGTTTTCGCAAGGATGCGTCGTGATCGCGGCCAAGAAGCTCTCCGCAAGTGCGGACGTCAAAGTTTTTGACGACATCCCAGCGCTGCAACGCAAGTGGCAGGCGGCCGTAAGGCCCGGGCAGATCCTTCCCGGCTATGAAGAGGTGATGCTCGGCAGCCTCGGCCGCATGGCGGATCACATCGTGCTGCTGAAATCCCGCGATGACAGTTACGAGGTCTCCCGCAGCGGCCGTTATGTTCAGCAATGGCTCGGCGATGAGCGTTGGGACATTCCGCTCGATGTCGTGCCGCCGGATTGCGCGAGGGCGCTGACCGAAGCCGCCAATTGCGCGCTGCAGACGGGGCGGCCGCATCTCGCCTCCGCGCATTGCGTGCGCGACGGTCTGGTGCAGACCTACGATATTCTGGCGCTGCCGACCGCGTCGCGCTGGGGCGTCAAACTCGTGGGCGCCTATATCAACGAGCAAGGGCCGCGCTACAATCTGGTGGACGCGATCTTCTCTTCCACCGACGAGGGCATCGTCTCGCTCGCCGCGATCCGCAATTCGGCGAACCGCGCCTTCGATTTCCAGATCGTGCATCATAACCAGGGCGCAGCCCGTCTCCTGAAAGTGGCGACGCCCGATCTGCAGTGGCGCAGGCTGAGCGAGGGAGGACATGCGTTGTGTCTTCCCGATGTCACGCGCTGGCTGCTGTCGATGATTGCCGAGAAGACAAATGGTTCGGAAGCCAGCGGCCGGCTCGAGATCGACAGCGACGAGCGCAATCTTCGTCTCACCGCCACCGCTTTCGGCGATCTCGTCTCGCTGACCGTCTCCGACATCACCGAGATCAAGCGTCGCGACGCGTCGTTCCGCCTGCTGTTCGACGGCAATCCGATGCCGATGTGGGTGTTCGAGGCCGACACCATGCGGTTTCTCAGCGTCAACGACGCTGCTGTCGCGCATTACGGCTATGAGCGCGATGCCTTCCTGCGCATGGAATTGAGGGAGATCTGGCCGCGCGACGAATGGGAGGCGCATACGCGCGCCTTGACGCAGCATGGCGACAGCTATCAATCCGACCGCAACTGGCGTCACATCAAGGCCGACGGCACCGAAATTCAGGTTCTGACCTATGGCCGCCGTGTCGCGTTCGACGGTCGCGACGGCTTTCTTGTTGCCGTCGTCGATATCACCGAGCGCCGCAAGGCCGAAGCCCGCGTTGCCCATATGGCGCATCACGATGCGCTCACCGATCTGCCCAACCGCGTTTTCTATCAGGAGCGTCTCGCGCAGGCGCTGGATCATAGTGATCCGGAACGCCATGTCGCGGTGCTTTGTGTCGATCTCGACCTGTTCAAGAACGTCAATGACTCCTTCGGTCACCCGACCGGCGATCGCCTGCTCAAGCAGGTCGCCGAACGTATGCGCGGCGAGGTCCGTGGCAACAATCTCGTCGCCCGGCTCGGCGGCGACGAGTTCGCCATCGTGCTGACCTCCGATGTCACGCTCAACGACGTCAATGAATTCGCTGCACGTCTGATCCAGATCGTCAGCGCGCCCTATGACATGGGCGACGATCTTGAAGTCGTCATCGGCGCCAGCATCGGGATCGCGCTGTCGCCGGGCGATGGCACGACCAGCGAAGAGCTGATGCGCAATGCCGATATGGCGCTGTATCGCGCCAAGGCCGAAGGCGGCAATGTGCATCATTTCTTCGAGCGTGAGATGGATCGCCAGGCGCAGAAGCGCCGCGACATGGAGCTCGACCTGCGCAGCGCCTATACGGACGGTGAATTCGAACTGCACTATCAGCCGCTCGTGGATATCGCCGCGGATCGCATCGTCGGTTTCGAGGCGCTGTTGCGTTGGAAGCATCCCGACAAGGGCATGATCTCGCCGGCCGACTTCATCCCGGTGGCCGAGGATATCGGCTTGATCGTGGCGCTGGGCGAATGGGTGCTGCGCAGTGCTTGTGCGGAAGCTGCCAAGTGGCCGGCCGATGTGAAGATCGCCGTCAATCTCTCGCCGGTTCAATTCCGCAGCCGCAACCTCGTGCAGGTCGTGGTGGCGGCGCTCGCTTATTCCGGCCTGTCGCCGCACCGGCTCGAGCTGGAAATCACCGAAAGCGTGTTTCTCGCCGAGACCGAGGCCAATATCGCGACGCTGCACCAGCTGCGCGCACTCGGCGTGCGCATCTCCATGGACGATTTCGGCACCGGCTATTCGTCGCTCAGCTATCTGCGCAGCTTCCCGTTCGACAAGATCAAGATCGACCGTTCCTTCGTCAAGGATCTGGTCGAGCGTCCGGACTGCATGGCAATCGTCCGCGCGATCTCGGGTCTCGGCCGCAGCATGAACATCACCACGACGGCGGAAGGCGTCGAGACGATGGAGCAGCTCGAGCGGTTGCGCGCCGAGGGGTGCAACGAAGTGCAGGGCTATCTGTTCAGCGCGGCAAAGCCGGCGGGCGAGCTCGACGCACTACTGCAGAAATTCGGCTGCCGCGCCACGCACGCGGCGTGAATGACGCATCCGTAGGGCGGATTAGCGAAGCGTAATCCGCCGGCCGATGTCGTTGCTGAAACTCCG
>JAEXHR010000226.1 GCA_023449855.1 Pseudomonadota bacterium | reverse complement strand
CCATCCTACGGTTCGGCGTTTTACGCCCCCGGCACGCGCCAGATCACGTCGCCGACGTCATCCGCCACCAGCAGCGAACCGTCCGGACCGAGCGCGACGCCGACCGGGCGGCCATAAGACACCTTTTCGTCCGGCGCGAGGAAGCCCGAGAGAATGTCGCGCGGCGGGCCTGACGGCAGGCCGTTCTCGAACGGGACGAACACCACCGCATAGCCGGAGAGCTTGCTGCGATTCCAGGAGCCGTGCTGGCCGATCACCATGCCGTCGGGGAAGCCGGGCAGCGTGCCCGCAGGCATCCAGCACAGGCCGAGCGAGGCGGTGTGACCGCCAAGCGCATAGTCCGGCTTGATCGCGGTGGCGACCAGCGCCGGGTCCTGCGGAACGCGGTCGTCCACGATCTGGCCCCAGTAGCAATAGGGCCAGCCATAGAAGCCGCCGTCTTTCACTGAAGTCAGATAATCCGGCGGCGTCTCGTCGCCGATGCCATCGCGTTCGTTGACCACGGTCCACAGCGCCTTCGTGCTGGGCTCGAAAGCGAGGCCGACGGGATTGCGCAGGCCGGCGCCGAAGATGCGGTGATGGCCGGTGGCGATGTCGAACTCATAGACTGCGGCGCGGCCCTTCTCGACCTCCATGCCGCTCTCGGCGATGTTGCTGAGCGATCCGACGCCGATATAGAGCTTGGTGCCGTCCGGGCTCGGCAGGATGCTGCGCGTCCAGTGGCCGCCGATGCCGAAGCTGGTGAGCTTCTTGCCCGGCGCGGTGATCTTGTCGGCATCCTTGGTGTAGGGGAAAGCCACCACGCCATCGACATTGCCGACATAGAAGGTGTCGCCGACCAGCGCCATGCCGAACGGCTGGTTGAGATTCTCCATGAACACCTGCTGCACCTCGGCGACGCCGTCGCCGTCCTTGTCGCGCAGCAATGTGATGCGGTTGGCGCTCTCGCCGAGCGCCTTGGCGCGGCGCATGGTGGCCTGCATGGCGTAGCTGAACAGGCTGCGGATGCGCGTCGACACCTGCGATGCTTCGGCGATCAGCACGTCGCCATTCGGCAGCACGTTGATCCAGCGCGGATGCTCGAGGGCGGTGGCGAAGGCGTTGACCCTGAGGCCGGGCGCGACGGTGGGCTTCTGGCCGGGATCCCAGCCGCGGGCGGTCGGCATCTTCAGGGTGGGGATGGCGCCCTGTGGCTTTGCCTCCGGCACGACGGGGGCGTTGCCCCAGGCCGGAGCCGGCGTTTCGCTCTGGGCGCGGCGCCACAACACGGCGCCTGCGCCAATCAGCGCGACCACGCGCGCGAAAGTCGTCGTTATCGACATGGAAGTCCCCCGGAGATTTGGCCGCAGCGGCCGAAGATGGGGGAGGTTATAGAGCAATTTGCCGATGCGGGGATGTCATGACACCCGTGCGTCAAGCCGATGGCATGTAGCCCGGATGGAGCGCAGCGTAATCCGGGGATGGCGAGATTGTTGAAACGCCGGTCCCCGGGTTACGCTGCGCTTCACCCGGGCTACAGCAGCGGATCAATCCGCGAACTGTCCGCTCGCCTTGATGATCGGCGCCCAGCGATCGACTTCGCTGTCGAGCTGCTTCTTCAGTGCGGCCGGCGTTGCCTGATCCTGCGGCACCGGATCGGTGTTGATGTCGTTGAAGCGCTTGATCAGCTCGGGATCGCGGAGCGCTTCCTGCAGCGTCTTGGCGAGCTTCTGCACCACATCGTCCGGCGTGCCCTTCGGCGCATAGATGCCGTGCCAGGCGCCGGCCTCGAAGCCCTTGAGGCCGGCCTCGTCGGCGGTCGGCAAATCAGGCATCGACGACAGCCGCGTCTTCGTCGTGATGGCGTAGGCCTTCACCAGTTTCGATCCGATCGGTCCGGTGGTGTTGGTGGTCTGGTCGCAGGTGAGGTCGATCTGGCCGGCGATCAGATCGTTCATGACCGGGCCGTTGCCCTTGTACGGCACCGCGAGAACCTGCTTGTCGATGGCGTTCATGAACATCAGCCCGCACAGCTGCGACGCCGCGCCGAGGCCGGCATTGCCGAACGTCATCTTGTCGCCGTTGGCCTTGATATAGGTGATCAGCTCCGCCAGCGTGTTCGGCGGCAGGTTCGGGCGCGCGATGATGGTCATCGGGGCATTGGTGACGAGGCCGATGGGCGCGAAGGCGGTCTTGGTGTCGTAGGGCAGCTTGCGATACAGCGTCGCCGCGGTGGAAATGCCGATGTGATGGATCAGGATCGTGTAGCCATCCGGCTCGGCGCGGGCTGCGCGCGTGGCTGCAATGGTGCCGCCGGCGCCGGTGGCGTTTTCGATGATGATGGTCTGGCCGAGAATCTTCGACATGGTCGCCGCGGTGACGCGCGCCACGGTGTCGGTGGCGCCGCCGGCCGCGAACGGCACCAGCATGGTGATCGGCTTGTTGGGATAGGCCTGTGCGAAGGCCGCGGTGCTCGCAAGCGTGAGCGCGAATGCAAGTGTGGCGGTGGCTTTCATGATGTCCTCCCGGAATGTTGTTTTGTTTGATTGAAGACGATCGCCCCGGTTCGGCCGGGGCGATCGGAAGTGACGTCAGACGTTCGAACTATGAATCGCGTCGACCACGGCGTCGGTGACTTCCTTGGTCGTGGCCTTGCCGCCGACATCCGGCGTGATGATGCCGGCTTCGCAGACTTTCTCCACGGCGCGCATGAGGCGCGTCGCCGCATCGCCTTCGCCGAGATGATCGAGCATCTGAGCCGCGGTCCAGAAGCTGGCGACCGGATTGGCGATGCCCTTGCCGGTGATGTCGAAGGCCGAGCCATGGATCGGCTCGAACATCGAGGGGAAGCGGCGTTCCGGATCGATATTGGCGGTGGGCGCCACGCCGAGGCTGCCGGCCAGCGCGCCGGCGAGATCGGACAGGATGTCGGCATGCAGGTTGGTGGCGACGATGGTGTCGAGGCTCTGCGGCTTCAGCGTCATGCGCACGGTCATGGCGTCGACCAGCATCTTGTCCCAGGTAACGTCGGGGAAATCCTTCGAGACTTCATCGGCGATCTCGTCCCACATCACCATGCCATGGCGCTGGGCGTTGGACTTGGTGACCACGGTGAGCAGTTTGCGCGGGCGCGACTGCGCCAGCTTGAAGGCGTAGCGCATGATGCGCTGCACGCCGACCCGGGTGAAGACGGAGACTTCGGTGCCGACTTCCTCCGGCAGGCCGCGATGCACGCGGCCGCCGCAGCCGGCATATTCGCCTTCGCTGTTCTCGCGCACGATCACCCAGTCGAGATCGCCGGCCTCGACATTGCGCAGTGGCGAGGTGATGCCGGGCAGGATCTTGGTGGGGCGCACATTGGCGTATTGGTCAAAGCCCTGGCAGATCGGCAGGCGAAGGCCCCACAGCGTGATGTGGTCGGGCACGTCGGGCGCGCCGACGGCGCCGAAATAGATCGCGTCGAATGTCTTGAGCTGCGCCGGCCCGTCCGCCGGCATCATCACGCCGTGCTTGCGGTAATAGTCCGAGCCCCAGTCGAAGGTGGTGACATTGAAGGCGATGTCACCCACGCGCTTCTGCAAGGCTTCCAGCACGCGGATGCCTGAGGCGATGACTTCGGGGCCAATCCCGTCGGCCGGAATGGCCGCGATCGAATATTCACGCATGGTCGGGTCTCTGCTGGTGAAAGAAAGTCCGCCACCCTGCAGCCGGTCCCGGTGCGGCTCAATCGCATTGGATTGTATAAATAAATGATATAATAAAGCGTAGGGCGGATGAGCCGGAGGCGTCCTACGGCGCGGAGTTTCAACGTTGAATTAGG
>JAEXHR010000220.1 GCA_023449855.1 Pseudomonadota bacterium | reverse complement strand
AGCTCGCGGGTCTTGCCGTCTTCCGTCACGCGATAGCGCCGCGCGCCGTTCTTATCGCGAAAGACCCGCGTCAGATCAGGGCGCAGCGGAATGAGTGACGCGACGTCGCCGGCGCCATTGAAGTCCTTCTCAGCGTAGAAGTTGCCCCACAGGCAGAGACAGGCGACGATCGCTTCGAAGAATTCGGCGGCAGTCTGGTCAGCATTCGGGCTGTCATGCAGCAGCGCGTACAGCGGATGCTTGGTCGCGGGCGTGCGCCCGCCCTTCTCGTCTTTCTGGTAAACGCCGACCGGCAGCGTGCCGATGGTCTCCGACAACAGTCGCACGCATGCCCACACGGTGCCAAGCTGCATGGCGGCATCGATCGTGACGGGCGGATCGCTATCGTCACGATGATCTTGCGCTGGGTCAGGCCCTCGGCGCGGGCGCATCCAGCTCCCGAACCACTCGCTGAGCTTCCACGTCGCCATCAGACGACCACCGCGTTCTTGATCAGATCGTCATAATCGATCGGCGGCGGACCCGAATTCATCAGCGCGGCACCAACCACCATCGCCGTGGTCACGAGTCCGTCGATGCGCCCCCGCGATTTGGCCTTGTCGAAGCAGCGGTTGCCTTGCCCGTCGCTCTCGATGATCGCATTCGCCGCGCACATATAAGTCACCGGCGAATTGTCGATCGTGACATCGGCATCAAGCACATGATCTTCCAGTTTCTCGATCGAGGTCGGCATCGTCAGCTGCTTTTCCTCGAAAACGCGGCGTTTGCCCTGGTTGTGTCGAACGAGCTTCAAGCCATAGCCGGGAAGCTTGTCCGGCCCCTCGTAGAGCCAGACCGCGAGACCGATCTGCTCGCAGGCAGCGATAAAGTCGGCCATGCCGGCAACATCGTAAGCCAGAAACTCGACATCGTGCTCCGCAACGAGCTTGGCGACTTCGGCAGCAGCAAACGTCTTGTCGATGGTGGCGCCGGGCACCGCCGTGAAGTCGACATCCGGGTCGGCCGCCCATTCCACGTACTTGGCGACGTCGCGCCGTGCGCGGTCAGCGAGGCCGTTCTGGGTGGTCCAGTACCAGGTCTTGACGAACAGATGCTCGGGCTCGCCGGTCTCCGCGTTCGCTTCGCGCTTCCAGCATGCCGACAATGCGGTCAGGTCGTTCTTCTTGGACAGATCGAGCGACAGCCAACACTTCTCACCCTTGTGATCGGCCGGATCGACCTTGGCCTGAACCGCGGCCCACGGCTCTTCGTCCATCCAGAAGCCGGCAACACCGAGCGGAATGCCGAAGTAGAGGCGTTTCACCGACATCGCCGTCGAGAGGCGCTGTCTGGCCGTATTGACCTCGCCGCGTATATTCTCGATCGGGAACGTGATGTTCAGCGCCGGAAGCGCTTTGACCCAACACGCCTCGTTCTCGAACACCTTCTCGTGGTCGGCCTTGTCCACCCGGGCGATGAACGAGAACGCCTCGTCGTCAACGAACTCGCCCCGCACGACGCGCTGGTAAAACTCGGAATATTCGGTGCCGACCAGTTGCGTCGACGCTGGCGTGTTGGTGCCGAGCAGCATCAGCGCGTCGCCGGGCATCTTGGCGATGGCGCGCATCCACGTTTCGATCGAGTTGTTGCTCTTGAACTCGTGGATTTCGTCGGCACTCACCAGCGTCGGCTTCGGACCCGAGATTGCCTCGCCATTCGCCAGCGACTGGAACACCGACTTCGTGCTCGGGTGCTCAATCTTGAACGCGTTGTCGAGGAAGCCACGGATGACGACCTCGCCGACGGATTCCAGTGTCGTGTTCTCCTCCGGATCGGTCCCCGGGATGGGAGACCGGCACATCGCAGCGGCATCCTTGAACAGGACGTTTGCCGTCTGCTTGTCCTGCCCGATCGCATAGACCTTGGCGCGCGGCACGCCGTAATAGCCCATCATGTAAAGGCCGATGGCCGCCATCAGCGGCGACTTCGCCTGCCCCTTGCCGGTCTCCAGCCAGCCGGACCGGAACCGCATCCGGCCGCTTTCCTTGCGCCAGCCGAAAAGCGAGCCAACAACAAAAGAGTGCCAGGGCAGCAGCTCGAATGGCTGGCCGACCTTGGCGCCCTCCGTTATCGACAGAGCGCTCGGGAAGAACCCGAAGGCATGCTCCGCCCGATCCGGCGCCCAGTGCAGTCCGCGCGCGGCGCCGTCGACCAGATCCTTTAGATGCCGCTCAGCGGCGTGACAAACGAGCTCGCCAGATACAATTCGGCCGTCGACAACATCGCACGCCCATCGTGTCGTTCGATCACTTGGGTACCGCGCGGAGATACCCGCCGCCGATGACCGACTGCTTTTGCTTCTGGACTTTGCCACCATTGTTGCGCCGGCGCGGCGTGACGGTCAGCTCTGCCTCAGCGGCCGACGCCATTGCGTTCGCGTCCTTCAAGATTGTGAACCACGGATTGTAGGCGGGCTGTTTCTTGCCCTTGCGCGGGAAGACGGCTCCCTCATCCGCGACATGGCGCATCGCAATTTCGTAAAGCACATAGGAGTCGACCAGACGCTTGACCTGACGCTCGTTGGCGTTAGCTAGCTTCTCGGAGTTGCGCAGCTCGCCGATGATGATGCGCCACTGGCGCCGCGCGAGATCCTGATCCAGTTCGTCGGTGAACTGGGCTGCCCAATTCGGCTCGGTCAGACCGTCGATAATCGTCGGTTCAAACCGCGGAGCGGCGACGGGCAGCGCTGCTATCGCTGGCTTCGGAGCCGGCTTGCGACCTGCCCCCTCACGCTTCCCACCTCTGGGCATAACGTTTGATTTCCTGAATTAATCAAACAGCGCGAATAGAGGTAGAGAAACAGATACTTGCCTCACTCGTCATCGTCTGAATTGCGATGGGTCCCCTTTGATTTTTGGTCTCATTGCGTATGCTTCTTGGGCGCCGGTCCC
>JAEXHR010000164.1 GCA_023449855.1 Pseudomonadota bacterium | reverse complement strand
GGTGAAGGGGATGCCGAAGAAACTCGGCCGCGGAATGTCGGAAATGCCGTTCGGGCCACCGGTGAAATCGTACCAGTTGATCAGGATGACGCGAATGATCTCACCGAAAGCCAGCGTCACGATCGCCAGATAGTCGCCTCTGAGGCGCAGCACCGGGAAGCCGAGGATCAGACCCCAGCAGGCGGCAAGCATGCCCGCCAATGGCAGCACCAGCCAGAAGGCCCAGGGGGTGATGCCGTCGCCGAACCACAGCGGGAAGTAGATGGTGGAGAGCAGGGCATAGGCATAGGCGCCCACCGCGTAGAAGGCGACATAACCCAGATCGAGGAGGCCGGCGAGGCCGACCACGATATTGAGGCCCCAGCCGAGCATCACATAAGTGAGCACGAGGATGCCGAGATCGAGGATGTAGCGCTCGTTGTAGAAAATGACCGGGACGAGGAAGGCGAAGATCAGCAGCACCGGCACCAGCGCGCGGCCGGCGAGCGACAGCGCCCTGGTGGCGGAGGGCGGCATGACCCGCGCCGTCTCGACGGGGCCCCACCAGTGACGCAGCAACTCGAACAGAATGCTGCCGCCGAACACGGTGGCGACCATGGCGGCGAGATCACCGAAGCGGGTCCAGTAGATGAGTTGCCCGGTCGGGCCGGCCTCGGTGCGCACGCCGATCATCAGCGAGAACAGCACCAGCGCCACCAGCGCGGAGATGACGGCCTTCTTCAGGATGAATGCGACGTCCAGGCCGCGGGCAGTTTTGCTTGATGTCGATGCCACTGCCACGCCGGATCCCGTCTCAGACTTTTTCGACTTCGGGACGGCCGAGCAGGCCGGTCGGCAGGAAGATCAGCACCACGATCAGGATCGAGAAGGCGGCGACGTCTTTGTACTCGGTCGAGAAATAGGCCGACCACAGCGTCTCGATCAGGCCGATCAGCAGACCGCCGAGCATGGCACCGGGCAGCGAGCCGATGCCGCCGAGCACGGCGGCGGTGAAGGCCTTGATGCCGGCGACGAAGCCCATGAAGAAATCGACCAGGCCGTAATAGAGCAGGTACATCATGCCGGCGACGGCGGCGAGGGCGGCGCCGATGACGAAGGTCATGGAGATGGTGCGATCGACATCGACGCCGAGTAGCGAGGCCATCTTCTGGTCCTGCTCGCAGGCGCGCATGTCGCGGCCGAGCCGCGTGCGCGCCACGAGATAGGTGAACAGCGCCAGCAGCACCACGGTGGTGATCACCACGATGATCTGGATGTTGGAGACGCGAATGGCGAAACCGTCGGCGCCTTCATGCAGCGTGTAGCCGCCGGTGATGATCGGCGGCACCGGTTTCACGCGCGCGCCCTGCGAGACCTGCGAGAAGTTCGTCAGCACGAAGGACATGCCGATCGCCGACAGCATCGGGGCGAGACGGAAGGAGTGGCGCAGCGGCCGATAGGCGATGCGCTCGATGGTCCAGCCATAGAGCGAGGTGATCGCCATGGAAACCAGCAGCACCAGCAGCAGGATTACCGGTACGGCGGTGAGGCCGATGGAGACGAGGATGAGAAAGGTGATCAGCGCGATGAAGCCGCCGATCATGAAGATATCGCCATGGGCGAAATTGATCATGCCGACGATGCCATAGACCATCGTATATCCGATGGCGATCAGGCCGTAGATCGAGCCGAGCACGAGACCGTTAATCAGTTGCTGGGCGAAATAATCCATGGACCCCGTAGTGTGCTGTCGTGTTCGTCCGCGCCGATGCCAAAACCCCGACAGCCGGAATCTCGCGATCGCTGTTTCATTTTCTAACAGCGCTCTTGCGGGGACAGCAACAGGGGCGGGTGCGGCTAAGTTGAGCTGTCCCTGCCGTTTTTCGCTGCAGCGCAAACGGTTCCGCTGTCACATTTGCTCCGCGTAACTGCCTTGCAATCACCATGGGGGAACCGAAACGACTTTTGTGGATCGGCGTTGACGACGCGTTGGATGGTTCAATCAAGGAGAACGACAAGTGTCGAAAAATCAGAACCAGAACGAGCAGGACCAGCGTAAGCCAAGTCAGCAGACCCAGAACCCCGGTCAGGGTCATCAGGGCCAGCAGGGCGGGCAGCATCGTCCGGATCAGCAGAATCCCGGTCAGGGTAAGCCGGGCCAGCAGCGTTAGTAGAGAATGGTGTTCTCAGCACCATTGAAGAAGGCCCCGCCGCAAGGCGGGGCTTTTCTTTTGGCAAGCGGAAATGCCGCCGTGCAGCAGCTTTCCCACGCCCTTTGGAAATTAAGGTTACCAATTGGTTTACGTTGTCGCATAGGCGGGCTCGGCGTTAGCTCTCTGTCAACCATTCGGCTCGCGCGCGAGTCGCAGACGAGGCGTTGGCGGCATGTCCGAGCACAGCATTTCCCAGCACGGCCTTTCCCGAGGCGGTATTTCGCAGGACAACTGGACCGCAAAGGGCACGATCCAGACCTGGCGGATCAGCACCGTCACCGGCGCGCTGCTCGCGTGCTATTTCATCCCGACCTGGACCATCTTCGCCTTTCGGATCATGGTCTCGCCGATCCAGGGATTTTACGAGCGTCCGAACATCTCGCTGGCGCTGTTCCTGAGCGATGTCCTGCAACTGTCGAGCTTCGGCACAGTGCGCTATGCGTGGCTGCTGGCGCTCGCCAAGCTGACAGTGGTTGCCTTCTTCGCCGTCTTTCTCGTCTTCATCACACAGCCGAAAATCCGCAAGACCGGCGGCTGCGACGAGGCGCTTGCACTGGCGCTCGGCATCGGCGGCGCGATTTCCTTTGCCGGCATGGCGATGGCGTGGCGGGTCGGCGAACTCGCCGCCATGCGGCTGCACATCACCGAGCTCCTGTTGATGCTCGGCGTCGCCGTCGTGATGGTCTTCGAGCCGCAGATGCGCCGCGAGGCGGTTCAACTTCCGGAATGGTCGGGCGAAGATCCGGGCGAGGCGCCGTCGCTGCACAAGGCGAATGCAGCCTAGATCTTCAGCCCCAGTTCCTTGATCACCGCGGCGGCTTCCTTGGTGGCGTGATTGGCCGCGGGAACGCCGCAATAGATCGCCTGCTGCAGCAGGATTTCCTTGATGTCGTCCGGTGTGAAACCGCCTTCGGTGAGGGCGGCACGCACATGCATGCGGAATTCGTCCCACTGGCCGAGCGCCAGCATGGTGCCGATCACCAGCACGCGCCGGGTGCGATCGTCGAAATGCGGGCGCGTCCAGATCTCGCCCCAGGCATAGCGCGAGATCAGATCGAGGAAGTCGGCATTGAAGCTGTTCTTTCCGGCGGCGGATTTGTCGACCCACGCATCGCCGAGAACCTTGCGGCGCTTGGCGGTGCCCTGTTCGGCGCGTTGCTGTTCGTCCATGGCGATGCCTCAACGCTGCGTCAGGAAGCCGACCACGGCTTCGGTGAAAGCGTGGCTCTGTTCCACGTTGGAAATATGCGCTGCATCCAGCAGCGTCATGCTGGCGCCGGGGATGTTGGCGCGGATGAATTCGCCCGCTGCCACCGGCGTTGCGTTGTCCTGCTTGCCGGCGATCACCAGCACCGGGCTCTTGATCTCAGGCAGCAGCGCGCGCTGGTCGAGCGTGCTGAGCGCTTCGCAGGCGGCAAGATAGCCTTCGACGGGGGAGGCCAGCAGCATCGCCTTCATCTTTGCCGTCGCCTCCGGCTCGCGCTCGCGGAAATCTGCGGTGAGCCAACCACCAATGACGGCATCGGCGACCGCTGCGAGGCCGCCTTCGCGCACGGCCTTGATGCGGTTGTGCCAGTTGGTCGGGTCCGGATAGTAGCAGCTCGTATTGGCCAGGATCATCTTGTTGAAGCGATCCGGGGCGTTGGCGCCGAGCCATTGCCCGACCATGCCGCCCATGGACAGGCCGCACCAATGCACCCGATCGATATTGAGATCGTCGAGGATCGCCAGCACGTCCTTGCCGTAGCGCTCCATCGACACCGGGCCGTTCATGCCGGACTTGCCATGGCCGCGGCGGTCGTAGCGGACCACGCGGAACAGCTTTGTGAGGGCCGGCATCTGCGGTTCCCACATGGCCATGGTGCAGCCGAGCGAATTGGAGAGCATCAGCGTCGGCCCGCCGTCGCGGCCTTCGACGGATACATTGAGCAGACAGCCGTCGGCGTCGATCATGGGCATGGAAAAACTCCCGTCGTTCTTAGTGCTTGAGTGAGGCGAGCAGGCGGTCGATCAGGGCCTGCGAAGCGCCCTGATAGTCCATCGGCTCGAACAGTTTTGCGATGGCGTCTGTAGAGAGCTGCGCCGTAACCTTCGGATCGGCGGTCAGCACGTCGCGCAGATGCGTCTTCTCGGCGACGGCCTTCTTGCTGGCCGCTTCAACCAGATGATGAGCGTCGCTCTTGCCGAGCTTTTCGGCGAGCGCAAAGGTCACGGCTTCGGCCATGATCAGGCCGTGCGCCAAGTCGAGATTGCTGCGCATCCTGTCTGCATCGACCTCGAGCCCTTCGGCGATATCGACGATCGCGGCGAGGGCGCCGGAAGTCACCAGCAGCAGCGATGGTAGCGTGGGCCATTCCGCATGCCACGGTCCGGCGCTGCGTTCGTGATCCTGCACCTGCGCGGCGAAGATCGTGGCGGCGAGATTGGGGGCCATGGTGGCGGCGCCAAGTGCGGAGGCGGAGGCCACCGGATTGCGCTTGTGCGGCATGGTGGATGATCCGCCGCGGCCGGCGCCCGATGGCTCGAAGGCTTCACCCACATCGGTCTGCATCATCAGCGAGACGTCGCGGGCGATCTTGCCGCAGGTGCCGGTGAGGATGGCGAGAACCGAGGCGACCTCGGCGATGCGGTCGCGATGCGTGTGCCAGGGCGCATCCGGCAGCGGCAGGTTCAATTCCTTCGCGAGCTGCTCGGCAACGACGAGCCCCTTGTCGCCGAGCGCGGCCAGCGTGCCGGCAGCGCCGCCGAATTGCAGTGCAAGTCCTTCGGCGCGCAGGCGCGCCAGTCGCAGGCGTGAGCGGTGCAGGGCCGCGGCATATTCGGCAAGCTTGAGCCCGAACGGCATCGGCAGCGCATGTTGCAGCCAGGTGCGGGCGACCACCGCCGTATGGCGATGGTGTTCGGCGAGCTTCGCCAAGCCGGCAATGGCGCGGCCGCAATCGGCGAGCAGCGCGTCGATGGCAGCGCGCAGGCTCAGCATGGTCGCGCTGTCGATGACGTCCTGGCTGGTGGCGCCCCAATGCACATAGCGCGCGGCGTCCGGATCGGCCTTCGCCACATCGGCGGTCAGCGCCTTGACCAGCGGGATCGCGAGGTTGCCGGAACGCGTTGCGGCATCGGCGAGCGCAGCCAGATCGAATCGCTCGGCGCGGCACGAGGTTTCGATAGCGGCGACGGCGGCGGCCGGAATCATGCCGACCGCGGCCTCGGCGCGCGCAAGGGCGGCCTCGAAATCCAGCATGTGCTGGAGCGTCGTCGCGTCGTCGCAAATCGTGCGCATGGCGGCGCTCGACAGCAGCGGTGCCAGGAGAGGGGAAAGGGCTGTGCTCATTGCGGCCGGACCCTAGCCATTCCCGATGGAGTCTCCAAGAGGCCTGCCAGGAGTCAGGCGGCGCCTCGCTGTTGCACTGCGAATAGGCAGGCATTCGGCGATCCGCCGGTCTTTCCTTTGCGCGATCCGTGCATTACTTGGGACACCATCGCGTTTTAAATCCCCCGATGTTCAGGAGACTGCCCCATGGCCATGACGATGAGCGGCGAAGTGCAACTGGCCGCGAGCCGCGAAGTGGTGTGGGAAAAGCTCAACGATCCCGCCGTGCTGAAAGCCTGCATTCCCGGCTGCGAAGAGCTCGAAGCCACCGATGAAGGTGGTTTTCGCGCCACGGCAAAAATCAAGGTCGGGCCGGTCTCGGCCCGCTTCAAGGGCAAGGTGACGCTGAGCGATCTCGATCCGCCGAATGGCTACAAGATATCCGGCGAAGGCGAGGGCGGTGTCGCGGGTTTCGCCAAGGGCGGCGCTACCGTCGCGCTGACCGATCAGGATGGCGGCACGCTGCTGACCTACAATGTGGAAGCGCAGATCGGCGGCAAGCTCGCCCAGCTCGGCCAGCGTCTCATCAACGGCTCGGCGAAGAAGATCGCCGACGAATTCTTCGGCAATTTCGCAAAGGCCGTGCAGGGGTGATCCTGTTCGCAGCCCGGGTGAAGCGAAGCGTAACCCGGGGACCAGCGAATTGGCGAAGCTCTGATTCCCGGATTGCGCTGCGCTCCATGCGGGCTACGGCATGACGGCACTGCACCGCACGCGATCACACTCTCTTGAACTCCGCGGAAAACGCGCATCTCGCGGCCGGCACCTGCGGTTGCCGAGCCAAAACTTCGTCCATATGATGCGTTTGGAACGATTTTAAGAACCGGGCGGCCCCGCAAGGGCCTGCGCCGGCAAAGAGAGTGCATATGGCAAAAGTCTCGATGATCGTGAACGGCAGCCCCGTCACCAAGAATATCGATCCGCGCACCCTGCTGGTGCAGTTCCTGCGTGAAGAGCTGCGGCTGACCGGCACCCATGTGGGCTGCGACACCTCGCAATGCGGCGCCTGCGTCGTGCATCTCGACGGCAAGGCCGTGAAGTCCTGCACCACGCTCGCTGTCATGGCCGACGGCCATGAGGTCAAGACCATCGAAGGCCTCGCCGCCGACGGCGCTCCGCTGCATCCGATGCAGGAAGCCTTTCGCGAGAATCACGGCCTGCAATGCGGCTTCTGCACCCCGGGCATGATCATGACCGCCATCGACATCGTCCGCCGCAAGGGTCACGATCTCGAAGACCATGTGATCCGCGAAGAACTCGAAGGCAATCTCTGCCGCTGCACCGGTTATCAGAACATCGTGGTGTCGATCGCCGCGGGTGCGAAGGCGATGGAAAAATCAGACCTCGCCTGACGTTCAACGATAATCGCGAAACGCGCCCGGGAAGCTTCTCATGTACGAATTCAAATATCATCGCCCGTCCACCGTGCGGCAGGCTGCCAATCTCCTCGCCAAGAACGAGGATGCAAAGCTGATCGCCGGCGGCCATACGCTGGTGCCCGTGATGAAGCAGCGCCTCGCAGCGCCGCCGCATCTGGTCGATCTCTCGCACATCGAAGGCATCGACGGCATCGAGATCAAGGGCCGCGCGCTGGTGATCGGTGCGCTCGCCAAGCATGCGGATGTCGCGGCTTCGGCCACGGTCGCCGAAGCGATTCCGGCATTGGCCGAACTTGCCGGCCTGATCGGCGATCCCGCTGTGCGCCACAAGGGCACCATGGGCGGCTCGCTCGCCAATAACGATCCGACCGCGGACTACCCCGCCGCCGTCATGGCGATGGGCGCCACCATCGTCACCAACAAGCGCAAGCTGAAGCCGGAAGACTTCTTCCAGGGCCTGTTCACGACAGCGCTGGAGCCGGACGAGATCATCACCAAGATCTCGTTCCCGCTGCCGAAGAAGGCGGCCTATCAGAAATTCCGCAACCAGGCTTCGCGCTATGCGCTGGTCGGGGTGTTCGTCGCCAAGATGCCCTCGGCGGTGCGGGTCACCGTGACGGGCGCGGGCCAGGACGGTGTGTTCCGCGTCGAGGCGTTCGAGGAGGCGCTGAAGAAGCGCTTCTCGCCGAAGGCGCTGGACGGCATCGCCGTCTCGCCGGATGGCCTCAACAGTGACTTGCACGGCAGCGCCGAGTATCGTGCGCATCTGATCGGCGTGCTGGCCAAGCGTGCGGTCGAAGCCGCCAACAACCGGGCCTGATCGCATCAGGCCCGCCATTTTGAGATTGGGTTCTTCATGACTGCACCATCGGCGCTTCCCACCTCCGTCGATGGCATGCTCGATCTCCTGACCAAGCGCGGCTATTTCGCCGAGCGCTCGCTGGCGACGGTGGCCTATCTGTCGCTGCGCATGGGGCGACCGCTGTTTCTCGAAGGCGAGGCCGGCGTCGGCAAGACCGAGATCGCGAAGGTGCTGTCGGCCGCCCTCGGCCGCAAGCTGATCCGCTTGCAGTGCTATGAAGGCCTCGACGTCTCCTCCGCCGTCTATGAATGGAACAGCGCCTCGCAGATGATTGCGATCCGCCTTGCGGAAGCTGCCGGCGAGAGCGACCGCGACCAACTCGCCAGCGACATTTTTGCCGACCGCTATCTGATCAAGCGCCCGCTGCTGCAGGCGCTGGAGCCGGATGTAAACGGCCCGCCGGTGCTGCTGATCGACGAACTCGATCGCGCGGACGAGGCCTTCGAAGCCTATCTGCTCGAAATCCTCTCGGACTTCCAGGTCACGATCCCCGAACTCGGCACCGTAAAGGCGCCGGCGCCGCCGATCGTCATCATCACCTCGAACCGCACCCGCGAGATCCACGACGCGCTGAAGCGGCGCTGCCTGTATCACTGGGTCGATTATCCCGCCGCCGATCGCGAACTCGCTATCGTGAAGTCGCGTGTGCCCGGTATTTCCGCAAAGCTGTCGCAGCAGGTGGTGTCCTTCGTGCAGAAGCTGCGCGATCAGGATTTCTACAAGTCGCCGGGTGTCGCCGAGACCATCGACTGGGCGACGGCGCTGACCGAACTCGACGCCCGCTCGCTGACGCCGCAGGTGGTCGGCGATACGCTCGGCGCGCTGCTGAAGTATCAGGATGACATCCAGCGCATGCAGGGCGATGCGCTGGCGAAGACGATCAAGGAAGCGACGAGCGATTGATCGGAGAGCGCATGCCCATCGATCATCTCAATCCCCCGACCGGGCAGATGGCTGACAATGTCATCGGCTTCGCCCGCGCTTTGCGCAAAGCGGGGCTGCCGGTCGGGCCGGGCGCGGCGATCGATGCGCTGGATGCGCTGCAACTGATCGAGATCGGCAAGCGCGCCGACGTCTTCACGACGCTGGAGGCGATCTTCGTCAAGCGCCACGAACATGCGCTGATCTTCCGGCAGGCCTTCGACCTGTTCTTCCGCGCCGAGGAAGACTGGAAGCAGATGCTGGATTCCGTGCCGTTGCCGGACGATGCCAAGCGCAAGCCGCCGCCGGCCTCGCGCCGGGTGCAGGAGGCGATGGCGCAGCCGTCGAAAGGCGAGGAACGTGAGGCGCCGCAGGAGCAGGAGGTCAAGCTCTCGGTCTCCGATCGCGAAATCCTGCAGAAGAAGGACTTTGCGCAGATGAGCGCGGCGGAGATCGCCGAGGTCACCCGCGCCATCGCCGAGATGCGGCTGCCGCAGGCCGAACTGCGCACCCGCCGCACCCAGCCCGACCGGCGCGGCGCGCGGCTTGATCTGCGCCGCACGCTGCGTGCCTCGCTGCGCACCGGCGGCGACATCGTCGATATCCGCCGCCTCGGCCTGATCGACAAGCCGGCGCCCATCGTGGCGCTGCTCGATATTTCCGGCTCGATGAGTGAATATACCCGCCTGTTCCTGCATTTCCTCCATGCCATCACCGATGCGCGCAAGCGCGTTTCGGTGTTCCTGTTCGGCACGCGGCTCACCAATGTCACCCGCGCGCTGCGGGCGCGCGATCCCGACGAAGCGCTGGCGAGCTGTTCGGCGTCGGTGCAGGATTGGGCCGGCGGCACGCGCATCTCGGCCTCGCTGCATAACTTCAACAAGCTATGGGGGCGCCGCGTACTCGGACAGGGTGCCATCGTGCTGCTGATCTCCGACGGGCTCGAACGCGAAGCGGATTCGCAGCTTGCCTTCGAAATGGATCGGCTGCACCGTTCCTGCCGCCGGCTGATCTGGTTGAATCCTCTGCTGCGCTTCGATGGCTTCGAGCCGAAGGCGCAGGGCATCAAAATGATGCTGCCCCATGTTGACGAATTCCGCCCGGTACATAATTTGACGTCCATTGATGGGCTCATTAAAGCCCTGTCCGCGCCGACATCCGGCCATCACCGCCCGTTGATCCGCCCGGCTGCCTGAGGAGGTTCTGATGCTCAATCGCGAAGAAGACATCCTGCAGGCCGCCGAGGCCTGGCAGAAGGCCGGCCATGGCGTCGCGCTGGCGACGGTGGTGGAGACCTGGGGCTCGGCGCCGCGCCCGGCGGGCTCGAATCTGGTCATCAATGACGATGGCACCTTTCTTGGTTCCGTTTCCGGCGGTTGCGTCGAAGGCGCCGTGGTCACCGAGGCGCTGGATGTGATCGAAAGCGGCAAGCCGAAGCTGCTCGAATTCGGCGTGGCCGACGAGACCGCCTGGAATGTCGGTCTGTCCTGTGGCGGCACCATCCGCGTTTTTGTCGAAAAGGTAGGCTGATCGTGAAAACCGAGACACTGGCGCTGCTCAATGCCGAGCGCGCCGCGCGTCGCCCGGTCATCGTGGTGACCGATATATCCGATGGTATACAGCGCCTGGTGAAGGCGGTAGACTTCGCTGCCGATCCCTTGCATGCGGAGCTGGAGAAACAGCTCCGCATGGGCAAGAGCGCCATGGTCGAGGTGGATGGCAAGAAGCAGTTCCTCAACGTCTATGCACCGACCGCCAAACTCGTGATCATCGGAGCCGTCCATATCAGTCAGGCGCTGGCGCCGCTGGCGCGTTCGCTCGACTACGACGTCACGGTGGTCGATCCGCGCACCGCCTTTGCCAGCCCCGAGCGTTTCCCGGATGTGAAGCTGATCGCCGAATGGCCGGATGAGGCGCTGCCGCCGCTCGGCATCGATCGCTGGACCGCCTTCGTTGCCGTTACGCATGATCCGAAGATCGACGATCCCGCGCTGCTGCATGCGTTCGAGAAGGGCTGTTTTTATATCGGCGCGCTCGGTTCGCGGAAAACCCACGCCAAGCGCCTCGATCGCCTGAAAGGCCAGGGAGCAACGGATGCGGATCTCGCGAAGATCAAGGCACCCATCGGCCTGAATATCGGCGCCGTCTCGCCGTCCGAAATCGCGGTGTCGATCATGGCCGAGATCACCGCCGAACTGCGCCTGCCGAAAGACGCAAAGGCGAGCGCAGCATGAAGTTCGGTCCGGCCAGCCCGGCCGATGCGCTCGGCGGCGTCACCGTTCACACGCTCCGGCAGGGCGCGCTCGTTCTCAAGAAGGGCACCACGATCGGCCCCGAGGAAGTGGCCGAGCTGACGCGTGCCGGCGTCAAGGAGATCGTCGTCGTTCGTCTCGAAGACGGCGATATCTCCGAGGACGCTGCTGCTGCCAGCATCGCGCAGGCGGTGGCGGGCGAGGGCGTCACCGTGGAGCGCGCCTTCACCGGCCGCGCCAATCTGTTTGCGGCCAGGCCGGGCGTGCTGGTGATCGACCGCGCGGCCGTCGATCGCATCAATGGCGTGGACGAGGCGATCACCTTCGCGACCCTGCAGGCGTTCAAGCCGGTGGTCGAGAACGAAATGATAGCTACCGTCAAGCTGATCCCGTTCGGCGTCGCCGGCAGCTTGCGCGATGCCGCGGTGAAGGCGGCAGGCGGTGCGGCAATGCGGATCGCCCCCTACAAGGTGAAAAAGGTTGGCGTCGTCTCGACCTTGTTGCCGGGCCTGTCGCCGAAGGTGATCGACAAGACCCTGCGCGTGACCGAAGAACGGCTTGCACCTGCGGGGGCGAGGATCATCGCCGAGCGCCGCGTGCCGCATGACGAAACCGTGCTCGCGAAGACGATCGACGAACTGCTTCAGCTCGGCGCCGAACTCGTCATCGTGTTCGGTGCCTCCGCAATCGCCGATCGCCGCGACGTCATCCCGGCCGCCATCGAGGCCGTAGGTGGCACCATCCATCACTTCGGCATGCCCGTGGACCCCGGCAATCTCCTGCTGATCGGCCGGGCTGGCAACGTCCCGGTGCTGGGCGCGCCCGGCTGCGCACGCTCGCCGGTGGAAAACGGTTTCGACTGGGTGCTGATGCGCCTGCTCGCCGGTCTTGAAGTGACGCGCGCAGATCTCGTCGGCATGGGCGTCGGCGGTCTGCTGATGGAAATTGTCACCCGGCCACAGCCGCGCGCGCCGGCCGAAACCGATGGCAACCGTAGCGTCGCGGCGCTCGTTCTTGCCGCAGGCCGTGGCACGCGCATGGGCGGACCCAACAAGCTGCTTGCCGAACTGAACGGCAAGCCGCTGGTGCGCATCGTCGCCGAACATGCGCTCAAATCGAAAGCAAGCAGCGTCACCGTCGTGACCGGCCATCAGGCCGCCGAGGTCGAGAAGGCGCTGAAAGGCCTCAACGTCACCTTCGTCTACAATCCGGATTTTCCGGATGGCATCGCCAGCTCGGTGAAAGCCGGCATTGCAGCGGTGCCGCGGGATGCCGACGGTGCAGTCATCTGTCTCGGCGATATGCCGCTGATCGATACGAGATTGATTGATCGCCTGATCGACGGCTTCGCGCCGGATCGCGGCCATCTGATCGCAGTGCCGGTGAGCGACGGCCGCCGCGGCAATCCGGTGCTGTGGTCGCGCCGCTTCTTCCCGGAATTGATGACGCTGGACGGCGATGTCGGTGCGCGGGAGCTGATCCTGAAACATGCGGAAGTCGTCGCGGATGTCGCAGTCGACGGTCGCGGCGCCTTCCTCGACATCGACACGCCGCAGGCGCTCGAGGAGGCGCGGGGCGGCTGATTTGTAGGGTGGGCAAAGCGTAAGCGTGCCCACCTTCACCAGCCGTGCGCGTGAAGGTGGGCACGGCGCAAGAACGCCTTTGCCCACCCTACATATATCTAATCGATCACCAACGCCGACAGATCCTCCAGCAAACCCGGTCCCGTCGGCGTCCAGCCGAGTTTCTGCCGCGTCTTCGCGCTCGATGCCGGCACATCATGCGTAGCAAACATCGCGAGCCAGCCAAAGAACGCTTGCGCCTCGTCGGGCGTAATCGACTTCACCGGCAGATTGAGCCGCTTGCCGATGGTCTCCGCAATCGCGCGCAGTGTCACGCCTTCTTCCGCCACCGCATGATATTTCGCGTTCGGCTCCGCGCGTTCGATAGCGAGCCGATAAAGGCGGGCGACATCGAGCACGTGTGCGGCCGGCCAGCGCGTCTGGCCGTTGCCCACATAGCCGCAGGCACCGTTCTGGCGGAAGATGTCGATGGCCGGCGAGATCAGCCCCTGCCGCCTGACATCGTGGACCTGCGGCAGTCGCACCACCGCGACGTTGACGCCGGTGGCCGCCACCGCGGCGGCCGCTTCTTCCGAGACCGCCCGCGGATGATGGTCTGAGCCCACGATGGCATTGTCTTCCTTGGCGGGCTCGCCCGGCACGGTGTTGGCGAGGCCGGTGCCCGAGGTCACGATTAGCGGCCGGTTCGAACCGGCCAGCGCGGCACCGAGCGCGCTGACGACCCGCCGGTCATCATGGCAATTGGCCACGAAATTGGAAAAGTCGTGCTTGAAGGCGAGATGGATCACGCCATCGGCGCGCGCCAGACCCGGCTTCAGCCCGTCCATATCGTCGATCGAGCCGTGATAGATCTCGGCGCCGGCTGCGGCGAGCGCCTGTGCCTTCGCTTCGGACCGGCACAGGCCGATGACCTGGTGGCCGGCTGCGATCAGATCCCGGGTGACGGCGAGGCCGATGAAGCCGGTGGCCCCGGTAACGAATACGCGCATGCGAAACTCCGCTTTTGTTGCGATGGGACAAAAGTGGTCGCTTCTGCTATCATGGTAAAGTCGATAGCTTATCGTAGTATAATGACTGATAGAATGAGCACCCTTCCGACCGTCGACAATGTGCTGGGCGATTATCTGCGCGAACGGCGGAGCCGGCTCGATCCGGCGGCGTTCGGCTTTTCCACCACGCGCCGGCGCACCAGCGGCTTGCGGCGCGAGGAGGTGGCGCAGCGCGCCCATATCAGCGCGACCTGGTACACCTGTCTGGAGCAAGGGCGCGGCGGCGCGCCGTCGGCCGATGTGCTGGATCGCATCGCGCGGGCGCTGATGCTGACCGATGTGGAGCGCGAGCATCTGTTTCTCATCGGGCTCGGGCGTCCGCCGGAGGTGCGCTATCGCAAGAGCGACGATGTCTCGCCGCGGCTGCAGCGCGTTCTCGATGCGCTCGAGCCGAGCCCGGCGCTGATCCGCACCGCGATCTGGGACGTGGTGGCGTGGAATCGTGCCGCCACCGTCATGCTGACGGACTACGGCAAGCTGCCGCCCGAACAACGCAACATTCTCCGCTTCATCTTTCTCGATCCGCGCGCCCGTGCCGCGCAATATGATTGGGAGAGCGTGGCGCGCTTTGTCGTCGGCGCGTTCAGGATCGATGCCAGCCGCGCCGGCGCCATGGTGGAGGTCGAGCCCTTGGTCGAGGATCTCTGTCGTCGCAGCCCGGAATTTGCTGCACTCTGGCGGGCCAACGACGTGCAAGCGCCGCATGGCGACGGCGTCAAGCGCATCCATCATCCCGTGCTTGGCCAGGTGATGTTCGAATGTTCCGCTTTCGTGGTCGATGGTCGCCCCGATCTCACCATGGTTGTCTACAATCCGCTCGCGCGTGAGGATTCCGAACGTCTCCGTGCCCTTGCTGCGACACCGTAACGGACAGCATTTCCGTTTCATTCACCAAGTCGAAACCCCTGCCGTGCCAGTCTGCCTGCGACTGCACCTCGGGGGAGGGGAAATTGTCATTTCGTATTACCGCGCGCTCACGCGCGTTTTTTTCTGCTGTGCTGATTTTTAGTTTTGCATCGCTGCAACCGGCAATTGGTGCCGGTGCGCTCGCCATCGGCAAATGCGGTGCATATGGTCAGGCCTACGATCATCCGGCACAGGCGTCCGCGCTCGCTGCCGCGAAGAAAGCCTGCAAGGGCGATTGCACCACCGTCACGATGAAACGCGCTTGCGCTGCGCTGTCGGTCGACATGGCCAATCCTTGCGGCGCCCATGGTTATGCGGTGGCCCCGCGCATTTCCTCGACACTCAATGAAGCGACCAAGAAGTGCTACGATTATGGCGGCAAGGAATGTGTCATCCGCGCCTGGGCCTGCGACGCCAGGGGCTAGCCGTCGCTATCTACCGACAATGATTGCAGCTGGTTGCGCCTATATTTGGCCTCGTTGATTCCCTCATAGGCGGCTATTCTGTCGCCGATGATACCGCTCCGACGCACCATTTTTACACCCGTTGCCGAAAGCACCGAGCTTCAGACCGCCCGTGAGGCGCTGAACCGTCAGGTGCTGCTCACCGAACGGCTGCGCATCAAGGCTGTCGTCGCGACGGTCGCGATCCTCACCGCGGTGGTCACGGTTATCCAGCTGGTGGCGCCGGATATATTCATCGGCGTTTCCCGAGGCGGTTTCGAGCTCGGCTCGACTTATGTCATTTTTCTGCCGTTTCTCGCGCTTGAGCTTCTGGCGCTCTATCTGGTCACAAGGCGCGTCGCCGAGAACAAGGACGTGCCGATCGTCCGGCGCTATCTCAGTGCATTGATCGAGACCAGCGTGCCGACCGCGGCGCTCTATCTGCATATGAACTGGATGGGCGCCAACACGGCGCTCGCCTTCGCGGCGCCACTGACCTATTTCGTCTTCATCATTCTCTCGACCCTGCGGCTGGATTTCTGGCTGTCCACTTTCACCGGCTTTGTTGCGGCGTCGGAGATGTTCGCCATGGCGATGCTGTATCGTCCCGCCGGCTTTGCCGACGAGCCGATGCCGGAGGTTATTTTTCAGCTGGTCCGTGCCGTCATGCTGTTCGTCGGCGGTGTGCTCGCCGGCGCTGTTGGCATGCAGCTGCGGCGGCAATTCGAGGCGAGCATCGCCGCCGCTGCCGCTCGCGATCACGTCACCAATCTGTTCGGCCAGCACGTGTCGCCGCAAGTGGTGGAACGGCTGCTCGCCACCGGCGCCGCGCCGACCACTGAAATGCGGCAGGTCGCGGTGATGTTCGTCGACATCCGCAACTTCACCGCGGCGACGCGCATCCACACGCCGCGCCAGGTGGTGGAGCGCCTCGACGAGGCCTTCGCCATTCTGGTCGATGTGCTCGACCGTCACTCCGGCATCGTGAACAAGTTTCTCGGCGACGGATTTCTTGCCGTGTTCGGTGCGCCGATCGAGGATCCCAATGCCGCGCAATGTGCCGTCGAAGCTGCGCGCGACATGCTGGCGGAATTGGAACAGAACAATCGCGGCAGCGACTGGCCGCTGCGGATCGGCATCGGCATCCATATGGGCGCTGTCATTGCCGGCAATGTCGGCTCTCCCCGGCGCAAGGAATATACGGTCATGGGCGACACCGTGAATTTCGCCGCTCGTCTCGAAGCGCTCAACAAGGAGTTCGGCTCGCAATTGCTGATTTCCACGGCGGTGCGCGATGCCGCTGGTGAGGCCGGGCGCGATGCAGCATTTCTCGGCGACGTCCAGGTGCGTGGCTACGAGCAGCCGCAGGCAGTGTGGCGGCTCGGCTAGGGCATGATCTTGTCCGAAAACCGGCATCCACTTTTCGGGATCATGCTCTAGTTATCGAAGAACGGCGCCCGCTTCGGCCGCAGCATGAGGCCGAAGCGACCATAGAGGCCATCACGGCCGAAGTCGTCGGAGACGCGGCCGGCGGCGAAGCTCCATTCATATCCATTCGTGCGCAGGCCGGTGAGATGGACGCCGATCCGTGTCTGCCGGCTGAAATAGTCGTTCGACAGCGCCGCTTCCGGTCCGATCCAGAATGCATCGAACATCCGCCAGCCGGCGGCGATGCGGGTGGTGTAGCCGGAATCGATGGTTGTGCCGGACAATGCATATTGCACCATCAGTTCGGGCGTCGGCTCCCACCACAGATCGGCGATGCCGCGCATGCCGAAGCGGGTGCGCCAGCGATCGGGGCGGCCATTCTGGAAGAAGAAGTCCGCTTCGGCATCGGGGCCGACAAGAAACTGTGCTTCCAGCCGGCCGATGCGAAACATGTAGCCGGGCAGGAGATAGGCGCGGCCGATCTGGGTATCGTATTTGCCGAAGCGGTCGGTGTAGCGCTCCAGACTCTCGGAGACGAACAGGCGCAGGATGAAGCCATCGCGATCGAAACCGTTCGGCATCCATTGGCCGCCGAGAAAGGCGCCGAAACTCCATTTCGAGGCATCGATGCCGCCGAAATACATCAGCCGGTCCGGCATGCCGCCCGACAGATAGTCGAACGGCCGCTTGCGATTGGCGCGGTTGTCGAGCAGCTCCGACCAGAACGATTTCGTGCGTGCAGGCGTCAGCACATTGAATTCGATGTCCATGGCATCGAAATCCTGGGCGCCGGCCGCGCCGGCGGAGGTGAGGCCGATCACGAGCCCCACGGTTCGCAGCATCCGTCCCCAACGCATCGAGCCCCCACCCAACGCCACAGAATGCAACTGTAAATAACAACTTAAGGTAGATTATATGGGGATAAGTATACGTCCAGTGTGGATAAGTGAACGATGGGGGAACGCCGGATGAATTTTGGCTGCGGAGATTTCGTTTTGCAGGCTGCTCACGATCCTTCAGGGTCGGAGCTTTCGTCGTCATCTGCCTCATAGTCGAAGTCGTCGTCGAGGCCCGCAGCAATGTCGGACTGGCGGCCATGGCGAATGGAGGTGATCTCGACCCCCTCGGGTCCTCGCTCGTAGTCGATCAAATAGTCCCCAACGACGAGACGCCGGTTCTGTCCGGCCGGGAAGGGTTTGAATCCGATATCGGGATATTGGCTGATGCGCTGCCGTGCGGATCGCATATTCATGAGAAAGGCGGCGCCAGCCGCAGGGCTTCTGTCCGTCAGGTATTTGGCTTCCCGCAGGATATAGCTACGCGCTGCGCCGGAAAGCCTGACCTTCATCAAGCAGCCCTGGTGTTGACGATGGCCTCGATTTCCTTGAGCACGTCGTCCATGTCGTGCACGTCCCCATCTGCGATCTGCTCGCGCCCCTTCACGATGGCGAGGATGTCGGAACCTTCAGACGCAAGATAGCTCTTCAACGCCCTGACGATGACCCAGCTTCTGGTCCGATCGGATGCAGCAGCGATCTTCTCGATGTCATTCAGCACATCGACCGGCAGTCGCAGCGTCAGCGGGGCTGATAGCGGGGATTTGCTCATCAGTACTCTCCAAGATGTAATACATTGTATTACATCTTGGCCGTGCCAGCAACGGACCCCGGATATCAAACCTGGGGCGCGACCAGGTTTTCGATGGCGACGCCTTCGCGGTCCTCGATGATCTCGGCGATCCAGCGCCGGTGGCACTGGGTATGATCGCGCTCATAGCAGAGGATGCAGATCGGGCCGGTCTGCTTCACCAGTGCGGCGAGCTCGTCCATCTCCTCGCGCGCCTGAGGCGTTTTCAGATGCGCGCCATAGACCTTTTCGAGCTGTGCGACATTGCCCGACCGTGCCGCCTCGCGGCCATCCTTCGGCGTGCCGAGGCCGCGCAGATGCAGATAGCCGATGCCGCGCTCATCCAGCCCGGCCTTGAGCTGCGATTTCGAGAAGCCCGGCCGGCGCGAGGCCGCGACGGCGCGGACATCGACCAGCAGTTTCACGCCGGCGGCTTCGAGTTCGTCGAGCACCGATGTCGCGGGCGTCTGCTCGTAACCGATGGTGAAGAGCTTCTTCTTCTTCACAGATGCCTTCTTCGCGGAAGTCTTCGCAGCCTTGGCCATGTGCCGTTCCCCGGTTGACTAGACCCGCTCGATCAGCGCCATCGCGCCATGCGGTGCGCGCACCTTGGCCTCGTGGATCACATAGGCGAACACGTCGCTCTTGTTGATTTCATTATAGAATACCCCTGAAGTTGTACAACGTTTTACAGTTTCTGTTCTTTTGGCGTTCTATAGCTAGACATTTGGATCAACGCCGCCTTACCGCTTAGCTTGCGATCTGCGAACCGGCAGTAGCGAGTAATGGTGCCGAGAGACATGCCAACGATGTCCCCAATCTGACCCGTCGAGAGCCCGGCCCGACGCAGGCGAATGACTGCCGTGCATCGCAGGCCATGCAGCGTCACGTCAGACAGCTCTTTCACCGTGTCGATCGCTTCGGTGAAGTGTTTCCAGTAGAGCTTGCGTTGATATGGCTGGCTGTTTGCTTGCTTGATGAATGGCCCCGGCAGCTTTTCCCAGGTCGCCATCTCCGCAGCAAGTTCGGGAACGATCGGGCACCATACATCCACTCCGGTCTTGGCCTGCTTCAGATTGAATCCGCCTTCGTCGATATCCGACCAGCCAAGGCGAACAATGTCAGAGCCGCGCTGTCCAGTGTAGAGATAGAGCAAGAATCCCCGTCGAACCATTCCGGTGAGTTTTGACAGCGCAACGGCGATTTGCTCGTCAGTCCACGGCCGATGCCCGCCGGCAAGCTTGTAAGCCTTCACGCCTTCCGTGAAGCTCTGGGATGTCAGATCCTTCACTCGCGCCCATGCCGAAAGCGTCTTCAACGTTGCCAGCACGTGGTTTGCCTTCGATGGTGTCGATGCCAAGCCGTCAATCAGTTCCTTCACATGTGCCGGACGCAGCGCCGCAATATTGGCGTCGCCCCAAGCGTCCTTGGCGATCTGAAGCGACCGCTTGTAGTGATACAAAGTCATCGGCTCAATCGTTTCCGACGCAACCGCCAAATACTGGTCGATTACAAATGAAACAGTGGTAGTTTTCTCGACAGCGCTTTTGCCTTGAGCATCGCGGATCGCAGCCCAAAACTCTGGCGTGTGAGGATCGTGTTCGATTTTAATCCGTGGCCCCGGAGCCTTCGTGCCACGCCCCGCCTGGAAGTAATAATACTCCCGGCCGCGCGAGGTAACTTTGTGCACGCCCTTAGGCAGATCCACGGCGGCTCTCCGTGGCGTTCTTCGCGGCATTACGCGCCCCTAACATCAATGGATCTGTGCTATCGTCCGTCGTCCCGGCGAGGGAGGCAAGTGCCGATTCCACAGCCGTCCACGACCACCTGACACAGCCGGCGGACATCTTGATCGGTTTGGGCAGCACACCACGGCGCACCATCTCATCGACGGTACTTTCTGAGATATCCAATTCGACAGCCAACGAAGATCGGCTGAGGAAAGACGATGGTCTATCCAGGATGCGGCTCATACGCATCTACCCCTCCTCACGAGAGGCGGAGAGGGCGGCGTCGATCATGGCGCGCCATGCTGGCTGCATGCGAGCCCGAATAAGTTCATGTCTATTGTCAACATGCTCCGACCATGCGCCGGTCGGGGCGTTGTAACCAGCCTCAAGGATTTCTTCTGTCGGCTCCCGCATCGCCTCGATAGCGGCGCGAGCAAAAGCTTTTGCTTCGTCAGCACTCATATAAAAATCAAAATCATTGCGACGAATAATTGCCGCAGCCACCCGCTCCACCATGCCCACCTTCTCCCCGTTCCCGCTCATGGCTGGGACTCGGTGGGTGAGGTAAACGGGTCGGTGATCTCTGCTATCCAGACAGGACGACCGCGCACATACTGAGGGCGCAAGCGATATTCGACCAACATTCCGCCCATTACAGCCAGATCAAAGTCGCGCCACTCGCCGCCGTTTGATTTGACCAAGTAGTGCTTGTCAGGGTCTACCGCCGCTTGCTCGGCAAGAACCCAATGCATGGTTTCCGCCATCTCACTCCCCCTTCATCGCTTCAGTCGAGGCGAGGGCGGCGCGACCTGCGTCTAACTTTGTCTTTACCCAAGCTGAGTACTTGGCGCGGCGCTCATCTTCATCATCGCGCGCCATCTCCATAGGAACGTCTTTGCCGGGGCGCATGTATCCGGTCTCTTGATAGAAGACCTCGGCTTGCTCTTCGAAGTCATAGAAGGCATCGCCAGACCGACCACACACAAGCACCATGCCGTCCAACGCCCCCTCCAGCGCGGCGATCCGGGCGGAGGTGGAGTGATACGAGTTCACGGCGGCGACGATTAGCGCGGCGTTTGCGTCCCGCGTTTTGCCACGAGCCATGTTCATGCCAGCGACCATCGCGCCATCCGCAGCAATAATATCCGCATCATCATCTTCCGTGTCGTAGCGCCACGGCAACTTGCTATGCTCTACCATCTTACGCACCTGGGGCTGGGGTGGGGTCGGCAGGGATGTTGGCTTCGATGTAGTCGGCGACCTCAGAGAAAGCTGAGCCTCCATCATTCCGGCTTGCCAATTCACCTTCTTGCTTCGAGGACAGCCCAGAGATGACAGCGACAACGGATGGCATATATCCACTTCCCGATAGCCCGTCCGAACAGCTATAAACGAAATCCTCGCCATCGCGGTCCCATAATCCAGCCCCTGTTACTTCGCAAAGCACACCAAGACAGCAAAAGCCCGCTTCGGTTCGAAGGGCACCTTTAGTTTGATCGTATTTTCCCGACCGCAGAGCTTCGATCCACTTCTGCTTGAGCTGAGCATCCATCTCTCAATCCTCCCGCCCCTCGGGCGCATCAAGTTCGTCAAAGGCGCCGGTGGCGCGAGCTTCGGCGTCATCCATCTCGCTCGTGATCCGCGTCATTAGCGCTTCGTATTCATCGCCCTCATGATCAGAAGCGCTGGCATCGCTCATGCCGCCACCTGCTCATGGTCAGCAGCGAAATACGCATCCCACGCCGCGCTGGTTTCTTCCGACGTCTCGCCGTCGCGCATGATCTCGGCAAACTCGATCAGGAACAGCTTGTAGGCGCGGGCGGTTGAGCGCTTGTAGATCGCAGTCGCATCAGCTCTGGCGCGATCCCATGCCGGCGTGCCTTTGAGAGGCCGGGCCACTTCCATAGCCTTGCGATGGATCTCAAGAGGTACGGCGCATGCTCTGGCATAGGCCACATTCGCAACATTCGTTGCGGCCTCGACGCGCTCAGCGTGCTCGTCGTCGCTCTCGTGCTCGCGCCAATAGGACTTGGCGATCTCGTCATATGAGAGAGGGGTGAGGATGCGGCCGGCCATTTATGTGGCCTCCACCCAAGCGAGGATGCGGCCCGCTCGATTGATGACATCCGCTTCGGTATCGACGCGCGGGAGGCTCTGATATGAGCCGGCATTGCCGTAACCGCCATTCGAGATCATCGGCCAGCGCATTGCCATCTCAATGCACCAGCGGCGCAGTTCGACATTGCTTGACGGGGCTTTCCGCTTAACCGAGCGAGCCTGAACTGCCTTCGCCATCTTCCCCTCCCTCTGCCTGCCGGATCGGCTGGTGGTGTGGGGAGAGTTTGCCAAATAGGCAAATGACGGTCAATAGAAAAATTGCCAAATAGGCAAAATTCTTGCTGCGCCCCACCTCCAGCCGGCACGGTGCCGCGGAGGACGGAGAGGTAGTCGATTTCGAGTTGAAGCTTAGTTTAGACGGTGGAAAGACGTGGGGTCCGGTTCGGTTGCGGACTTCAGAGTCTCAAAGGCCTGAAGAAGCGCGTCGAGTGACACTCCGAACTGTAGATTAATCGGCCCGATTCCGATGGAAACATGACCTCCAGTAGGGTCTCCTTCGTAAGGAGTGATCATGAACCCATTGGAGGGAATGGGAGTATCGTCGAGAACGATCTGGCGCTCTAAATTTGGCGGGCTGGGCGCGGTGGCTGCGATCGAGAGCATCTGAACTATCAGATCACGCAAACCATCTTTTGTGAATGAAAATGGGATTTTCTTGCCGTCGCTGCCGGTCAGAGCAAGATTGAAGATCAAATCATCCGCCATAACATCCCCCCAAGCCTCAATTGCAGATCGTTGTGTTCCCGACGCGATTGCAGAACACAGGAGCGTTTGCCGCCTCCTGCGCCGCAACAGAGCGGCTGGCCAAGCTACGGCGCTGATCCTCAGACACGACCTGAGACACGACCTGAGATAACTGCAAGTCAGCTTGAGCGACGGTCATCCGACCGGACTGGACTTGTTCTGCGGTCGCCAGCCTAGTGGCATTCACCTGCACCAGGAGGTCTGGGTAGGGGACTGTCGGGTGAAGATGGGTTGTCTGAGCTGCATTAAGGCACTCCGCGCGGGCAACTGCTTGGCGTACCCGATCTGGGAACTGCTGGTTGCACGCCTCTACACCTGCCGAAAACGCAGCTCGTGACTTCGCGTTTGCTTCGGCGCGCTGATTGGCTGCGATGACGCCGCAGCCACTCAAAGAAACGGCCAGCGGCAGAACTAAAACGAGACGCATCTTGGCCTCCCCAGACCCTATTACTTTATACCTCTAGCCTCATTCGACATTTTCCGAAGTTCGGATTTTATGCCTGCATTCTTCTCTGCGAACATATCGGCAATTTGAGTGTCTGTTGCGCCCGCCTTTCGCATAAAGGTTGTCATTTGTCGGGCCTCAGTCGCGCACGAGGGGAAAGCTTCCTCAGCAGCCGCGCTGATATCTCCGTTATTCTTGTTGATGCGTTCAACGGCTGAGAAGTAGACACATTCGTTGTATCGATCGCTGAGCTGTGTGGCGCGCGCCAAAGAGGCGTCTTCCGCACACGATTGCCCCACAAGCGCTGTCAGCATCATGGCAGCTACCCACAGAACTCTCATTCAAATCTCCCCAGCCCCCGCTATTCAGCAGCAGAAAGCTTTTTTGATATCCGTCGTTGGATTGAGCGGCCGAGCTGTTTCCATTCACCAGCTCTAACCACGAGCTGAACCTTGGACACCCATTCCAGCTTTACATTTCGAATTGACGGCGAGTTGTAACTTTCAAGGTCGTAATGTCGTGCGCGAGAACCTTGGACGATGCGCTTTAGGTAACGCTTCCCATCGCTAGTACGGACGGCGGCCTCCCACCCAATGATCTCTGTCGCGTTAGTGCCTTCCCGCCAGCATAAAATCACGTCACCGGCGTCGTACCGCGGCCACATGCTGTCCCCGGTGACCTCGAATGCCAACGTGTTCGGCGGGACAGGGAAGGGGATCTCGATCTCGAAAAGCCCCTCCGGCAACTGCTCAAATTCTGGCATGATCTCGGCGCCCGCTCCGATCCGACCAACGACCGTCACCTTGTGGGTTTCGTGCTCGACTGCGTCATCAATGATCAATTGGGTGGGCTGCGTCTTGAGCGCTGCGGCAAATGCCGCAAAGTGCTTGACCGCCAAGTTTCGGTCACCGTTCTCTAGGCGCTGAACATACGAAGTCGAGAGGCCAACGGCTTCGGCCAACTCTTCGAGAGTCATTTTCTGCTGTTCGCGCAGATGCTTAATCCGGTTCTCTACCATGGTCCGGATTTTGCCTAACCGGCAAACTGCCGCCAGTGCCAAATAGGCAAAAAAGATGTTGTGTTATTTTGCCAAATAGGCAAAATGCGTTTCATGGCTGAGATCGAAACATCCCTCGACCGATATCTCCGTGAGAACGGCATGAACCTGTCTGGCCTCGCTGCACAGATGGGCAAGAGCCCGAGCACGTTGACGCGCCCCTTGAAGGGCACTCGCGACCCATCCGTGGGACTTGCGAAGGAAGTAGAGCAGTTCACGAAAGGCGCGGTAACCGCTGCAGAATTTATTCAGGCTTGCATTCTAGCTGGCGCCCCCTCCGAAACCACGGAGCCGGCGGCATGAAGAACGACCAATTGATCACTCGCCCTGCTTGTTTCTGTTGTGGTGCTGAAAACGACGAGCAGGTGCTGATGAAGGTGAGGCACATCTACATTTGCGCTCCGTGCGCCGGAGATATCGTTACAGCATTCGCCATTATTGATCGCAAACGAGGCACCACCACGGAGCCGGCGCAGTGATCACCTCACCAAACCCCACCCGCCCAAATCACCGCACCCACGAGCGCGAACGAAGCCAGCGTCATCACGATAGCAGCTACGCGCCACATGCATTGTCTCGTTCTGTTGAGGGGAGGGTGGGATGACGTTCAATCAGTGGGCTTCTTCGCATCCATTCGAATCCTCGTTGCGGTCATCGCTGAATACGGCTTGGTCGGAGCTTGAGCGGTCGCTCGTTCCGAAGCCAACAATCATTTCCATCTTCGACGATCTCGCTCGCAATATTTCTGACGAGATCGAGAAAGCTCGCGAACGCAGGAGTTGGTTCTGATGACCCTTCTTGTCGATCCGATCCAAGAGCACCTAACAGCATCCCCAACCACGGCTCTCGCGCGCCGTACTCATCCCGGCATGGCGCATTTTGCGGGGACTGGCCCTGCGGGCGCCACCTGCCGCGAATGCCTGTTCTTCGGCGCATCATTCAACACTGCCGGCCGCTTCAACTACTCATCGAAGACGGGCGGCAAGGGCGGCCAGATCAAGCCCCATCCCTGCGAGAAGTTTCGCCAGATGATGAATGGCAAAGTGGGCAATGGCGTCCCGGAAGATGCCGCCGCTTGCAAGTATTTTGATCGCAACGCCAAACCTCCGTTGAGGTTTTCGAAATGAGCACGGGAAGCAGCTACGCAAACACATCAACCGCTTCCCGTCCCATCATCGCGCTGGGGGCAACAGCGCAACCCTATAAAACCTGGTGCTCAGCATCAGCCGAGCTTGCCACCCATCCAGCTCCCCCAAGGGGATGGGATCTCACGAGTCTGCACGGTGCGCTCAGCAAGGAAGACCGTGCGTCAATTTCTGAAAGTGTCTTTGACCCTGCAATCAAAGCCATCTCCGTAACTCTCGTGTGCGTCGGCATTGCCGCGCTCCTCGCTCGAATTTCGTTCTTCTTTCTCTAACTGCGTCGCCAAACGCAGCCTGATCCTATCGGCCGCCAAGCCGATGCGCTCGAAGCAAAACTCTCTGGTCGCGTCTCTCTGCATGTGGAGCAACATGCATGATGAGGATTTGAAAGTGCTCAAAAAGTTTTTGACAGGTAGGCAAATGAGTGAAGCCGCGTTCGTCCAGGAAGCAGCCCATTGGTCCAAGGAGCTGACACGCATGCGTTCTCGCGGCGCAGGCGACGGCGACAACGCCATGCGAGGGATCGAGCAAGCATATGGAATTGAATACTGGACGCTCTGGCAGCTCCGGTACCGGATCGACAAAGTCAAAAAGATCAGTGCCGGCACATACGCAAAACTCAGGGCAGCTTACGACGCTGAACGCACCGCACAGTTCAACAAGCTCAAATCAGACATCGAAAGAACCGAAGCCCTTGCCGGGACTGACAGCAATGCTGTTCGCGCGGCTAAGACTTTGGTGGGCGAGGAGTAGGCGATGACGCGGCGCATGGAGCGATGGTCTGATGAAGATCTCGTAAAGCTTAACAAGCTCCGTGAGGAGGGGCTGTCTCACGATGTAATAGCAGAGCGCTTCTCTACCTCCGTCGTCCGAGTCAAAAACCGCATCTGTTGGGACAACAAGAACGATGAGACAAGAGAGCGTTTAAAGAAACGAGTGCAGGACCGCCGCAAGCGGAAGTCGCTCGGCTATTCCTCTTCGCATCCCGACAAACCATCGACTGGGCCTGCGGTCACACGAGAGCAGCTTGCCGAGCGTGCCATGCGCCTCGCGGCGCCCTGCCGTGATATTGCCGGGATGCTCTTCGGTGACCCGCCTGTCGGCTACTCCGCGCTGGAGCGTCGGGCATGACCGAGCGCACCCCGCAAGCCTTCTTGGCCTATCTCACCCAGCCATCGCCTGATGTCTGCTTGCTCAATCTACAGATCGATCGCGATAGCGAACTGATCCGCTGCGAAATTGGCATGAGCGATCAGTACGCGTGGCTGGTGAAGCTGGCCGATATGGCCGCTCAGCATAACAAGCGGGAGATGGCGCAGTGACGTGCATTCTCGGAATCGATCCCGGCATCTCCGGCGCCATCGCATTCTTCTACACGGAAGCGCCCACACGCGTGATCGTGGAAGACGTCCCTGTCGTTGCCGGCGAGATTAGCGGACGGCTGCTGGCCGAGCGCATCAAGACGCTCAAGCCTGATATCGCAATGATCGAACGCGTCGGCGCCATGCCGAAGCAGGGCGTGTCTTCCACGTTCAATTTTGGTGTGTCGTTCGGTCAGGTGCGTGGCGTCGTATCGGCATTCGACATCCAGATCCACCTCGTTGCGCCTGCCAAGTGGAAGCGGCACTTCAACCTGTCCAGCGACAAGGAAGAGGCGCGCAGCAAAGCCATCAGCATATTCCCGCCTTGCGCCGCGTCCTTCGCACGCAAGAAGGACCATGGCCGCGCCGAAGCAGCTCTGCTCGCGCGCTACGGCTTCGAAATCCTCTTTCCCGCGAGTGCTGCAGCATGAAATTCGAACGCCATTCCCCATCATCTCTAAACCTGTTCGCAGCTCAGCCGAGCATGTTCATTCTTGAGCGCATCATCGGTCTGCGCCAACCTGTCGGCGCCCCTGCGCATCGCGGCACGGCTGTTGAGGATGGCGTGACCGCTGGCCTCATGGACCCGGCCAAGCCGCTCGATGAATGCGTGGCCGTCGCGCTCAAGAAGTACGACACCATCACCGGCCTGTCCGGCGACAAGCGCCGGCAGGAATATCGCGACACGATCCCGGACATGGTGAAGTCGGCGCTGGACGAGCTGCGCCCCTACGGCGTGCCCAGCCACACCCAGCAATTCGTGTCATGGAAGCCCGAAGGCCTCCGGTATCCGATTGTCGGCTACCTCGATTATCGTTGGGAGCAGCACGGCATCGTCGTCGACCTCAAGACGACCGAAAAGCTGCCGTCGTCCATCAAGGTTCCGCATGCACGCCAAGTCGCACTTTATGCCAGCACGATCGGCGATAACGTCGATGCACGACTGACCTATTGCACGCCCAAGAAGCGGGCCACGTATCAACTTGAGAACACGCGCGACCATCTGTCCGCGCTCCATCAGATCGCCAAGCGCTGCGAAGCGTTCCTGGCGCTGTCTGATGATCCCAAGTTTTTCACCGAAATCATCGTCCCCGACCTCGAGAGCTTCTACTGGAACGGTCCAGCACGGCAGCTCGCGTTTGAGCATTGGGGCGTCTGATGGCAACGCTGCCGGCCTGATGGCAGCATATTGTAGAAGGAGAGAACCCCATGGGTCTCGGATTGTCTAGTTCAACCGGTGGCGGCGACATCAAGCCATATCTGAAGTACGATGCGAAGGCCGGCCGGCTTTTCCGAGCCGACCGCAATCAGCTTTCGGATGGCTCCTACGCCTCCGAAACTGTCGAAATCACCAACATCGCACAGTGCGCCATGGATCTCGAAAACATCCGTGTCGGCTGGATCAACTATACGGCACAGGGCCCGATCCGTCGCCTCGTCACGCTCGGCAAGGAACCAATCCCGGCGCGGCCCGAAGACAAGAATACGGACGGGAAGCCGGCGTTCAAACAGGGGTTCGAAGTCGATCTTCTTCTGAACAAGGAAGCAGGCGGCGGCGGTGTCCGCGTTCTTGGCTCTGCCGCTGGCTGCGTGATCGAGGCCATGGATGCCCTGCACGACGCCTATGCGGCAGCCGCGGAAAGCAAGCAGGGCAAACTCCCGGTCGTGAAGATCAGCGGCGTCACCCCCGTCAAGGCTGGCCAGTCGACGAACTACAAGCCGAACTTTGCAATCGTGAACTGGATCGACCGCCCGCAGGCGCTTGCAGTGACCGCTGCCGCTCCGGCCAACGCGCCTGCAACCGGGTCTACCCAGGTGAGCGCTCCGCCGCCTGCAGCGGCACCGCAGCAAGCTCCGGCCATGGCTGACGCTTCCGACTTTGGCTGATCCCCTTCGTCGACAACATCGTGATCGGACCCGCTGCGGCCCGGTCACCATAAATCAGTCACCGCGTAACGAGTAGAGGCAAAGGATAGAACGAACAGAGCTTGGAAACCGTGGGGCAAGAAGCAACTGCAGTCGTGACGCCGATGTTCAAACCGGACATGCAGGCGATGACCGAGCACGTCGAACACCTGTTTGGCGGGTTCCTTGACGGCTGCCACGACGGTCTTATTGAGCTCTCATGGACCGATACACGACCGGACGAATCCGGTCGGTACAGGCTCAAGAACGCCAAAATGTTCGGCACCGACCAGCTTGAAGAGCTCGTCGAGGAGGCGTCGCGACTGAACGCGACGCCCATGTGCAATGTCTATATCGGCGCCGCTCTGAGGCAGCCCGACACAGCACCATTCGCCCGAGCTCTGGACAAGGATGCATGGGCGCTGACCTGCGCCTATGTCGACCTCGACGATCCCGGCGCCGCCACGGCTGCCAAAGACATCTACGGCCTCGACAAGCCAACGCTGGTGATCGTCACCGGCAGAGCTCCACACACCCGCGCTCAAATGTGGTGGCGTCTCGATGAGCCGATCCGCGATCCTGAAAGTTGGCCGGCGCTGCTCCGCGGCATTTGCGCCAAGCTGGGCGGCGATAGCACGGTCACGAACCCGTCCCGTGTCATGCGCTTGGCGGGGTCGATCGCATGGCCCGTAAAGAGTGGCCGAACCGTCGAGCTCACCTCCATCGCGCCGCTGAAGGAGCCGGGGCCTCAATACTTCGCCGTTGAACACCTTTGCCGCGTGTTCCCACCGGTGGCGGTCGCAGCGGGTCTGGCAGCGCCCCAAAACGTCGCCCACACCACCAATTCGCTTGGCCTCGCCGACAAGATCAATGACGGCCGCGAAGGATATATGCGCGATACCATCAGCGCGTGCCTTCTTGAATATATTGGCGAGAATGGCGCGGTGCCGAGCTCGCAAGAGCTCTTCGATGCGGCATGGCCGCAATACGAGCGTAAGGTTGACCTGACCCGACCGGGCAGGGGCGTTGACGAGTTTATTCAGAAGTGCGGCTACACCATAGCTCGCTTCGAGCGCGGCGATATCCGCGGCCTTGAGTCGATCGACAAGGCTATTGAGGTCTACCAGGGCAAGAAGGCGAAGCAGGCCAGCCAGGTTGTCCAACAGGCCATGAGCACACCAGCGTCATCATCTGACGAAAAGGATGGCCCGTTCCGCGCCTCCGAGCTCACTGGCGCGCCGAAAGAGCGCGAATGGATCGCCATCGACTGGATCCCGGCTGGTGTCGTGTCAGGCCTCTCCGGCGACGGCGGTATGGGCAAGACGCTTCTGGTTCAGCAATTACTCTACGCGACTGGTGTTGGCGGGACATGGCTTGGTCTCAAAGTCCCAAAACTGCGCAGCCTTGGCGTGTTCTGTGAAGACGACGAGGATGAGCTCCATCGACGCCATAACGCCATCAAGGCAGACCTTGGCTTCAAGATCGGAAATCCGTTCGAGCAAACCTGGATCTGGCCGCGCGTCGGCAGCGACAACCTGCTTGTGACCTTCGACAAGGATAACAAGCCGACCGCATCGCCGTTCTTCGCCCAGATCATGCGCCATGTCATGGAGCATCGCATTGAGCTGCTGGCTCTCGACACCATTGCCGACCTGTTCGGCGGTAACGAGATCATTCGAGCTCAGGTCAATTTCTTCATCAAAGCGATTTGCGGTGCCTTCATCAAACAAGCGAAGGCTGCAGGTTTTACGTTGACGGTCATCCTTCTCTCGCACCCCTCCCAAGCCGGCCGGAACTCCGGCAGCGGCGAAAGCGGTTCAACAGCATGGAATAACGCGGTCCGAGCTCGCCTTTATCTTACCCGTCCGGAAGATGGCATCGCAGAGCAGCGCGTTCTTACCCGTAAGAAGTCCAACTATTCATCGTCGGGCGACGACGTGAAACTCGACCTTTTATGGGTCGATGGCGTCCTGAAGTGCGCAGCAGAAAGCCAAGACACGGCAGTTGCTATTCGCAGCTTGGAAAATCAGATCGTAAACCTTGTTAGCGAAGCGTGGGAAGCTCGCAGACCCTATAAGGCAAAGAAGGATGCAGCTCGTTTCCTCGACACAGAAATGGTCGAGGTGTTCCGTCCGCGAGCCCCTGTAACCGCAATTATTGCGGCCCTCACCAACATCAAGAAGACCGAGCAGATCGTCGTCGCACGAACCGGAGACCTGCGTGGCTGGAAGCTGCCAGATGCTTGATTCTATTGATGAAATAGAAACATCGACGGCTTCCGAATTTACAAGTCATTGATTTTATTCAAGAAACGAAAATATCGACGGAGAAATATTATTCCGTCGATAAAAAATGGACCTAACAATATGAAATTGTTCAGCATTCCAAAACACCGACCATCGACGGCGTCGATCCCGTCGATGACTGATATTGCTCAGCAATATCAAGAAGTAGGCGGTCCCGTCGATGTTTACCCCTATAGGGGGAGGTCACCGTCGACGGTGACACTCCCCTCGGGCCAGATCTGAGGGCGACGCGATGGCGAAAACAGCTCTAATCGGTGACACCACAGTCCGTCCCATGGCGGACGAACGGTCATGGGCTCGAACCCATGGCACCTACATCGCGGGCCGTGCCTACATCGATGGCGTCGATGAGACTGCCAGCGAGATGGAAGCGAAGTGGGGCGCCGATCGGCTGCGCTTGCTGGTCGGGGCGGAGTGGAGGGAGAAGTTCGACCGGCAGCGCTATCTGCTCAACCAGGCGATTTGGCATGGCGACCTTGAGCAGATCCGCCGTGAGACAGCGCGCATGACCGCGGCTTGGCTCAAGCTGGACGCGCTGGCGGCCGAAGCAGGCAAGCAACCATTGGCGCCGCAGGTTTGGGAGATCCCACTTGAGGATGGCAGTGTGGCCGCCATTGTGCCGACATATGGCCACGCGCGGCTGGTATCTGCCGAGGATCGGCAGGTCTCGGTCTACACGCTGGAGGAGATCGGGCGGCTGCTGTCGGCTTATCCGGATATCGCCAAAGCCAAGCTGATCTTCCCAGGCGCGACCATCACCGCCGTGCGTCGGCAGGTGGACGACCCGCTCGATGGCATCCATGACACGGCGGCGGGGCTCGATGACCCCATGCCGGACCTTGGAGCCTGACATGGCGACGGAGCAGGAAATCGAAGCTGTAGCGCGGGCGCTGGCCAAATGCTCAGCGTTGCAAGCCTACGATCAGGGCGGCGGTGTGCCTGATCTCAACCGCGCGACCGACAAGCTTTGGAAGTTTTGGCGGGTTGAGGCGAAGGCCGCGATTGAGGCTTACGAGAGATCGCGGGCCTTGGTGCAGTAACCCACCATCCTCAGAGCAGGAGAGCGAAATGACAGCCTACTACACCAGGAAAGAAGCCGACCATTTGCGGTGCAAGGCGGAGGAGCGCGGAGAATGCGTCGATCTCGTCAGATGTTCCGATGGTGTTCTTAGGACCAGCGAAGATGCCGCCAAGTTCGAGGAAAAGTATAACAACGAATTTCAGGCCAAGCCGCTACTGAAGGTTTGGCTGTAGTAACCCGTAGCGTACAGCGTCAGACATCACACAGAGGGCAGAGAATGACCTGGTACATTGCCGTGACGAACCCTAACTGCCACAGGCGCGCTGAACTCGAATTGGCAGCGCAAGGCTATCGGGCATTCTGGCCGAAGCTGCGAAAGTGGGTAAGCCATGCGCGCACCAAGGTGCCGAAGGAGTACCCGATCTTGGGGCGGTATCTGTTCGTCGATATCCACGACGATAACTTTTGGGCTGTGCGTCGGGTGAACGGGATTGAGGGCATCCTGACTGGCGACAACGGCGCGCCGGCGCCTATCCCGCGGCACAAGGTCATGGAGTTCGAATGCAGGTACCATGCGGGCGAGTGGGACCTGTGCGCAACTGGAACACTGCCGATTGGTGCTCGTATCCAAATCATCGAAGGCGAGTTCGCGAAGCAGATGGTCACGATCCTTGGCATGAGCCGCGGGAAAATCAAATGCTTGCCGCCGACCAGTCGGAAGTTCGTCTATGTGCGCCCGGAGAAGGTTTGGGTGGCATGAGCAATCTTGTTGAACGTGTCGCCAGAGCGATTTGCGAGGCCGAGAAGATGAACCCGGATGATCCGCTAGGTGGGTGGCGCCATTGGACGGAAACCGCACGAGCGGCGATCGGAGAGTCATTTGAGGCAGCTGCGGATAAGCTGGAAGGTATGTCGTGTAATGCGACTTATCAGCAGGCGTATCGCAAGGGCGCTCGCATGCTTCGAACCACGAGATATTAAAAACTATGAATACAAATGCGCACGCAAATCAGGGATTGATGATATCCGTTCCGGCGGACAATCTCGTTCACCCGAATGTTTTGCATGCGCGAATTTTGGCCGCTTCGGAGCAATCCGTCGAGCGGCCATATCAATTCAGGAGTGGATCAGAGTCACGATCCTGGCCCGTACGAGCGATAACAGCTTGCCTCAACGCGGGAGTAGTGCCCCGTCTCCTGTAAACTCAACACGGCCATCGCCTCTGCTTCGGTACGCTTTGGTCATCAACAACCCGGCAGGCATGACCTGTCGTACAGCCCCGGCATCCGTGTCGGGGTTTTTCTTTACGGAGGCTCGTATGAGCGTTCGGAAATTCAAAGAATGGCTGCGCGAAATCGGCCGGCGTCTGAGTGATGGGCGTTCGGGCGTGGTGCCACAGCCAGCCTAACCCTCTCCACCCTCCGCTCCTCATCCCCCTCCGTTCCGTTTCACTGCGAACGGGGAGCGAGGGGTGGGGATTAATCGAGGCGTAAATGCAAAACCCGCTAACTCCGTTGGGCTGGAAGTTTGCCATTGGCATAGCTTTTGTTGCGGGCGTTATTGCAACACCGCTTGGAATGCCTTGGCCGATCGTGTTTGCGGTCGCCGCTGTGGGTTTCTTCATGCTGCACGCTTGGGGTTCGGGGCGCTGACATGATCCAGATCCCGCTCAGTCAGGTAGGCGACGACTTTGCCAGCGAGGTCGCCGGCTTCCGCGCCGCGCTCGAACAGCACAATCGTGGAGAGCCAGGCCGCCCCGCGCCGGCAGCTTCGCACTGGGTGTCTCAGGTCATTGCTCGTGTCCCACAGGACGGACCGGTCGCAGACCGTGGCCCGGATCAGTTCGTCATCCTGCCTTACGAGATCGTGGATGACCGGCCTGTATCGCACGAGCTTCAGATACTGAGAGATTCCATCAATGGATGATGGCCGAAACAACGGCGAGAAAACGGGGCGCAAACCGCCGCCGGTCGAACATCAGTTCAAGCCGGGTAACCCTGGTCGGCCGAAGGGCTCCCGCAACAAACTTGGCGAGGCCTTCATCGAGGCGCTTCACGAGGATTTCGAGAAGGACGGTGCGGTGGCCATCGCGGCCTGCCGGCGTGAAAAGCCGGACGCGTACCTGAAGGTCATCGCCTCGATCCTTCCGAAGGAACTGAAGGTCACCACTGAGAATGATCTGACCGATGAAGAGCTCGTTGAGCGAATCCGCCAGCTTGATGCTGCCATCAGACCTTTCCTCGATGCTGAGGGAGAAGGCGGCATTGTTGGCGGAGGCGGACAGGCGACGTCGCACTAACAGGCTGAAGTTCTACCTTCCGTATCGGAAGCAAAGAGATTTCCACCTCAACGGCGCGACCTTCAGCGAACGTTTGTTCATGGCTGGCAACCAGCTTGGCAAGACGGTCGCGGGCGGTGCTGAATGGGCATTCCACCTGACTGGTCGGTATCCGGATTGGTGGGATGGAGCGACGTTCAATACGGCGCCGCTGCTTTGGGCTGGATCGGTCACGGGCGAATCCACCCGCGACAATCCGCAGCGCATACTGATCGGGCCGCCGGCCAAAGAGGAAGAGTGGGGAACGGGTTTCACCCCACTCGACTGCATCAAGGATCGCACTCGGGCGCTGGGCGTGCCGAACCTGCTGGACAGCGTTGTGGTTCGATGGGGAGGCGGCGGAGATGTTCAGGCTGGTGAAAGCGTCATTGCATTCAAGGCCTATGAGAAGGGCCGTGAGAAGTGGCAGGGACCGACCGTTGACGGTGTGTGGTTCGACGAAGAGCCGCCGGAGGACATTTACAGCGAAGGCCTGACGCGCACAAACAACGGGCAGCGGGGACAGTTCGCGCAGACGACGTTTACGCCGCTCTTGGGCATGTCCACTGTTGTGAGCAGGTTCATCATGCCGGCGAAGGACGATCCCGGAGCGGCAGCTCGATCGGTCACGTCGATGACGATCGACGATGCCGAGCATTATACGCCGGAACAGCGGGCGAAGATCATTGCCAGCTATCCTGCCCACGAACGTGAAGCGAGATCGAAGGGCATTCCGACGCTTGGATCGGGCCTGATCTTCCCGGTTCTAGAGGAAAATATCATTTGCGATCCGTTCTCGATCCCCAAGCATTGGGTGCAGATCGGTGGGCTGGATTTCGGCTGGGACCATCCGACAGCGGCGGCGTGCCTCGCATGGGATCGTGATAGCGACGTGGTGTATCTGACTAAGGACTATCGACAGCGCGAGGCGACGCCGATCGTTCACGCGGCAGCCGTGAAGCCCTGGGGCACCTGGTTGCCTTGGTCATGGCCGCACGACGGCAACAATGACACTGCAGCCGGTGAGAATCTGTCGAAGCAGTATTGCGAGCAGGGCCTGAACATGTTGCCCGAGCGCGCGACGTTTGAAGACGGTTCGAACAGCGTCGAGGCTGGTGTGATCGACATGCTGGATCGGATGTTGACTGGTCGGTTCAAGGTATTTCGGACATGCGGCGCCTGGCTTGAGGAGCGGCGCTTGTATCACCGCAAGGATGGCAAGATCGTGAAAGAACGCGACGACACGATTTCAGCCTCTCGATACGCGCTGATGATGCTGCGACACGCGATCGTTCAGCCGGGCGATACGTCATGGAAGTTCGCCCCCCGAAAGGTCGTCTGATGGCTGACATGACCGACGAGGAGGTCTGCAAGGTCGTTTCCAGCCTTGTGAAGGACGCCGAGGCCTATCGCGACAACCAGTCGGCCGACCGCATCAAGGCGGATGAGTATTACGAAGGGACGATGAGAGATGTCCCGGCTGACGATGGCCGGTCGAAGGTCGTTTCCCGGGATGTGCGCGGCGAGATCAAGAAGGTTCTGCCTTCGATCATGCGTATCATTCTCGGCAACGACAAGGTCGTCGAATATCTGCCGAATGCGCAGGGTGACGAAGAAGCTTCGCAGCAGGCGACGGATTACATCAATTTTCTGGTCTTCCCGGAGAGCAAGGGGCCGGATGCTGTCTACGACGCTATCGACGATGCGATGCGCAAGCGCAATGGCATCATCAAGTGGTGGCAGGACGAGCGGGTAGAGGTGAAATACTCCAATCATTCCGGGTTGGACGAGCTCGCCTTTGCCCAGCTTGTGGCAGACGATGCCGTAGAGGTGCTGGAGCACACGGCGCGGGATGAGCAGGTCGATACGCCGCAAGGGCCGGCGCCAACGACAGTCCACGATGTCCGCATTCGTCGTAAGATCGTCAAGTCCCGGCAGAAGGTCGCCGCGGTGCCGATGGAGAACTGGCTGATCCACCCCGATGCGATCAGCATGGAAGACTCGCCTATCGTAGGTGAGAACTACCGGGTTCGCCGGACCGATCTCGTTGCGATGGGGCATGATCGCGTCAAGGTCGATGCGCTCCCCATGGCGACGGCACGTTCGAACGAGGCGGACGTTGAGGAACAGACGCGGCGCCGTGACGTGATGCGGTACGACGACCAGACCTCGAAGGCCCTCCAGGAGGTTGAGTATTACGATCTGCTGGTTCGGGTTGATCAGGACAATGACGGGATTGCCGAACTGCGCCGCATGATTTTCGCGGGCGGGCTAAGCGAGCAATATCTGCTTTCCAATGAGGAATGGGACGATATCAATTATGCCGACGTGGTGTGCGAGCGTCGTCCGCATCAGTGGGAAGGCAATAGCGTCACCGACGACGTAATGGATATCCAGAAGATCAAGACGGTCCTGCTGAGGCAGACGCTGGATAACTTGTATTGGCAGAACAATCCGCAGCCGACGGTGCAGGAAGGCAAGATCGTCAATCCTGAGGCGGTGACGAACCCGGCATTTGGTCAACCGATCCGCGTGTCATCCGGCGTCGATGTGCGGACGGCGCTTGGATACAACACCGTTCCATTCGTCGCAGACAAATCGTTCCAGATGCTGAGCTATCTGGACGGTGAGAAGCAGGATCGGACAGGCATCACGGACGCATCGAGCGGCCTTGCGCCGGACGCATTGCAGAACATGACCGCCAAGGCGTCGGCGATGATCGAGCAGGCCGGCATCGGCCAGACGGAAATGATGGTCCGCACCATCGCGAATTGTCTCAAGCCGATGTTTCGCGGATTGCTCAAGCTGGTCATCCAGCACCAAGACAAGCCGCGGACGATCCGGTTGCGTGACAAGTGGGTAGAGTTCGATCCCCGCACCTGGAACGCGGACATGGACTGCACGGTCAACACCGGTTTGGGCGCCGGCACCCGTGAGCGGGACATGATGATGATGCAGATCGTTGTCGGCTTGCAGGAGAAGATTCTGGCAGCTTTTGGCGCCGACAATCCGATGGTCAAGCCTGACCAGCTCTACAATGGCGTAGCGAAGACCGTGGAAGCTGCCGGTCTCAAGTCGATCGATCAGTTCTTTACCCGCCCAAGCGCGGAGGAAGTCGCGGCTTATGCCCAAAAGAAGGCCTCGCAGCCTTCGCCCGAGCAGATCAAGATCAACGGCCAGAAGGAAATCGAGCAGGTCAAGGGGCAGGTCCAGATCGCTCTGGCCGACAAGAAGATGCAGGTCGAAGCCTCGAAAGAGCGAGAGCAGCGCGACGCCGATCTTGTCATCAAGCAGGCCGAGCTTGAGAAGGAGTCTGCCGCTAGCCTGCATGAAGCAGAGCTAAAGGCGCAGTCGGATGCCGACCAGCGCCAGATCGAGCGCGAAAAGATCGCGTCGAACGAACGCATCGCCATGATGAAGCTCGATGCCGACATCATGCTGAAGCGTGAGGAGATGGATCGGGCTGACGCCCGGGCAGAGAAGGACCGTGAGGCTGCCATCCAGCAAGCGCAGGCCGCTGCAATCGGCAAGGCATTTGAACGCAATGAACATGCTGAGACTGAACCGGCATGACTGAGCGCGCTGCAGCCGCCCGCGGCATCCTCGCTGTTCCGCTCTTCGGCGAGCTCATGGATGAACTGGAACGGGACGCGGTGAACGCCGCTGTCAATGCGAATTACGAAGATCACGAAGCGCGACAGGCCTATCTAGCCGAAGTGCGCGCCATCCGAAATCTGCGCTCCAAGCTCGCAGTCTTCTCACAAGAGGACCAAGCGAAGGGGCGTAAGCAGGCGCCGGCCTAACCGGCAACCAAGCCAAAGGATTGACTATGGCAACCGAGCTGGCAACCGCCAACGAGGCGTCTTTTGACGTGTCGAGCGATAGTGCCGTACCCTCCACTGATCTCGACAATCCGAGCAACCTCGACTTTGAAGAGTCTGACGAAGGCCAGACCGAACCTCAAACCGATGAAGCCGGAATCGATCCCGACCGCGAGACGGATGAGCCTGTTGAAGACGGGCAAGAGGCCGAAGCGACCGCAACCGACGACGAGGCAGAAGCCTCTGAGGCCGAGCCGGCCAGCGTCAAGGATGACGCCATCGTCGAAGTGCAGGGCGAAAAGCTGGCAATCAGCGAGCTTAAGTCCGGCTACATGCGGACCGCTGACTATACGCGAAAAACCCAGGAGCTCGGCAACAAGCGCCGGGATCTGGAAACGCTAGCCACGCGTGTCACGGATTCCGTGAACGCCATTGCAGACCTGTTACTTGCTCAAGTGCCGAAAGCACCTGATGCATCTCTTGCGATCACCGATCCCGGACGGTTTGTCCAGGAAAAGGCATTCCATGAAGCCGCCATGGCTCAAGTGAATGCGGTGATCGAGAAGGCGACGGCTCCCAAGGAGGCGGTGAACAAGCTTAACGACGATCAGCGCTCGGAATATCTCCAGTCCGAGAACGCCAAGCTCGCCGAGGCATTCCCGCAGACCGCAAGGCCAGATACCCGCAGAAAGTTCTTCGACGACGTAATGAGCACGGCGACGGAACTTGGGTATTCGCCACAGGAGATTCAGGGGGCGACCGATCACCGGCTGTTCAAGCTGGCGCATTACGCCCGTCTTGGCATGGCCGCTGAAAAGGCCAAGGCGAAAGCCGCGCAGAAAGTCGTCAACGTTCCTCCGGTCGCGACCCAGCGTCGTGCACAGGGGGCAGCGGCATCGGCAACACGAGCAAATCAGAACGCAATGCAGAGGCTGGCAGAAACCGGGTCGATTAAAGCCGCGATGGCTGTCGATTTCGATTAACCCATCTTCTTTGGAGGCCAACAATGGCTGCGATTGCAAATACGTTTACCACCCCGCAGGCGGTCGGTAATCGTGAAGAACTGTCCGACGTGGTGTCGCGTATCACGCCGGAAGATACCCCGATCTATTCCGTCATCGAGAAGGGTAAGTGCGTCTCGACCCATCCCGAATGGGAGACCGACGATCTCGCCGCGCCCGGCCCGAACATTGTGCCCGAAGGCGAGGAATACAACTTCAGCGCCATCACGCCGCCAGCACGCATGGGCAACTACACGCAGATCCTGCGCAAGGACTGGATCATCTCCAAGACCCAGGAGGTGGTTTCTGAAGCTGGCAACGTGCAGAAGCGCAAGTACCAGAAGTTGAAGAAGGGCGTCGAGATCCGCAAGGACGTCGAATATGCGCTGGTGTCGAACCAGGCATCCGGCGGCGGCGCCACGCGTCAGCTCGGTGCGCTTCCGACGTGGATCGTCACGAACGTTTCGCGCGGCTCTGGCGGCTCGAATGGTGGTTTCAACTCGGGCACGGGCCTGACGGTCGCCCCGACCGCCGGCACGCAGCGCGCGTTCACCAAGGCCATTCTCGATAACATCATGCAGCAAGGCTATTCGAGCGGCGCCAACTACAGGCACGTCTTCGTATCGCCCTACGTCAAGTCGGTCTTCGTGACCTTCATGTCGGACACCAATGTTGCATCGTTCCGCTATGCGGTGTCGAGCGGCGGCAAGCGCAATACGATCGTCGCCACGGCGGATTATTACGAAGGCCCGTTCGGCACCGTGATGATCCACCCGAACCGCGTCATGGTCGGCAATCCCAATGACCTGACGCCGTCGCGCAATGCGATCTTCGTCGATCCCGAGATGATCGAGTTCGAATGGCTCCGCAAGATCCAGGAGGACAAGAACCTGGCCAAGACCGGCGACGCCGACAAGGGCGTGATCATCGGCGAGGGCACTCTGAAGGTGAAGAACGAAAAGGGCCTCGGCATTGCCGCTGACCTCTTCGGTCTCACTGCATCGACCTAAGAGGAGGACCGACAATGGTCGCATATACCACTACTGCCGTTACGGCCTCCACCAATCTCAGCCAGCATCGCCACGGCGATGGTGGCGTGGTTGTCAACAACGCCGCTGGCGTCACGCTCACTCTTCCGCCGGCTGCTGGCCGCGGAACGAGTATCGAAGTGTTCATCGGCACCAGCGTCACGTCGAACAACGTGATCATCAAGACGAGCGGGACGGACGTCATGTCTGGCGTTCTGCTGCTCGCGCCCACTGCCGGCGGCGCCGTCAATGGTTATGGCACCGCAGCCAACACCAACACGATCTCGTTGAACGGGACTACCAAGGGCGGCCTCAAGGGGGACAAGCTCGTTCTCCGCGACGTCGCCTCCGGTTTGTGGCGCGTTGACGGCTCGCTCACGCAGAGCGGCACCGTCGCAACGCCGTTCTCGAACACCTGATCCAAGCCTTTGGGGCAGTAACCTGCGGGTCGCCATTTCGGCGGCCCGTTTCACTTTGGAGAAATGGAATGGCAGACGAGAAGAACGAAATTTCTGGCAACTCGCCAGGCGTCGCTGGCGGTTCGACGGAGGCGGCGTCCCGTAAGGCGGCAAAAGACGAGCCGAAGGCGCCGATCAAGCTGCTCTATGACACCTGGGATGCCGACGGCAACCGCTGCCCGGCCGGCACCGTGGTTGATCTGCCGCTCGAAGCGGCCAAGCAGCTCCTTGCCGAAGGCAAGGGCGAACGTGCCGATCCGCTCCCGGGCGAGAAGTAAGCATGACAATCCGTGACGAGAACGGCTTTGAGCTGATGGAGCACGATCCCGTCACGGGTCGGTCCGTGTGGTCGTATTTCGACGGGGAAAAGACGGTCTTTCGTACCGACTACCCCGTCGAAGCCACCATGGCCGAGAATGAGGCCGTGCGGAATGCCGCTGATCAAGCGTGGCGTGGCGATTGGCACCGTGTCGCGTCCATCCCGCTAAACATCCTTCACGCTAGCGGGCTCGCTGAGGCGCATTCACAGGGCGACGACCGGTTCGTCAAGCGCTGGCTGAACGACGGCGAAAACCGCGCTTGGCGCACGAAAGAGGGGCGTGTCTGATGGGCGCGTTCGCCGACTATCTCGACCTCAGGCTTGCTGTTGGCGATCATGTTGGCAATCGGGACATTTCGGACGTGATGCCGCGTCTCACGCAGGCGGCAGAGTCATGGTTGAACAAGCAGCTTCGATGCCGTCAGCAGATCGTTACATCAACGCTCACCTTCACCGGTGGCGTCGCAGCGCTGCCGGTCGATTTTCTGGAGATGATCAATCTCTATGGTTTGAACGGTTATCGGTACAACTCTGGTGCTCTGGCGGATTCCCGCAACTGGGGCACAGCGTGGTCGCGTTACTCAATCGATGGGACGAGCATCTACATCAAGGGATATTCGGGCGACCGGGACATCCAGTATTACGCGAAATTGCCGACTTTGACATCATCGCCAACGGCGACCAACTGGCTGCTTGATGAGGCGCCGGACGTCTATCTTTACGCTGTTGGGCTGGAGGCTGCGAAGTTCCTCAAGGATGTTGAGCTGGCGCAGGCGACCCGCGCGCTTCTCGACGGCGAGATGAATGCGCTCAAGGTCAGCGATGACCGTGCCAGATACAGCAACACCTCGGTTCGGGTTCAGGGGATCACGCCATGAGCCTGCTGACGATCGCCCGCAACATCGCCGTGAACGTCGGCGTTGCGGTCCCTTCCGAGGTGAAGTCGAGCTCCGATCCGGATGCGATGAAGATCGTTAGGTTTACGGAGGAGGCGGGTGAAGAGGTCGCGCGCCGCGCCAATTGGGGGGCGCTTCGCAAGACTGGCGCTGTGACAGGAACCGGAGCGAACGATCGTTTTGCGCTCCCAACGGATTTTGGCCGGGTTATTCCTGGCACCTCAATCAAATCGGCAGGATCTGTCATCCGAACGGGCCTCAGTGCTGACGAATGGAACAGCCTGCCGGCCAGCGTCGGGACGCCGCGCTATGCGCGATTGGAAGGCCAGACAGTAGCGTTCTGGCCATACTTGCCGACGAGCCAGCAAGCGGCAGTGACCTATCAGAGCTTGTACTGGTGCGGCGGTGGGACGTCATGGGCTGCGGATGGCGACGTGGCGGCGGTGCCGGAAATTCTGATCGAGAAGGGCGCTCTGTGGCGCTGGCGTCGTCAGCTAGGCGCCGATTATCAGGATCAGTTCGCAGAGTTTGAGACGGCCTTGGCCGATCTTGCTCGCATGGACGATGCGATGAGGTTCCCGTGAAGGTTCTCGCAGCACGCCGCGCGCCCGCAAGGCCCTCAGCACAAAAGCCGACGGTCTATAAGTCCGCCAGCATTCCCGCGCCGACGCTCGGGCTCATTGCGAATGCGAACATTGCGACACCGCCGCCGGGCGGAGCGGAGGTTCTGGAGAACTTCCTGTCTACGGCTACCGGCGCGATCCTTCGGCGTGGGTCGATCCAGCACGGCAGTACTGGAGGGACTGATCCCGTTGAGACCCTTTTCGCGTATGCCAACGGCAACAATCGAAAGATGTTCGCCGCGACGGCGACGGCCATCTACAATTTCACCAATCCCGCTCTTTCCTATGATCTGATCGACAATTCAGCGAACAAACTGGTCACGGAGACCGGCGACAACATCCTTCTATTCCCGGATTCGCCGATCGCTCCGGATATCTCCGGCCTCGCAGGCGCAGACTGGATTTCCACGCAATTTGCGACTTCAGGCGGCGTGTACCTGCGGACTGTAAATGGGGTTGATGTCCCGCGGGTTTATGACGGCACCACGTGGTCGACTACGCCGGCAATTACCGGGGTAGACCCGACAAAGCTCTCTTATGTCTGGCCCTACAAGGAGCGTCTTTTCTTCGTAGAGAAGGATTCGCTGAACGCCTGGTACTTGCCGGCGGCCAGTATCGGAGGCGCTGCGGTCGTCTTCCCGCTGGGTGCCGTGTTCACGAGAGGCGGATCGCTTCTCTTCGGCAGTTCGTGGTCGCTTGAGACCGGCGCCGGCGGCCTATCAGAACAGTGCATCTTCGTCTCAACCGAGGGAGAGGTTGCAGTCTACCAAGGCTCAGACCCCGCGTCGTCCAGCACCTTTTCGAAGGTTGGCGTTTACCGGATCGGGAAGCCGCTGGGCAAACGAGCTCACTTCCGGGCCGGCGGTGATATCGTGATTTCAACGGACATTGGCGCAATCCCGCTCTCTCAAGCCCTGCAGAAGGATTTCGCGGTTCTATCGCCGTCTGCCGTATCGGCTCAGATTGAGACGATCTGGAACGCGGAGGTGCGCAATCGGCCTGATAACGGCTGGTCCTCACTGGTCTGGTCGTCGAACCAGATGGCGATCGTGGCGCCCCCTGTGACGGTCGGTCAGCCAACCGTGCTCTATGTCGTAAACACGCGAACGGGCGGATGGAGCAAATTCACCGGCTGGGAAGCACGGTGCCTGCTTGTCTTCAACGATCGACTGTTTTTCGGGACCAAGAATGGGCAGGTGATCGAGGCGAACGTGACCGGCCTGGATCTCGGATTGCCGTATGTTGGCGTCTACGCACCGATGTTTAGCGATTTTGGCGCCCCCGGCCGAAAAGTAGCGGGAATGGCGAAGGTCGTCACGCGATCGTCCTTCGATCCGAACGAAAAGGTGTCGATGCAGCGAGACTATCGCGTCATCCTTCCGGCCCCGCCTACGTCCAGCCCGGTAACGCTTGGCAACACATGGGGCAGCGGCATTTGGGGCGTCAGTAAGTGGGGTGGGGCTCAAGTGAAAACGTCCTTCGGGCGCTGGAAGTCCGCTCCACAGAACGGCGACGTTCTCGCTCCAGCGATACAGATCACCAGCGGCAACCTTTCTCCGCTCGATACCGAGATCGTTAGAACGGATGTGACGTTCAACATGGCCGAGGTGGTCGTTTGAGCTACGAGTTCAGCATCGAGCCGGGATCGGTCACGTTGAAAGAGTTGTTCCCGCTCTACGCCACGCACTACCGCGAGATGCAGGAACGATTGACGCGAGACGGCATCCCGGTCGCGAACTTCAACCCTCGCATAGATGAATATGTGAAGGGATGGAATGAAGGGCGGATCATTAATTACGTGGTCCGGCTTGGCGGCGATCCGATCGGTTACAGCAACATCTACCTGACCAACGACATGCATAATAGTGAGCTGATCGCGCAGGAAGATACGATCTTCATACTGAAGGCTCACCGCAACGGCGTCGGACGACGGCTTGCGAAATTCATTCTGGCAGATCTGCAGGCGCGCGGTGTGAAGAGGGTACTTGTGTCGGCCGTAACCGATCTGCGTGTTGCCAGGATTTGGCAGCGCATGGGCTTCAAACATGCAGCCCATTCCATGGTCTACACTTTCTGAGGTGAACTGAATGTGCGCTCCAAGTGCTCCAACTCCTCCGGACCCGAAGCAGACCGCCGCCGCCTCGACCGGCACGAATATCGGTACGGCGCTTGCCAATGCCAGCCTGAACAATGTCAATCAGGTTGGGCCCAATGGCTCGCTGACCTATAGCCAGACTGGATCGACGAAATTCACCGATCCATATACCGGCCAGACTTACGATATCCCGAATTACACCCAGACGACGCAGTTGTCTCCGGAACAGCAGCGTCTTTACGATCTCAACAATCAGACACAGCAAAACCTTGGGCAGATCGGGGTGGAGCAGTCCGCGAAGATCAAGGGGCTACTGGGGACCAACGTCAATCTGAGCAATGATGCGATCGAGGGCCGGCTGATGGAGCTCGGATCCAAGCGCCTCGATCCGAAGTTCGCTCAGAGTGAGGAGGCGTTGCGGACCAGGCTGGCTAATCAGGGGATCGCGCCGGGATCTGCGGCATGGAATGCCGAGTTCAAGAATTTCAATGAAGGCAAGAACGACGCTTACAACCAGCTCGCCCTGACCGGCCGCGGGCAGGCGGTGCAAGAAATCCTGACTGAGCGTAATCAGCCGCTGAACGAGATCATCGGCCTGATGAATGGTTCGCAGGTGACAATGCCGCAGTTCGGATCGACCAATCAGTACACTATTCCTACGACTGACACTGCTGGCATCATCAACAACAACTTCAATCAGCAACAGCAGAAATATCAGACGGAGAGTGCGAACCGTAACGCCTTGCTTGGCGGGCTATTTGGTATCGGCTCGGCTGCCGCGTTCAAGTTTTCTGATCGTCGCCTGAAGAAGGACATCAAGAAGATCGGCAAGACTCATGACGGTCAGAACCTCTACAGTTACCGCTACAAGGGCAGTGATGAACCGCAGATCGGTCTTATGGCGCAGGAGGTCGAGAAGAAGCGTCCTGACGCCGTTATCACGACGGACAGCGGATATAAGGCCGTGAATTATGAAAAGGCCCTTGGCGGCCTGATGGGGGCGGCATAAATGGCGCTATCGTTCGCCTTCGACGCGTCAAAAGGCGAAACGCCTGAAAGCGTCGCGTCACGTCGCAAATCGGCCGACTTGCTCGCCGCCCGCATTTTTGGCCGCACACCTCAGAATGTCGGTGAAGGTCTCAATGCGCTCGGACAGGCGTTCATCGCACGGCAGATGACGGATGAGGCGAATGTTGCTCAGGCCGCGGGCGCGGCTTCAGGTAACGATGCATATTCTCAGATCGTTGCGGCATTGGGCGGCGGCGGATCGCCTACCGCAACGCCAGCGACAACCTCTCCTATGGGCGGCTTGCCGGCCCTCCCGGCCCTATCTGCACCGACGAATCTCTCTGCGAATCGCATCTACAGCAATGATGAGCCGTCTCCGCTCGATCCGCCATCTGGCGCCGATCGTGATGCTGCCATTCGCACTGTTATCGCCGAGGCTGGCAATCAGGGTCCGGTTGGGATGAACGCTGTCGCCAGCGTCATCAAAAACCGCGCTGCCGCCGGAAACTATGGCGGCGACACTGCCGGCGCCGTGGTTCGAGCTCCGAACCAGTTCGAGCCATGGAACACTGAAGCCGGGCGCGCCAAGATGGCGGCGATCGATCCGAACAGTAAAGCCTACAAGGACGCTTCGGCTGCGCTGGACAGCGCCTATTTCGGCAATGACCCGACGAACGGGGCTAAGAATTTCATTCAGCCGACACTGCAGGCCGCGCTTGGTCGCTCAATGCCGACTTGGGCCCAGCAGCCTGGCGTGATGATCGGTGATCATAAGTTCATTGGCGGGAAGACTCCTCCTGCAATGCAGGTTGCAACCGCGGACGACGGCGCTGAGTTGCCTGCAAATGCTGCTCCGGCGCAGGGCGCTTTACCAACTGCGGAGGCTGTACGCGGCTCCTCCGGGCCTTCGTTGCAGGTTCTGATGCAGGTCGCCAGTAACCCCTGGCTTTCGGAAGGCCAGCGAACCGTCGTCAACACGATGTTGAAGCAGCGTCTTGAGGCTGATCAGCAGGCAAATGATCCACTGCGGCAGGCGCAGATAGAGCTCACGCGCGCCAAGATCGACAAATCGAGGAATGGCGGCGACGTCGAGTACGGGCTCAACCCGATTTACGGCAAGGACGCCGAAGGCAATGATGTCCTTGGCGTGGTGGGGAAGGATGGCACGTTTAAGCAGCTCGATACGAAGGGCGTGAAAGTGAACGCTGGCGTCACAAAGGTTGATGCAGGAACCGAAACCATCCTTTACGACAACAAGTCGGGTCAAATGGTTGGCCGCGTGCCGAAAGACATTGCTGGCGCAAAACGCGCCGGTGAAATCGGAGAGGCTCAGGGTAAGGCGGTTGCTGCGGCGCCTGGCGACATCCAGGCCGGTCAGAACGCAATTAAGATCCTCGATCAGATCGAGCAAAGCCCATATCTCAGCCGGGGCACTGGACTAACATCCCTTGGAAATGTGATTCCTGGCACTGGTGGATACGATTTCCAGAATCTTGTGGAGCAAGCGAAGAGCGGAGCTTTCCTCCAAGCCATTCAGCAGATGCGTGGTCTTGGTTCGCTGTCTAACGCTGAAGGCGGAGCGGCTACCGCCGCCATCACGCGAATGAACACGGCGACTTCGACCGAAGCATTCAAGAAAGCGCTCAGCGACTATCGAGAGATCGTCCAACAGGGTATCGACCGCGGCCGGGCGCGTCTCGCAAATCCTTCGGCCACTAATCCGCAGCCGGAGGCGCCTAAGTCCGCGCCATCGGTTGATGATTTGCTCAAGAAATACGGTCGGTAATGGCTAGTCTCGAAGAGCTCTCTCAGGCCCTGATCAATGCTGATGCTGCCGGGGACGCGGACGGCGCGCGCATTCTCGCTGGCGAAATTCAGAAGATACGGGTTCAGCCGGGCGCGCCAGCCACTCCGGAAGTGAGTACCGCGGCGGATATTGCCAAGAGCGGCAGTGTCGGGTTGGCAAGAGGTGCGATCGGGCTTGCCGGCCTGGTTGGCGACATCACCGACCTCGGAGCCAAGGGCCTTCGTGCCGCGGAGGCCTATATCAGCGACAAAGTTGGCATAAAGCCGTACCAGCCGCCGGTGGCGGACGGTCAGTCGATTCTAAACAAGATCCCGACCAGCGACAGTATTACGAAGGCTGTCGAGGGGGTTACGGGCGAGTTTTACAAGCCTCAGACGACCGCGGGGAAATACGCCCAGACGATCGGCGAGTTCGCACCTGGTGTCATTGGTGGACCCGGCTCTCTAGGCGCCAAGATGCTCCGTAATGTTGTCGCGCCGGCAATTACCAGTGAGGCGGCGGGGCAGGCGACCGAAGGCACAGCATTTGAGCCTTGGGCGCGCGCTGGCGGTGCTCTGGCTGCTCCTGCCGCTATGGCAGGCGCTCGACGCGTTGTCACACCATTGCCAAGCGATCCATCTCGCCAGCGTCTCGTAGACATTCTGCAAGGCGAGGGAGTCACGTCCCTCACTGCCGGGCAGCGGACAGGCAACAAGAGCCTGCAATATGCCGAAAGCGTTCTTGGCGATGCTCCGGGCAGTGGAGCTCAGGCCGCTCGCATGCAGCAGGAAGGGCAGGAGCAGTTCACGCGCGCCGCGATGCGCCGGGCAGGCGGCGGTGCGGACGCCAGCCCGGATGTGCTCCTTGCCAATAACGATCGGCTTGGTCAGCAATTTCGTAACTTATCTGCACGAAACGCTCTGACGCCAGATAACGATTTCATCACAGACCTAACGACCGCTGTTCGCAATTACCGGAATGTTCCGGAGTCGCAACAACGCGCGATGATCCAAGGTTACATCGACGACATTGTGCCGCATGTGAATGCCGGATCAATGCCAGGCGAGCAATATCAGGCCATGCGTTCGCGCTTGTCGCGTCAAGCGCAGAATAATCGGATGAGCGATCCGGATCTCGCCGAAGCGCTCCGAGGAATGCGAGATGCGCTCGATAATGCCATGGGTCGATCGATCTCGCCGATTGATCGCGATGCTTGGCAGACAGCACGCCGCGAATATGCTGCGCAAAAGGTCATCGAAAACGCAGCCTCGCGCGCCGGCGCCGTCACTGCTGAAGGCCAGATTACACCTCAAAATCTGCGCAATGTGGCATCGGTTCAGAACCGCGGTGCATATGCTCGTGGACAAGGTGATTTTTCGGAACTGGCAAGGGCAGGCGCCGGCATCATGGCGCCGCTTCCTCAATCGGGAACCGCCCCGCGTCTGACCATGCAGGCAATCGCGTCGATGATCGGCGGCGTGGCTGGGGCAGGCGCTGGGCCGGCGGGCTCTGGTCTTGGCGCCGCTGCTGCTGGCATCGCCGCGCCGGCCGCCGCCGGTCGAGCTCTTATGTCGCGTCCGGTGCAGTCCTATCTGGCAAACCAGCTTTTGCAGCCCGGACTTCCGGATAACGCGCGCGACGCCATCGTAAGAGCGATCCTCGCAAGGCGCGAAGTTTCATCTTTACCCGCCTCACAAGATTCACGAGGTCACTGATCATGATGGGGATGGCGCCAATGAAGAGCGCGGCGAAGAACGCAACGAGCGCCGCAGCATACCCGTTGGGCGTCCATTGCCACTTGATGTTGGAGCCGATGACGGCTGTGGCCACCAGAAATTGGGCGATCTTCATCAGGGTCTGCATCCGTTGAATCTATCTGACTTCGACCAGCCTTCCAAGCCGCCTCAGGACGGCTTTTTCTATGGGAACACCATAAATGCCATCAGACGCTAACGGCGTACATACGCTGCCGGTTGGCTATCTGGCCGAAGACGGCGAGACGATCCAGCCGAGCCAGCACAACCCGCCCTTGGAAGACCTATCCAGTGGGCTGACAGAGCGCCTGATGCGGTCTGGTGTGGCTCCGATGACCGGGCCTCTCAAACTGGCGGATGGCTCCGCTTCGGCGCCGGCATTGGCTTTCAATTCTGATCCGACGTTCGGTTTCTACAAGACGGCGGTGGGTATCGCAGCAACGAAGCCGATTATCGGCGTGCTGCCGATCGGATTGGGGCCATTGCCTTGGACCGGGACGACGGCTCCTCCGGGATGGGTTCTTTGCTACGGTCAGACCCTATCTCGGGCGGTCTATGCCGACCTTTGGGCCTTCGCGCAGACCCAGATCGCCGCTAGCAACCCGATGTACAACAACGGGAATGGCACGACGACATTTGGCATTCTCGATATGCGCGGTCGCGTGGCGGCAACTTACGGCGCCCTCGGAGGTTCGGATTCTGGTCGGCTGACGGGGAATTTCGGGGCTGGGATAGGTGCAGAGCTTCGTGTCTTGACCAGCTCGAACATGCCCTCGCACAACCATGCGGTTTATCTGAATGATCAGGGGCACTCTCACACCTACGGGCCTGACAATCTGACCAGCGCAGCGAGCGGCGCGGGTTTGTCGGAATACTGGTTCGGATCGAACCCATCCCATACGCGCTATCCGACCCGACCGGCCACGACCGGCATCACAATTTCGTCCGCTCCTGGAGGAGCAGGGCAGCCGAACGCAACAGAAGTTGCCGGCAGCGGGACAGCATTCTCCCTCATTCAACCAACGCTGGTCACCAGCGCGATCCTCTACGCTGGAGTCTAAACATGGTCGATAAACGTATCATTGATCTGCCCGAGGCGACTTCTCCGACCGCTGGGGATGTCATCCCGATCGATGGGGCCAGCACGCGCAAAATCACGTACGAAAATATCTTTGGTGGCAATCTGCTTGCCCTGAAGAGCCTGACCTCAGCGCCGGATAAAGGCATTCAGTTTACCGGACTGAATACCGCAGCAACCTACGATCTGACGGCAGCCGGGAAGGCTTTGCTTGATGATGCTAACGCCGCAGCGCAGCGTGTCACGCTCGGTCTTGGCAACGTCGATAATACGAGCGATGCCACGAAAAACGCCGCCACGGCGACGCTCACAAATAAAACCTTGACCAGCCCTGTCATCAACAGCCCAACAGGAATTGTAAAGGCAGATGTCGGGCTCAGTAACGTCGATAACACCTCCGACGCGACCAAGAACGCGGCTACTGCAACCCTGACCAACAAGACCCTGACGTCTCCGGTGATCAACTCTCCAACCGGCATCGTCAAAGGCGATGTTGGCCTTGGGAATGTGGACAACACTTCGGATGCGACGAAGAACTCTGCATCGGTCACGCTGAGCAACAAGACGCTGGCTTCTCCGGCCATCACTGGCACCGCGAGCGGCAACGGCACCATTCCGGGCGCCATGCTGGTGGACACGACGGTTACGCCGGGCTCGTACACCAACGCCAGCATCACTGTGGACTCGAAGGGAAGGCTTACTGCAGCGTCAAATGGCGCAGGCGGCGGCACATTCACCAACGCGACGCTTCTACAGTCCACGACTTTCCTGACGAGCGGGCAACGGATCGCCATTACAGACGATGCCGTGACGTTCTCTCCGGCTGCTCTTGTCCATATCAATAACAAGGGGTCCACGACTTGCGGCCTTCGTGTCTCGTCATATTGGACTGGGACTACTGGGTCTCCTTACCAAAACAACGACAATTCGCTCTGGGAGGTGTTCAACAATATCTCGTCGAATAGTCTCAACCGCAGCTGGGCAATTTCGGCAGCAAACGCGTATAACAACATTCCGGCAGGCGTGACGGACACCGGCAACCGCTATGGCGTGCTAGGTTGGGCCGTCTCGGTTAATACGACCGGATATAACCATGCTGGCACCCTTGCATCTCAGTTCGGCGTTTATGGCCGGGCTGGATTTCAAGGAACGGGGTCTACTTCGGGTGCGATTATCCAAAGCGCATCTGGCATTCGAGGAGAGGTTGTCAACGATAGCACTGGGACAATCATCCAAACGGCTATCGGTGGATCCTTCATCAATGCCGGCTTCACCGGCACCGTGCAGACGAACTACGCGGTCTTTGCTCAGGCCCAAAACGGGACGGTCGCAAACTATTCCTTCTATGGAGCTGCTGGGCAGCTTTACAACGAAGACGACATTCAAACGAATAGTGGCTTTGTGCATATCACCCGCGCTGGGTTCGGCGCATCGGAGATGCAGCTATTCATGAATGGAACTGTCTGCGGCGTTGCCACAAACAATGCTCGTTCCGCCGGACAGTACATGACCCTCAATGGTTCAACCTGGACAACGCTGTCCGACGCGCGCGCCAAGTCTGAGTTCACCCCCATCAATGTCCTTGAGAGAGTGAGGGGGCTTCGGGCAGGCACATACTACAACAATCTCGCCAAGTGCTATGAGTTCGGCGCGCTGGCTCAGGAGTGGGGGAAGAGTTTCCCGGAGTTTGTCATTCGTGGCGATGACGATCCCGATCACGTGCCAACGGGATTTGAAGACCCCAAGATGTGGAAGATGATGTACGACCGTCAAGGAGCGGCTGCTCTGTGTGGTCTTGGTCAGTTGCAGGATCGACACGAGCAGGAGGTAGGAGAGCTAAAGTCTCTTCTTCTTGAGATGAAGGCTGAAATTGACACTCTGAAATCTTCGAAATGACAGCCGCCTCCACGCGGCATTTTTTGATCCCACAACATCGGAGAAATCCAATGATCGAGCTAACTGGCGCAGCGATGCGACAGATGTTTCCTGATGCGCCGCAAGAGGTTCTGGACGCTTTTGTTCGCAAACAGAGTGTGCTGACCGCGGCTGGGATCAACAAGACGCGCGATCGGTTGGCGTATTTCTTCGCCAATATCGAACACGAATGCGGGGGGTTCACGATCCGCAACCTTACGGAGAATATCAACTACACCGCGGAGCGTATGGCCCAGGTATGGCCCAATAGATTCAACTCGGCCGCCGCGGTCAGGGCGAAATACGGCTCTGCAACAGGCTGGCAGAAGAAGGCCTTCGACGACATTTACGGCAACCGGATGGGCAACCGGGCCGGGACATCGGATGGGTCGCTTTTCATCGGCCGCGGCGGACCACAGGTGACGGGCCGTAACGGCTATGAGGAGGTCGGCAAGCGCGCAAAGCTGGATCTGGTGAACAATCCCGAACTGGCCTGCAAGTACGATGTTCAGCCGGAAGTTTGCGCTGCGTTCTGGGACTGGAAGCAGCTCAACATCAAAGCCGATGCGAAGGATTTCGAGGGCTGCGTTCGGCTCTGGAATGGCGGCACGAATGGCATGGCGGATCGCAGGGCTTTGATGGCCGGGAACGATCCGATCATCCGCCGTCTAGCTGCCGTGGACGCGCTGAAGCCCGTGGTGAACGATCTACCGGCACCGAAACCAGCGCCGCCTGTAACGACTTCTCCCGCTCCTCAGCCGTCCACTTCTTGGGCGGCTTTTTTTGTGTCCATCGCCAGCATATTCAAGAGGACAAAATGATCGCGACCATCAAGGCCAAGGCTCTGGCATTCTTCAAGTGGGTCTACGACTGGATCACGGTGCTGGTGGGCATGGCGATGGGGGTGGTTTCGCTGCTCCCTGATCTGCTTGCTATGCTGTCTGGCATCGATTTGTCGCCTCTGGTGGGGCCGCAGCGCGCTTTGCAGATCGTCACCGTGACGGCGCTGGCTAAAGCCGCCATCGCGTTCTGGCAGAGCCGGAAGGCGGCCTAAGATGCTGACCGCCATCCTCGCCTTCATTCAAGCGATCCCAGCGATTACCGGCGGCATCAACAACTTCACGAACAAATACTATGACGCCAAGGTCCAGATCACGACGGCGCGCGTTGGTGGTGACGTAGATGTCGCCAAGGCCCTTGTGGCAGGCGTGACGAAGGAAGGCGAGACGAGGGTTCAGTTCCTCACGGCAGTCGGCCAAAGCCCATTCCTGATGTTCCTGATAGGCGGGTTCGCGCTGCCGTGGATGGCCTACGAGTGGAAGGTCGTCGTCTGGGACACGATGCTGGGATGGGGATCCACGCTGCCCGTTAAAGGCTCCGTAGGCGAGTGGGGCGGTCTCATCATCGCATCCATATTCGGAAGCGGAACCGTTCTTGGCGTCGCTCAGATGTTCTTCAATCGGAAAGAGCGCTAATGACCCAACCGAAAGCACCAGCAGCCGTGATAGATAAGAGCGATGAACGTTGGCACGTGGACAGGAAGGTGCCCGTGGCTCTTCTGGTGACGTTGTTGGTGACCTTTACGGGCCAAACAGGCGCCGCAATCTGGTGGGCATCCAAGACGGATTCGAGGATCGAGGTTCTTGAGCGAACCATGACCGCGGCGGCTCCCACCTCAGTAGAGCAGGGCACGCGCCTGACCCGGGTCGAAACCCGACTGGAAGCCGTTCAGGACGGCATCAGCGAGATCAAATCTATCCTGCGCAAGGAGCCGTTGCCGGCGAAGGTGCGTTAAGCCCGCCTGAGCTTATCGGCAAGAAAGGCGGACAACCGCTCCGGGTCGGACGTGAACTGCTCCCACATGGCTTTGAACTGCGCCATGGCACCGTCCCGGTCCGCGGCCTCGCCATCGGTTCGGAAGGTTTGTTGCGGCAAAACCGTGTCCAATCCCCATTTCCAGAACTGCCGCTGTCCGGCGCCGATTTGCAGGCCAATCGAGCCAATTTCCAGGTCAGACCCGTCATCGAGCGTCATGACGACCCGATAGGCGTTCTGTGCGTGGATGTGGCCGGTGACCTTGCGGAGTTTCAGCATCCCGCCATTCTACCCGATGGCAGGGAGGGCGGCGAGGGGGTGGATTCGAACCGCCCGTCTAAGCAGCCCCAATGAGGGGCTGTCCGCTCGACCACTGAGCTACCTCGCCGTTATTCCATCAGCGTGGGAGCCTAGCCCGCCATCGCGCGCGCAAGCTCGTTGCGCACCCTCTCTATCGCCATGCCGCGCTCCAATAAGGCTGCGTCGATATCCCGCCATACACCGACCGGAATATCGT